>CAZHOX010000026.1:0-27295 GCA_964534345.1 uncultured Anaerolinea sp.
TTTTTGCTTGCTGTCAATTTTTAGTTAGTAAAGAAGCGAGGGTTAGAATTCGTCTTCGTCGTCAAGCCACTCATCATCATCTTCATCGGATTCTTCGTCTTCCCATTCTTCCGATTCTTCTTCCTCATCCCAGTCATCTTCCGCTACAACAGCAGCATCTGAGGGAGAGTAAGTGGCACAGCCAGTGTCTGGGTCGATCTCCACTGCAGCGGCAGAACAATAACCTTCATCAACGAACACACAATCTGCGTAGTGACATTTAATACGGGGCATTTTTCACTTCCTCCTAAGATTGGGGGTTTTTGATCAGGCGAATGACAGCCATAATAAAGATGAGTGTCATTGCAACCTGTGATGTGACACAGAACGGGCAAAGAGCCTTTAACAGTGCGATCTCAACATAGATCAACCAGACTGTAAAAATGAAGCCGGTCAGCGCCATTCCAAAGATCATCAGCGTGCCGTTCTGTTTAAAAAACGAATTGCGATTCTCGAACAACAACACACCTAAAATTGCGAGATAACCAAACACGCCAACCACAGCTACAGGAATACCATTCACTTCTGAATAAATACTTGCGTTCACTGTGGAACAATCGCCTGAACCCAGGCACATGCTGTCATTCGATGTGACCTTGTAGATGGTCATGTAAATTGAAACGAGCAAACCAACGATCACAAGCGCAAATGTTGCGCGGTACAACCATTTATCCATGCTTCCTCACAATAGTAAAGCCTCTACTTCCTGACCAGCAGGCACGCATTTTACACCAGCGGGGATAATAAGTAAAGCATCCGCTTGTACCAAAGAGAGCAGATTCCCCGAACCCTGATGCCCGGTTAATTGGGCAATTTGGATGCCGTTTTCTTCACGGAGTTTTGCCCGCAGATAACTTTCTCTACCATCAGATTCGATTTCTTCTGCGCTTCTTACTTTAATCCTGCGCCTGCTGCTTTCCAATTTGCCGCTCAGCCGCTCGAGCACGGGACGTACGAAAACCTCAAACCCAACGAACGCTGAGACAGGGTTGCCCGGCAGACCGATGAATTGCTTATCAAAATATTTACCAAATGTCAGCGGCTTACCCGGGCGCATGTTCACGCGCCAGAAGTTCAATGAGCCGTTTTCCTCGATCACTTCTTTTACATAGTCAAACGCGCCCACACTCACCCCAGCAGATGAGAGAATCAAATCTACATTTTCGCTGAGGGCTTTTTGAAAAAGCGCTTCTACAGATTCGCGTGTATCTCTTGCCACGCCCAGCCGAATGACTTCGCTGCCGGCGCTTTCAATGGATGCGGCTAGGGTATACGAATTCGAGTCGCGGATCTTGCCTGACTCTAGTGGAGCATCCACTGCCAGCAATTCGTCACCAGAAGAGAGCAGGGCAATGCGCGGTTTTTTGTAAACCTGCACGTTCGCAAACCCCAGCATTGCCAACAGACCCAGGTCTTGCGGCTTGAGAGTTTGCCCTTTTTTTAAAACGATTTCACCAGCGTGAATATCCATCCCACGCGTGCGGATATTTTCGCCCGCTTTCACTGGCCTCTCGAAAGAGATTACTTCAGGTGCAGTCGTGCCTGCCGCATGGTTGTGAAAGTCTGTATCTTCCACGGGAATGACGGCGTTTGCGCCAGCAGGTACTTGTGCTCCTGTCATAATACGCGCTGCCTCGCCTGGCTGGAGAGTCACTTTCGGCGTGGACCCTGCCGGAATATCTGCAACCACTTTCAAGGTCACGCGTGAAGCGGAAGTATCTTCCGAGCGGATGGCAAATCCGTCCATGGCTGAGTTGTCAAATAGGGGGAAGTCTTGTGCGGCAGAAACGTCAATAGCCAGCACACGGTTTGCACTAGCAATCAGCGGAATGCCTTCTGCTGCTGTAGTTTGAAAATTTGAAAGGATGCGTTCGCGCGCTTCGGTTACGGATAACATGTTGAATGCGCCGCGATTATACCCCATGCCTCCCCTTGAAATATTTGTAAATCGTTAAAGTTTTTGAGAAGCCAGGAAAAGCAGTTATCCGGGGTTTATGCGGTGGGCTTCCATGACATTTGGCAAATTCTCAATGCGTGTGAGAATACGGCTGAGTTGGGTAATGCCCTTTACTTCAATGATCAGGCGCAGATCTGCAATACTGCGGTTGACGTTTACTGTCACATTCGCTATGTTGATATTTTCATCCGAAAGCAGGTTGGAGATATCGCTGACCAAACCTTGGCGGTCGTACGCCTTGATATTCACAGGCACGGGATACGTCCGCTCTACATGTCCCCAGCCTACTTGCAGAATGCGTTCGCGGTCTTTCGTTTGTAAAATGTTCGGGCAGTCTTGTCTATGGATGGTTGCGCCGCGTCCACGGGTGATGAAGCCAACAATCTGATCCCCTGGCATGGGGTTGCAGCAGCGCGCCATGCTGGAAAGCATCCCTTTTAGCCCCACCACTTCCACGGCATCTGTGGATGTTTTTGGCGAGGCGAGCGCATTTGCCGTGAGAATTTCTTCTGTGGTTTCGCTCTCTGAAAACTGTTTGATGATCTTGCTGATGGAAAGGTCGCTGCACCCAAGCGCAATGAAAAGCTCATCCGGGTTTTTATAACCCATGTCTCGCGCCAGCTTTTCGTAATTGACTTCCGTCAGCCCAAGCCGTTGCAGTTCGCGTTCGAGCGTGTCGCGCCCTTGTGCGAGATTTTGCTCATCTTCCTGCTTCTTGAACCAAACCTTGATCTTTGAGCGCGCGCGGGATGTGCGTACCAGCCCGAGGTTGGCGTTCAACCAATCACGGCTGGGGCCGCCGCGTTTGGTGGTGAGAATCTCGATCTGGTCGCCTGTTTTCAATTCCTGATAAAGCGGAACCAGTTTTCCGTTCACCCGCGCTCCACGGCAGCGATGACCTATGTCTGTATGGACGTGGTAGGCAAAGTCAATGGGGGTGGAGCCGGCGGGCAGGTCAATGATGTCGCCGCGCGGGGTGAAAATATAGACACGGTCTTGAAACACATCGCTGCGCATGGATTCAACGAACTCAGCCGCATCGTTCACGTCTGAGCGCCATTCCATCATCGAGCGCAACGAATTGACCCGCTGCTCAAAATTTTTGTCGGAATGCTTCGTGCCTTCCTTGTAGCGCCAGTGAGCCGCAATGCCATACTCCGCACTCAGGTGCATCTCATGGGTACGGATCTGCACTTCAATCGGACGCTTATCTTCATATACTACTGCTGTATGCAGCGACTGGTAAAAATTATCCTTTGGCGCGGCAATGTAATCATCAAACTCACCGGGGATGGGCCGCCACGTGGTGTGGATCACACCCAGCGCGGCATAGCAAGAAGGCACATCAGAAACGATCAACCGCACCGCGCGCACATCATGAAGCATATTGAAGGGCTTATCCTTCTTCTGCATTTTTTTGTAAATTGAATAAATGTGCTTTGGGCGACCACTGATCTCTGCCTTGATATTATTTTTCTCCAGCAGCTTTACCAGGTTTTCTTTTATTGCTTCCATTTGCGCTTCGCGGTCTGGCCTTTTTTCTGCCAGCAGCTCTGCGATCTCTTTATATTTCTCAGGGTTCACATGCCGAAAGCCGAGGTCTTCCAATTCCCACTTGATCTGCCAGATGCCGAGTCGGTTTGCGAGCGGAGCAAAAATATCCAGCGTCTCTTGCGCAATGCGCTGACGTTTGTGTTCAGGCATGTGCCCAAGCGTGCGCATGTTGTGCAGGCGGTCTGCCAGTTTGATCAGCACCACGCGCACATCCTCGCCCATGGCAAGGAAAGTTTTGCGCAGCGTCTCCGAGATCATATCCTCTTTACGGCCAAGCAAGGCAGGCTCGGTGGCAGGTTCTTCAGGCTCATGCCCATTGTTCCCATTTTCAGCATGTTGATCGCCGCGCGAAACCCGCGGCAGGTGAGTGAGCTTGGTTACACCGTCCACCAAAATTTTTACCGTATCCCCAAAATCACGGCGAATATCTGCCAGCGTGACCGATGTATCTTCCACGGTATCGTGCAGCAATCCTGCTGCGATCACTTCCGAAGGAACTTTTAATTCCGCGAGAATGCTCGCCACCGCAATACAATGATTGATATATGGCTCGCCCGAATGCCGCTTTTGTTCGCGGTGCGCTTCCTCTGCCACAAGATAGGCACGCTGCACCAATTCACGGTCGGCAACGGTGAAGGTTTCTGGAAGTTGCTCCAGTAATTTTTCAAGAGGAATGGCAGCAAGGGCTGTTTTCATGTGGATAATTGTACTACCTTGGAATATAGAATCAAAACAGGACGGGCGCTTCACTCTGCGCCCATGCCTGCTTCAGTTTACTGATGTTTTTTACAACGCTGAAGTTAGATCGTCTTCAACAACGCCTGATGGCTGTTTCGCAAACGATCTGCAATGATGACCGTGATACGCTGCATTACCTTGAACCCAGCTTCAGGGTTTTGCTCCAGCAGTTTCATGAACGGTGCGGCAGGGATGGTTAGTAGTTCTGAATCCTCATCGCATTGGGCGCTGGATGTATAGTGAAAGGGAGGAACAACGCCAGACCAGCCAAAACTTTGAAAAGGTGTGGAAATAAAAGAAACGGTCACACTATCGGGGCGTGAGGTTAGTTTGACGCGCAGGGCAACGCTTCCTTTTACGAGAAGGTGCAATTTGTCTGCGGTCTCGCCCTCACGGAAGACATACTCATCATTCTTGTATGAGGTTTCGCTGCATATCGCTGCGATCTCATTGAGCAGTGCTTCGGGAAGTCCATGAAATAAACCGAACTGAGATAATGTTTCCGTGGTGATCATTTTGCCTCCAAAGTTTGGGTGTGGATAATGTTCGTTGTGCGGAATCAGATTTCAGATTAAGTGCGAAGCGTCTTTATTGTCCAATTATTTGATGTGGTTTTTGATGTCGTCACGCAGATCAAGCGAGTTGCCCATGATCGCTCCGAAGACAATGAATAGAAGTGTTGCGCCTGCGCCTGCGTAAATTGCATAGGGTGAGTTCCAGAAAACTGGGAGAATGAAGATGATAATGACGCCGAGGATAAGGCCGTAGAATGGGGATTTGATAATGTGGGGAATATCTTTCCATGCTTTAGACATGGAGAAAGGTTTGCGCATTCGCTTTTCTTTTACTGCGCTGCTATGCTGGAATTGCCGCTGTTTGACAAGCGGGTCGCGTGCTTGAAGCTGTTTTTCGCGCAGTCTTTTGAGTCTTTCCTGTTCCTGATCGGACATGCCAGCCTCCATTGTTATATAATTGTACAGGATTTTATAAAACATGACCATCACAAATAATGTCACAAGATTTTTGGATGCGCGCAAGGTGAAATATGCTGCGCACGAAGTGCCTGCCGAAAAACTCGGCGCGGTGGAAGTTGCACAATTAATGGGCGTACCTGTAGGGCAGGTGTTCAAGACCATTGTGACCAAACGTGAAAAAGGCAAGCCGGTCCTGGCTGTCATCCCTGCGCCGCATGTGGTGGATTTGAAAATGCTGGCTTCGTTTTTAGGCGAGAAGAAAATGCACCTGCCAACCGAACGTGAAGCCGAGCAGTTGACTGGGTTGCAGGCCGGGGGGATTTCTCCGCTGGCGTTGATCAACAAAGGCTTTCAGGTGGTACTTGATATTGCTGCACAGTCTTTCAATGAAATTTATATCTCTGGAGGCCAGCGCGGGTTGGATATTCAATTGGGAGTGGGGGATTTGGTAAAGCTGGTAAATGCGAAGATCGGCGCAGTCAGCAGGATGGAATAAAAAAAGCCTCTACCTTTACGAAGGTAGAGGCTAATGTTTCTTCGACTACGACTGAATCTCAGCAACCATTTCACCGTTTACCCAAATCGTGTATTTGCCTTCGGGAAAACTTCCAAGGGGGATGCTCGCATCGAAAGGTTCAATAACTTGTATGCATATCTTATCAGGGTCGGAGACGGAATAAACATCTATCAGAATTTTTTTGTCTGCATCAGGCGGGCTGACGGCCACACGTAATTGGTTGCAAGGAGTGGGCAAGCTGCCGGTGAGATGTAACATAAACTGTAGTGGAAAACTTTCCAGCGTAAGGACCTCTTTGAAATCAATAAAGGCTACGCCGCGGGTTAGGTTTCCATCTTCTGGCTTGGGTAGGAATGAATTTTGTTCGTTTGGAAAGGAATTGTTTGGATACGCAGTGTTTGGATAAGAAGCATTTGGATAGGATGGATCTGAACTGACAGAATCTTCCACACCGGAGGCGCAGGCTGTAACAGCAAAGATTAGAACAAGCAACAGTGTAATTGTTTTTTTCATATCATCTCCATATTTACTCAGACGTTCGCCATGTATAAAAAGTTTCATTAATACGTAATGAAATCTCCAGCATATCCATCATTTACCCATACGGTGTATCTGCCATTGGAATATACGCCTAGCAATAGATTGGCTTCAAACTGTTGAAAGACATTATCGCAATCGACATCCTTGTTTATGAGGCTGTAGACCTCGACCATAATTTGGAAGTTGGCATTAGGCGGTTCAACATTAATGCGTAATTCATTGCACACACTTGGTACAGAACCGGAGATGCTCAACTCCACACGAAAGGGATCAAGGTCAAAACGCTCGACCAGACCTGTATTATTAATAATGGCTCCGGCTAATGTAAGGCTTACATCTTCGGGCTGTGGCCTGTAAGGGTTTTCCTCAACTTGTATGATGATCGGCTTGACGGCAGCGGCAGTGGGCTCTTGAGTGGAAACAGCACTGCAGGCCGCAAGAATTAGAAATGAGAGGATGAAAATAAAACGTTTCATTTAATCCTTTAGGGCATATTCAACCGCTGAGACCGCATGGATTAATGTGGTCGGAAAAAGAGGGACGCGACTGTCCCCCTGCTGCACAAGCAGTTCGATCTCTGTGCAACCGAGGATGATTCCCTCCGATCCGTTTTCAATGAGAGTTTCCATAATTCGCTTGTATTCGTTTCGCGAGGCATCCACAATTTTTCCCTGCACCAATTCATCATAGATCACGCGGTGAATAATTTCCCGATCTGCCACATTGGGTACGATCACATCCAGCCCAAAATTTTGGATCAAGCGGCCTTTGTAAAAATCATGCTCCATTGTAAACCGCGTGCCAAGCAGCCCGATTTTCTTAATTCCCACTTGTGTAATCTTTTGTGCAGTGGCATCTGCAATATGTAAAAACGGAATATTGATATTGGCGATAATCTGCTCTGCCAGTTTGTGCATGGTATTTGTACACAACACAATGCAATCTGCGCCGCCGCGCTCGAGGTCCTGCGCACATTTCACCAAAATTTGCCCAGCTTCATCCCAGCGATCTTCATGTTGCAATTTTTCGATCTCAGCAAAATCCACAGTCACCATCAAACTTTTTGCCGAATGCAAGCCGCCGAGTTTTTCTTTTGCGGTTTCGTTGATGATGCGATAGTACTCGATGGATGATTCCCAACTCATGCCGCCAATCAGACCGATAGTTTTCATAATGCAACTCCTTTTGATTGTGATACCCCAAATAAATGTGGCGCGATGACGTACACCCCGCTTCCACTCACGGCGACAGTTGAATCTGCCAATTTGATCTCTCCTACACTGATGATCTTTCTCTCGCCAACCTCCGTAATGCGTGCCTCCGCGAAAAGCGGCTGATGAAGCGGAAGCAGCTTTCGGTAATTGACATTGATATTTGCAGCTACTACTTTATACCCTGCCGCCCAGACCACTAACCCCATAACCTCATCTAATATGGCTGCCGATGCTCCGCCGTGAGTATGGCCGGGCGGACCTTGATGTGCTTCATTCAACGTGAATTCGGAAGTGAGGACGCCATTGTCGTCCACAAACATGGTGATGCCAATGCCGTGTGGGTTTTCATTTCCGCAAACGAAGCACCAGCCGTGATAAGGGATTTGTCTTTTCATGGCAAATATTTTATCCGCTTTCATGCTAAAATTCACAAATGATGATCCGCGTCAAACTAATCGCCAACTACCGTGAAGCTCTTCCGCCCGAAGCGAAACATGGCGTGGTGGAGTTGGATGTCCCTGTTGGCACAACGGTATACGAGGCGATCTCCCGCTTCGATATCCCTCTCAATGATGAAAGTGTGATCGTGTTGAACGGCCTGACCGTGGATATGAACACGACCCTCGTTGAAGGTGATATGGTCACCGCATTTTCCGCGATCGCTGGCGGATAAATTATTATCCACGAAGGACACGAAGAAACACAAAGGAAAACCTTCAACCCGTAACCTGTAACTTGTAACCTTGCTAATTCATCCTTTCCCAAACAGGAGTTTCCCATGTACGGCTGGCACCTCAGAATATTACGTGTAAACCTCACTACTCATAAAGTCACCACCGAAGATGTTGACCCGAAGATCGCGCGCGATTATCTCGGCGGGCGCGGATGGGCGATTCACTATCTCTATAAAGAGATGGACCCGATGACCGACCCGCTTTCTCCAGAGAACAAGCTGATCTTCGCCACTGGGCCGCTCACTGCAACCCCCGCACCGACTGGGAACCGTTATATGGTGGTTACCAAATCCCCGTTGACGGGTGCGCTGGCGCACTCCAACTCAGGCGGTGAATTCCCAACCTGGATGAAGCGCACAGGGTTTGACATGTACATTTTTGAGGGAAAGTCGCCCGAGCCTGTGTATCTGTTTGTGAATGAGGATCAGATCGAGGTTAGGTCTGCGGCGCATGTTTGGGGGAAGGATGTGCATGAGACCACAGATATCCTGAAGGCAGAAACATCCGAAGAGGCGAGAGTCGCATGTATTGGCCCGGCGGGTGAGAACCTTGCGTTGATGGCAGCCATCATGAACGATAAGCATCGCGCGGCTGCCCGCTCTGGCGTTGGCGCAGTGATGGGTTCAAAGAATCTCAAAGCAGTTGTGGCAATGGGAAATAAAAACCCCGCGCTGCACATGCCCGAAGAGATGCGTGCCTTGAGTGTGGATACATCCAAGAACGTAGGCGCGGATGTGAAGAAGGGTTCGAACATGCGCATTTATGGAACGTCTTACGTGCCGCAGGTGACGAACACCCTCGGTATTTTGCCCACACGCAATTTCCTGCAAGGTACGTTTGAAGGCGTGAACAACATCGATGGCGACGCGCTCAAGAATCAATATTTGATCCGTCACACGCCTTGTTATCGCTGTCCGCTTTCCTGCGGACGCCTCACTGAAGTTCCCGATGGCCCTTACAAAGGCAAGGGCGAAGGTCCTGAATATGAAACCATTTCATCGCTCGGTACGGGTTGTGGAGTGAGCAACCTTGCCGCATTGGTCAAGGCAAATTATCTGTGCAACGAATACGGCATGGATACCATCACCACAGGTATGACGATTGCCGCCGCGATGGAAATGTACGAGAAGGGCTACATCTCTGAAGAGATCATTGGTCAGCCGCTCAAGTTCGGCGACCACGATGCGATGATCGAAATGATTCGCAAGATGGCATATCGTGAAGGATTTGGAAATGACCTCGCGCAGGGCAGCTATCGCCTTGCTGAAAAATATGGACACCCCGAAATTGCCGTCACCACACGCAAGCAGGAATTCCCCGGCTACGATCCGCGCGGCTCGCAGGGCATGGGCTTGCTCTACGCAACATCCAACAAGGGCGCATCTCACATGGAAGGTGATGTAGCCTACGAAGAAGTCTTTGGCGTACCCATCAAAGAAAATCCGCTCACAACCGAAGGCAAGCCTGAACTCGTCAAGCATTTTGAAGATTCCTTCGCGCTGATGGATAGCTCGGGCTTGTGCGTTTTCGTTGCCATTCGTTATGCCTTCAATAAAGACCGCATGATCCTTCCGCAGCGTCTTGCTGAAATGATGAACTTCTCTACGGGCGCGGGCTACACTCCCGAAGAGGCATTGAAAGCCGCCGAGCGCGTCTACAACCTTGAGCGCATGTTCCTGCTCAAAGCTGGCTCTGTTGAAGATACGCTTCCACATCGTATGTTGCACGAACCCCTTCCCGATGGTCCCGCCAAAGGCAAAGTGGTCGAACTCGACAAAATGCTGCCCGAGTTTTACAAACTCCGCGGCTGGGATGAGAAGGGCTGGCCTACCAAAGAAAAATTGGAAGAGTTGGGACTGCCGCTGAACTAAAGCACCGTAGGCCACGTCACAGACGTGGCCTACTTTTTTCGCCTCTTTCCTAACGGACGGCTGACCCTGTTTTCTGCATCTTTTCCTTCGCTGATAGTTCAGTGATATGATTCCCGCCATGACTGAACATGACGAAGCCAACCTATCTCCAGCAGATATTTTGTGTACCACGTGCGGACTATGCTGTACGGGGCATCTATTTCTTTGGGCAAAGCTCAAATCTGTTGAGGTAGAAACCGTGCGTGGGTTGGGGTTGAACGTGCTTGGGGTCGAACCTGAAAATCGTGGTTTTGGTTTGCCCTGTCCGCTTTGGGCGGGCAAGTGTCCCATCCATACCTCGCCAGACTATCCACATGCCTGCCGCACATACAAATGTAAGCTGCTCAAATTGGTTATAGATGAAAGTGTCACGCTTTCCGATGCACTGGATGTCATTGAACAAGCCAAAGCCATGATTAAAGGACTGAAAGCCCTTCTGCCTGCTTCACCAAGCAATAATTTCCGCGAACGGCTGGTCGCTCATCTGGAAGACCCGAACAATACCGATTTGGAGTTTAGGCGAAAAGCAAACGAGCTATTGGATCTTTATGAAAAACAATTGGGGGTGAAAAATCTGATTGACAGAACAGAGGAAGAGTAACACAGGGAAAGAAAATCTCAAGCGCCGATAAATAAAGTTTTCGCCTTTCGTAATTGATGGTTGATGTTGATTTCCGCAACCCTTTTTATATATGTTGTGCACCTAATATCAGGTATACTCGCGATACAAAATTACCTGGAGAATACACATGGAAATCGATCCAGTCTGCAAAATGGAAGTTGACCCCGCCACTGCGCAATGGAAATCGGAATATAAAGGCAAAACCTATTATTTTTGTTCCCCGGGCTGCAAAGCCACTTTTGAGAAGGAACCCGAGAAATACACTCAGGTAGTAGCCTGAGTGTTGTACTTATCTTACTTAGCATAGAGGCGTTACATGATCGAGAGATTGAAACAATGGTTCCCGTTGCGTGCTGGAGAGTCGAGGTTGGTTTTTTCCCTCGGCTTTATTTTATTTGCAAACTATGCAGCCATGGGCATCACCAAAGTCGTATCTGTCAGCGGCTTTTTAGGAACGGTCAAGGACCATTACATTTTACTGGTCTGGGCAGTAGATATGGTTTTGCTAATTCTCGCGACAGGCATTCAATCTCTGATCGTAGACCGCTTTGACCGCATCAAACTGCTTGCTGGCGTACTGCTTATTTTTGTGATCCTGTATGCCGTATTGCCTTTGACATTTCTCTCCAAATCCTTCCCTGCCTCGATAAGTTACACCCTGATCTATCTTCTCAACGATCAGCAGTGGCGCTTCTTTCCTGTCGTGTTCTGGATTCTCGTCAACGACATTTACGACCCCGCCACAGGAAGACGTGTGATGCCAGTGATCGCAAATTTTGCCTTTGTTGGCACCATCGTTGGTCTTGGGATCGGAGCGATCGATGCGCAGCTCGGGTTTGGTCCTATTAAATTATTATTACTCAACGCTTCAATATTTCTTCTCGCCTATCTGATAGCGCAAACCCGCTTGCGGACAGTGAAGCTTTCTCCGCCTTCCGGTGTAGCCACATCCATGAAAGAATCTCTTTCAGAGGGGTGGGAGTTCATCAGAACCGTACCTGCATTTGCATGGTCTGCTCTGGGAATGCTGGCTGCCGGCAGCGTGATGACCATTCTTCTATATGATGTCTTATCCGATGCAAAACTAGAACTTGGAAGCGGTTTCCAATCCTTTTATGCTCAATATAATCTTCTTATTGCTTTTGCGTCCATTTTTGTGCAAAGCATTTCTGCAAAGATTATTGAACGTATTTCATTAAAACGAAGTTTTCTAATTCAACCTTTTGTGATGTTGGGATCTGTAATTGCAAACTTTTTCATTCCTGGGTATGTGAGCAGCGCAATATCTCAAGGTGTCTCGCGTGTGACCTATGATACGGTTGATCTTTCGACCCGAAAAGCTTTTCAAGCCATGGTGCCAAACGAGAAACGTGGGCGTGTCAGCATGTTCATCGATAGCTACCTTCCATCTGGCGGAACGATTCTTGGAAGCCTGGTGGCGTTTGGTATTATTTCCACAGGCATAACATTCGGCCTTGCCCGCGAACAATATTCTTTGATCTATTTGGGCGTTGGCATTGCGGTTGCTTTCCTGGCAGTCTATGCCGCTTTCAGAGTACGGGCCACGTATGAGCAAAGCATGTTAAGTTGGCAACTGAAGCGCCGCACTCGTGCGGCCAGCGTTTTAGATAAGTTGGATTTTGGGAAGGATGATAAGTAATGTTTTTGAATCCTGTACAGCAGGCGGGAAACGTCGCTATCTATGAGCTGCTTGGCTCTGGCGATACAGAACGAATTGAAAAAATGCTCGGGCTATATGCAAAGCTATTTCCACAGTATCAGCATTACGTTCCAAGGATGAGGCGGCGCGCTCAATTTGGAAATGAGCATCGCGAGGGACATATCGTTCACTATTGGCTGGTTGAGGTGGATGGTCAGCCGGCTGGCCTGCGCACGTTTCGGTATGTTCGTGGCCGCCGCTGCGGTTTGGCCCATTCACTAGCTGTGGACCCGGCTTTTCGGGATGTTGTGGCAAATGAGAACAGACTGGCTGTGTTCATCATTTATGAATGTTTGAATCGAGTCATACAAGATGCAAAAGAAAGAGGAGATTTGCCTTTATACGGAATGGTTAATGAGGTGGAGCCAAGCCGTCTTATGGCTCATTATATAAACAATGGCTTGGTGCAATTGCCATTAAAATATGTTGAGCCAATTTTCCCTCCTGAGGTGGATGGGCGCAGCCGTATGGATGAAATTACAAATATACGATTTTCGCCCATGCATATTGGCTTTTTGCCGAACCCTGAAGTGAACATTGAAAAATATACTTGCGAAATGATCTCTAATTTTGTAAAGGCTTTTCTGGTGGATCATTACGGCTTACCGGAAGAGCATCCAGTAGTTCTTGACGTTCTTGAATCCATAAATCAATAGGATGTGAGTATGATGAATGAACAAAAAACAAGCCCTCTAAAACCGGCCGGACGCTTTTTCAGCTTACGCTTGAAGATTTGGATCGGGTTTATTCTTATTTTTACTCCGGTTTTTGTTGCCAGTTATTACTGGTTTTATGAATATACATCTGCACGTGTGTTTGATACGATCACAACGGATCTTCAAGATACGCTCACAGGTGCCATTCAGGGAATGGATAAGGACGGTTTTGTTAAACTCTATGAAGAAGAGAGCACCGACAACCCGGCTTGCCCGCCTGAAAAACCAACAGCAGATACTCCCAAGGATAAAAACGGATATTACCCTGAGGACAACCCGCTTTATATGGAGCATGAAAACTGGCTTTTGTCTGTTCAACAGATCGAGCCAAAGACACGTTTATACACTTATATTAAAGGGATCGAAGCTGGCGAGATCATTGCTATTGGCAGTACGGGATATTTCCGCGAGCCTCGCGGTGGCTTTAGATTCTGCCAGCGTTATACTTCAAAATCCTCAAATATATTCAATGGCTTGACCACTCAGGTTGATGCATGGGAGCCGTATGAAGATGATTTTGGAAGATGGATCACGACCTATGCTCCTATCATTGATGACAATGGAAACGCCATCGGCGCTATTGGTGTGGATATTGAAGCGAGCTATGTGGATGAAGTGAAGGCGAACATCCTTCGAAATGGGGCGATTGCCTTTGTTCTTAGTTATATTCTTATTTTCTTGCTGGTATTTTGGCTTTCAGGCTTTTTGACCCGTCCCATTATTGGTCTTGCTGGCGTGGCGAAAGAGATCGCAGAAGGGGATTATAGCCACGAATGGAAGGATGAATCGGATAAGCCGCGAAGTTTCCACGACGAAATTGACACCCTTACTGGAGTTTTCAAGGTTATGGTGGATAAGGTTGCTCAGCGCGAAAAAACATTGCGCGCCCGTGTGCAACAGTTGGAAATTATGGTGGACCGCTCCAAGCTGGATAAACAGGTGAAGGAAATCGTAGAAAGTGACTTTTTCCAGGATCTGCAATCCAAAGTGAAGGGAATGCGCGACCGCTTTAAGAAGGACGAATAGCGGGTTGGGGTGCAAGGGCTTTTTCTTGACGAAACCCCTTCTTCCGTATAAAATCCAAGCCGTTCTCAATGTTGCGCCTCCGCGAGGAGGCGCGTTTTCTGCCACAGACACGCAGGCAAAATGACCGATAAAACTGAAATTGTCACATCTGAACAACCGCAAGTTGCCAATCTCTCTCAAGTAGATGCAGAATTAGTGAAGGCTGAATTGGTTAGAATGCACCAAAGTTCTGCTCAGATGATCCAATCTGATGATGTGGAATTGAGCCAGAGCGCCGGCCTTCAAGTTAATGCTTCCAATGTGAAGACGCATCAATCGGCTCTTGGGCTTGTGCAGGCTGGTGATGTTGTTGTGCAAAGCAGCGGTGTGGTAGCTGCCCGAGCGGAGACAATGTCCATTAATGGGCAGGCAGGTGTGGTCGCGGCAGGAAGCGTTGAGTTTGGTCATGCCTATGCAGGTGTTGTGGCGGCGCGTGAAGTTCGCGGCGAGCGCATTGAGTCGATCATCCTGTTATCGAGAAAAGTGGACGGCAACGTGACCACAGTCATTGATACTCGCGGCGCGTTGATTGCAGGATTGGTGGGCGGTTTGTTTGCGGGTATCATGCTTTTGCTGGGACGTATGTTGTTCGGTAAAAAATAATTTGAATGTTCAGCGGCGTGGCCGCTTTGCAGAATATCATTTCATAGGGTGAAGGTAACCGTGAATCGCACGGTGAGAGGCGCCCGAGGAGTAAAGATGGATAAAGTAATTTTGAAAGCTGTAAAACGTGACGTGACCGGCAAGCAGGTGAAAGCCATGCGCCGCGACGGTCAATTGCCTGCGGTGATCTATGGCCGTCACCTGGAACCGATTGCGATCTCTTTGGAAGCACATGCTGCCAACCTTGCAATGGGCAAGTTGTCTTCTTCCAGCCTTGTCACCATTGACTTGGAAGGCAAGGAGTACCCTGCACTTGTGCGCGAACGCCAGCGCAACTTCATTAAGGGAAATCTCACTCACGTTGATTTTCTTGCTGTAGATCTCACTGAAAAGATTCGCGCAACTGTTCGCCTTGAGTTTGTTGGTGTTTCCAGCGCGGTGAAGGATTACAACGGTGTGTTGGTGAAGAACATCGAAAAGCTCGAAGTGGAATGTTTGCCGACCGATCTGCCCGAACGTATTGCTGTGGATATTGCAGCGCTTGCGGCGATTGGTAACAGCATTCGCGTTCGTGACCTTGCGATCTCTGACGCCATTCGTATCTTGAATGACGAAGATGAAACCATTGCCGTTGCTACTTCCGCAAAAGCGGAAGCTAGTGATGCGGCTGCTGCTGCTCCTGGCGCCACGGAAGCTGCTGCTCCTGGCCTTAGCGTGGAGCGCGGTAAGAAAGAAGAAGAAGGCGCAGCCAAGAAGTAAATCACTTCTCTGCTGTATAAAAAATCCGTCATCATTGCGATGGCGGATTTTTTGTTACAAAAGTTCCAGCGTTTTTAGAAAACTGACGGTCATTCGGGCGGTGGCTCCCCAAAGCAGCTCGCCGTCATAGGGATGGTATGCGATCAGCGAGCGCTCAGATTCGCGCAGGGAAAATTCCCAGTAATTGTTTCGGTTTGCGAGCCATAAAAGTGGAATGGTGAAGACGCGTGCCACTTCGACTCCGGCAACTTTGAAGGCGTACGGCCATGGGATGACGCCCACGATCGGACTCACCCGAAAGCTGCTGATGGTTATCAACCGGCTGAGTCTCCCGAGGACTTTTACATCGGCAGGATTCATGCCGATTTCCTCGTCTGCTTCTCGCAGGGCTGTTTGTTCAGGCGTGGTTTCGCCTTCATCACATGCGCCACCGGGGAAGGAAACCTGTCCCTTGTGGGATTCAACACGGTCTGTGCGGCGGGTAAAGAGGATGTGCCACTCGTCTTTATAAAAAGTGAGTGGTACAAGAACAGCCGCGCATTTCAGGTTCATTTCTGGCTTGACGGGAATTTCAGCATATCCGTCTGATTCCAGGGCGTTTTGTTCTGCTTCTGCTAATTTTTTTGAAATGAATTCTTCGGTTAAGTGGCTCATGTTCTAAAAATTATTGTTCGTTGCGGATAGGGCTGCCACAATAGGAGCATTCTGCGGTGATCTCATCCATCCATTCAACCTCGTCTGTTTTTACTGCTGCTCCACAAGATGGACAATGTGTTGGCAGAATGGGTCTCTTTTCTGGCGCAGGTTTCTCGTTCGTGGATATGTTGGGAAGGTTGCCGCTTATTAGACTTGCGATCTCTTCCGCTTCAGCGTTCAAGCCGCGTGCCTGTAATTCATTGACGATGCGTTGACCGAGAATTTGTACTCTGTTATAGCGTCTTTGGGTTGAAAGAATGGTCAATCCGCGGCGAAGGTCTGCCATGCCAGGTTTTGTCTCTCCGCCGAGGATGGCTGCACGCCCTGCTTCAATATATAAAAATGGAGCACGGTGTGGAAAGCGTTCTTCAGCGCCATTGGCAAGGGTGTGAAATGATTTGGCCGCGTTTTTATAATCGCCATTTGCCATCATTTCATTGGCTTGCTGCAAGGCGGGCGGTATATCTTCTTGTCTTGCCATTCTTCGGATGATGCGTTGTGCGCGGCGTCGAAACATGGTTGCCTCCTAGTTTGTATCCACGCCAGCTTCGTTTGCCAACTCTACAGCGCGGGGGTCAAGAGACTCTTCTATTTTTCGGGCAAAGACCAAAAAGCCAGTATGCGCCACCATGCGGTCGGTAGGGCGGAGGCGGCTGGCATCTGGCTTGTAATAACGCAAAATGAGTTCGCATACTTCGATGAACGCGAATTTATTTTTTCTCAGCGCCAGCAGGCTTTTTTCCACTTGATTGAAGGTAGGCAGGATAGTTCCAAAAAATCCACCAGGTTTGAGCGCATTGCGGACTTGCCCGATATAGTCAAAAGGATTTTGTACATCAAGGAAGAAGGCGTCTGCGTCAGATTCGTCAAAACCTTCTTGAATGTCGCGCAGTTTGAAGGTCACGCGCGAAGCGAGGCCAATGCGTTCAACATTCTTGCGGGCAAGATTCTGCACATCGGGCTTTTGCTCATAGGAGATGACGTTTCCATCCGCGCCGACAGCGGTAGCCAGTGCAATTGTCATTGATCCTGAGCCGGTGCCTGCTTCCATTACGGTTTGGCCGGGGGCAACGCCCATTTGAATCAAAATATAGCCGATATCTTTTGGGTACAGGATTTGTGTAGTGCGCGGCAGTTCATTCAGGATATCTGAAAGTGATGGCTGCAATAAAAAGAAAGGCGCGCCGGTGTGACTGAAAACCTGCGAACCCCAGGGTTTGCCGATCAGGTCGTCATGTTTGAGGACGCCACGGTGGCTTTGAAAGTCGCCGCCAGATTTGAGGGTGATAATAAAGTGCTTGTGGGTGAGGCCAACCAATTGAGCCAGGTCGCCATCTTGTGCTGTGGATGAGTATTTCATGCGGGTAATTGTACTTCCTCTTCTTTGATGTCATTTTCTTCTGAGATGGTTGCTTTTCTTAATGCTCGGTTGGATGCGATCAATACGACCAACATTCCCACTCCCAAAACCAGCAATCCACTGACCAGCGCAGGAACAAACTTGAGCAGCCATTCTGGTTTGCCAATGGATTCACCGACGGCAGAGATGCCCGCGCCTGCGGCAGAGGCGTTCCAGATTCCATGGATCAGCACTGCGGAAAAATAGGCAGCGGTAAACCGTCCGTATCGTTTCTCTTTGAACATAGAAACGATCCCCCAGCCGACCAAACCTGTAGCAGTCATGTGCAGAATGCTTGTTCCGGCTCGTACACTGACGATGACAGGCCAACTCATAGTTCCATCTGCGCTGGCGTTAAGGCTTTCAACCAGAGCGAATGCCGCGCCGCTTACTAATCCCATTACAAATCCCTGCGAAGGTGATTCGATCTTGTTCGCAAAAAGCCAAACAGCCAAAGGCTTCAACAATTCTTCAATGAAGGGGACAAGAACTGCAATATACCCAATGCCGGCTGTAATCATAAATGGGTTTGAAATATATGGTGCGAGTGTATTTAGGAGAACGGTTTCGTTTGTTTCTGATTGAACGATCTCGGCAAGGCGCATTACATCCTGTAAAGTATCTGGATTCAGAATTGCAAGCAGGGCTATCCCGGCCGCAATAATGCCGAGCAGTGTAATCATTTCAAGCACGATCATGATCGCTGGCCCAATCGTCATGCCGATTCCAAAACTTGCAAAAACTCGCCAGCGCGGGCCAGCTTCCAACCCGCGGGAGCCATAACCAAAAATAAGCCAAATGGGTGGGACGATTACGAGGATGGTGGCTGCTGGCATAACGAGCCATCCCAGCCAGGTAATTTCTGTGTACGCTGCAATCCCACCTGCCAATATGCCTGCAAATGCCAACCCAATGACTGGGATGAGATGCCAGCTTGCGAACGGAAGAATAAAAGGGTGGTCGGCTTGTTCGTGCCCCATCGCTTTTTGCAACACGAACCATCCACACACCAGTAATAAGACAATTACAAACCCAAACGAGGCGGCCCCAATCATTGCAACGACAGGGTCGCCATTGTTATTAATCAGGTCGATCAAAGAGCTTATCCCAAGGATCGTGACAATTAAAAGCAGGAAAGAGATGCTTGTGCCGAAAATCAACAGCGTTAAGATGGATGCCCAATGAGTCTTTTTTGTTTGCATTATTTCTCTTCGATCGTAATGCTGATGATCTTGTCACCTGGCGGCAGAAGAACGCCTTGATCTGGATCGCGCGGGGTGAGGTTTTCTGCAACATCCAACCCGCTGATAACCCGCCCAAAAATTGTGTAGGAACCATCCAAATGCGGTGCAGGCGCAAAGGTAATGAAGAATTGGCTTCCGTTCGTATCCGGCCCGGAGTTTGCCATGCCAACCATGCCGGGTTTATCAAATAACAAATTGCTGATCTCGTTGTTATAAAAATACCCAGGGTTGCCTTTTCCGGTTCCACTTGGGTCGCCAGCTTGCGCGGCAAAACCGGTAATTACACGGTGAAAGGTTATACCGTCAAACCATCCTTTGCGTGCGAGAAACACAAACGAATTCACCGCCAACGGCGCTTTATCAGGATACAACTCGATCTGGATGTTACCCTTTTCGGTTTGGATGGTGGCAATGTATTGTTTGGCAACATCAATATTGAATGGCGGACATTCGGTGAATTGTTTTTGCCCAAGCGCGATAATGCCAATGGCATCGCTCATATTTTTATAGTCGAGCAGAAAGAATTGCTCGCCGTTCAAAAGGACAAGGGGAACAGCGGCGATATTTAATTGCTTCGCCGCATCATACATGGACATTAGCCTGGTTCTTGTTTCTGGGGCATTCATTGCCTCTGTGAGCTGATCCCCGTCCATGCCTAAAGCAGCAGCTTCTCCAGCAACCCAGCCATTGAACTTGGCAGAGTCCAATACTGTCCACTCGTTGTATTTGGCAAAGAGCAGGTTGTACATTGCCCAGAACTGTCCCTGCTCATCTGCGGCAAGGGCAGCCAGAATTGCCGTTTCAGATTTATCGAGAACTCCAATTAATGGGAGTGGGCGAAAAACGAAGCGCAGGTCATTGTGGTTTTTCATCAACTCGGTAACAACAGTTTCCATGCTTTTGCAGCCTGGGGATTGAAAATCACAATAAAGAACCAGGGTTACGGGGGCATCGGCAGAGCCAACTGAAAAATCTGTCCCGCTGACTGGTGGGTAGATTGAAGCAGCACCAAGTACGGGTGTAGGCTCAGCAGATATGGTTGAACACCCATAAACAGGAGTCGGCGTATTAACGATAATGGGGTTGTTGACAGTGATCGGCGTTGGCGTGGTTTCGGTTTGGTTCGCGCACGCGCTGAGAATGAAGATACTTCCTATGGAAAGTAATAACACGAATACAATGCGTTTCATTTAAGGATTAACTGCCTTTTGCAATTGTTCAAATTTCCACATCCATGAGATTGTATTGACGAAGTCTGCAAGCGATTCGCTTTGTTCTCTTAATGAGCGAACGGCTGGCCCAACAGGGTCTTCGCCTGCTGCGCCTCCGGGTGAATCGGCATAGGCTCCGTGAAATGCGAAATACGCCTGATTGATCTTGCGGAGTAGATATCCGTTTTGCAGGAAGACCAGGCGGCGTTCTTCCATGTAGGCTTCGGCTTCTTCAATTTTTCCTTCTGCAAGCAAGGTATCTGTGGTGATGCGTGTTTCGTGCATTTGGGCGCGGAAGTCAAATGGGGGGCGCAGGAAATCTCCCGGCGTGGGATGTTCAAGAGGAAACGAGATCAGGCTCAGGCTTGGTGAAGAGGCGTTGCTTTCGTTTGGATCAGGCTGAAGGGCAGCCATCCGCTCGGGGTAGAAGCGTTCGATAACGAGTGCTCCAATTTCATCTCCGGCGATGGACGCGGTGGTTTCGTTCATGGTGCGAAGTTCGGGTGTTTCGTTGTATGAAAGGCCGAGCGGGCGCAAGGTGAGGTAGTTGTGAATCCATTCGTGAGCTATGGTGTTCAGCATCCAGTTCAGGTCGGTTGTGCGCATAACCATTGTTGGGTAAACGCCTACGCCGCCAATGTTTACGACGAGGGATGAGGTGTTGAGTTTTTCGTCGATGCTTTCTTCAAGTTGGGCTTGTTGGTCAATGGTCAAATTGGTATCTACTGAAATGTTTGCGGTTTGCTCAATATGGTCACGTGGCGAAATGATGAGTGCCATTGGCAGGGGTGTGGAGTGGTACCAGACATTTGGTAGAGGTTGACCAGCGGATGTTAAGCCAAGTTCTGCAAGGACCTGTGCAACTTGCTCTTGTAAGATCGCTTCGGCGAGAGGGGCGAGTTCGCTTTGCCTTGCGTATTGTTTGTCAAGTTCGGCACGCAACAATTCAGAGGCAAGTTCTTTGTCTGCGATTGCAGGGTCGGCATAGATCTGTGCAAGTTGATATTCTTTTTCAAGAATGGACTGTGTGACTCGCAGGTTTTCGTTGACGATCTGTTTTTGTGATTCGTTGTTTAGTGAATAAGGGATGCCAACTGATGCGGCTCGAATCTTGATGATCGCGGCGTTGGACATCCACGAAACATAATTGAATTCGATCTGGCGTGTGAAGGCCCGCACTTTTTCAATTGGGTGTGTGAGAGATGGGTTGCTGTACCCGGCCACAAAGCCAAGGATAAGAAGGGCAAGTGTAATTTCGAGTCCGCGTGCAATGCGTTGAAACATGGATGGGATTATAACAAAGGGAGTGATTACTTCTATTAAAAAAAGGGAAGAGCAGAACCTTTCCGTTCTGCCCTTCTATACACCCTGCCCTCACAACAGGTTATTTCTTGTTTTTTAAATATTCATCAATTGCAAGCGCTGCTTTTCTTCCACCGACCATGGCTGTAACAACCAGATCGGGACCCGTGACACAGTCTCCTCCGGAGAATACGCCTTCACGGGAAGTCTGGCCGGTTGCTTTGTTCTTTACGCTTACCAGTCCCCAGTCATGTGTTTCAAGGTCTGGGGTGGTCTTGCTGATGATCGGGTCGGGCCAGTAGCCAAGCGCAAGGATGGCTGTATCGGCTGCGACGCTGAAGTTGGAGCCTTCCACTGGAACAGGCTTGCGGCGGCCTTTTGCATCTGGCTCACCAAGTTTCATTTCGATACATTCGACGGCTGCAAGTTTTCCATCTGCGCCTGCGATGAATTTTACAGGTTGGGTGAGGAAGCGATATTTTGCGCCTTCTTCACGGGCCATTTTGCGGTCTTTCTTTCCGCCGGGCATTTCTTTTTCAGTACGGCGATATAAGCAAGTCACATCTTCTGCACCGAGGCGGATCGCGGTTCGCAGACAATCGGAGGCAGTGTCACCACCGCCAACGACGACCACGCGTCTGCCGATCTGAAGCGGTGCGCGCATATTGTCGGGGAGTTGGTTACTTTCTACATTTCCGCGGATGAGGAAATCTGTGGCTTCATAGACACCAGGCAAGTCAGTGCCGGGGGTGTCTTCCATTTTTGCGTCAATTTCGGAGCCGACACCAATAAAGACTGCCTCGAAGCCTTCTTCAAACAGGCCGTCGATGGTCTTATCTTTTCCAATGTAGGTATTTGGAACGAATTTCACGCCCGCTTTTTCGTACTCTTCCCATTTTTCCTGCCAAACTTCCTTTGACAGTTTAAAGTTGGGAATGCCATATACAAGTAATCCGCCAGGGGCAGGCTTGGATTCAAACACAGTTACCTCATAGCCTTTTTGGATTAGAAGGTCTGCACAACCAAGGCCGGCAGGCCCGGCGCCGATAACGGCAACCCGCTTGTTTTTCGCTTCACCAACAGGGATTTTGTATCCACTGGTACGGCGCTCGTAATCCACAGTAAAGGCTTCAAGTTCACCACAAAGTACGGGTTGACGATGTTTATTGAGGACGCAGGAGCCCTGGCACAGCGCTTCATGCGGACAAACGCGTCCGCATACTTCCGGGAGGGAACTGGTTTTATGATAGATTCCAGCAGCCTCTACAAAACGCCCTTGTTCAATTAACCACATGGCTGAGGGAATGTCATTTGCAGTTGGGCAGGCAACCATACAAGGAGCAGGGTCTGGGCAATGAATACAGCGTGCTGCTTCTACCATGGCCCGTTCTGGGTCAAATTCGATGACTACATCGTCAAAGTCGCTGGTGCGTACTTCTGGCAAACGTAAGTCAAGATCAAAGAACGGGCGATTTGCACGCTCTTTACGGTCAATGGCTAAAAATTCGCTGGGTACAGCCTGCATTGTGCCTCCGAAGCAATGTCTATACAGTACATTTAAAGTCTCGTGTGATGATACCCAAACTATTTGGACAGACATAGGCGTAAATGTCACAAAACCTTCGGATAATCGTCACAAGTTTCTCGTTAGATGATTATTAATGTTGGTGAACCACAAGGTTTAATTTCCATACATGAATTAAAATAACCTACATAATTTTTACACATTCATTTGATAAACTGGAATGCGCTGTCCGTAAGAATGTCCTATTGCGGGCTGACTGTATTTCTGGAGGATACCCATAATGAAACAATTTTTTTCAAGATTTTCCCGCAGAACCTGGATTGTTGTGGGAGTTGTATTGGTGGTTGCCATACTCATAGCCGTTTTCGCTAACCCCGGCGGAAATGAAGTTGTTGCATTTCAAACTGAGCCAGTTGAACGTGGTAATTTGGTTGCTTCTGTTGGCGCAACAGGCAGTGTGCGTGCAAGGCAAAGTGCCACTCTCGTTTGGCAGACAAGCGGCATTGTAGAAGCGGCGAATGTGGAAGTAGGAAGCTTGGTTTCCAAGGATGAATTGTTGGCTAGTCTCAGTAAGTCTTCCCTTAACCAAAATATTATTCTTGCAGAAGCAGACCTTGTCAGCGCCCAAAAAGCGTTGGAAGATTTGCTCTCTTCTGATACCGCCCGTTTGGAAGCTCAGAAAGCTGTGGATAGCGCTGAAAAAGCCTATGAAAAAGCCTATAACTGGCGCATGACCCTTAATGGCAAGATAGAGATCACAGATTATTATTTTGAATTCGGAGTATTGAAGTCGAGGCAATATAAAGGACTTGCCAGCCCGGAAACTGTTGCTCAGGCTGATAAGGACCTCGCGCTTGCTGAATCTCGCCTGGATGATGCCCGCCGCACGTACGAACGTCTGCTGGACGGCCCTGACTCTGCGGAAGTTGCTGCCGCGGAAGCACGTGTAGCAGCAGCCCAATCTACATTGAACATGGCATCTTTGATCGCTCCATTTGATGGGACGATCACTCAGGCTAACCCTGCCATTGGCGATCAGGTAACTACTGGGACGGTTGGTTATCGTATCGACGACCTTTCTCATCTTTTAGTAGATGTTCAGGTCTCGGAAGTGGATATTAACAGTGTGTCTGTTGGCCAAACCGCCACCCTGACATTTGATGCGATCCTTGGCAAGGAATATCATGGCGAGGTTGTGCAAGTGGGCCAGGCTGGTGATACTGTACAAGGTGTTGTCAGTTTCACGGTTACTATTGAATTAACCGATGCAGATGAATTAGTAAAGCCCGGCATGACTGCGGCTGTAAATGTCGTAGTGGAAGAAGTGAAGGATGTTTTGCTTATCCCCAACCGTGCTGTCCGTCTGGTGGATGGTAACCGTGTCGTGTATGTTCTCGTTGATAATCAGCCAGTGCAGGTCAAAGTGCAGCTTGGCTCTTCATCTGACCTGGAGAGCGTGGTTGTGAGCGGTGACATCAAGGAAGGTGATCTGATCATTCTCAATCCACCTTCGTTTAATGGTGGTCCGTTTGGAGGTTGATATGGATCTGGTTATCGAAGCGCGTAACCTCACAAAAACCTACATGATGGGTGAATTTGAAGTGCAGGCCTTGCGCGGTGTTTCGTTTACCATTGAACGCGGTGAGATGGTTTCCATTATGGGTCCCTCCGGCTCTGGAAAATCCACCATGATGAACACGCTTGGCTGTTTGGATAGACCTACTTCAGGCGAATATATTCTGGATGGCGAGTCTGTTGCAGAGATGAATGATGATCAGCTTGCGAGTGTCCGCAACCGCAAAGTTGGTTTTGTCTTTCAAAGTTTCAATTTGCTTTCCCGCTTAACTGCTCTTGGAAATGTTGAATTACCGCTTCGCTACGCAGGGATAACTGAGGGGCGTCGCGAGCGTGCTCAGGCAGCGTTGGAAGCGGTTGGCCTGAAGGATCGTATGTCTCACCGCCCGTATGAACTTTCCGGTGGACAGCAGCAACGTGTTGCAGTTGCCCGCTCTCTCGTCAATAACCCGGCCATCATCATGGCAGATGAGCCCACAGGCAATCTGGATTCAAAAGTCGGTAAGGAGATTATGTCCTTGCTCACTAACTTGAACAAGGACCGTGGCACCACCCTTGTCATCGTAACCCATGACCCCAATATCGCCGAGCAGACTCAGCGTGTCATTCGCTTGCGTGACGGTGAACTGGATACCTCCTTTGATGAAAAAGGCAGGAAGAAATGAGTTTTACACAAGCCATTTTTGAAGCGCTTGAAAGCTTGAACGGCAACAAAATGCGTTCAGGACTCACAGTGCTTGGAATTGTCATCGGCGTGGCCGCAGTGATCGCCATGCTTGCAGTCGGAAACGGCGCACAAGCGTCGATCACGGGTTCGATTTCCAGCATTGGAACGAACCTGCTTTTCGTTTTTAGCGGCAGTCCAGATGGCCCTCCCGGCGGACCAGGCAGCGGACGCAGCGGTAACAATGACCGCCCGCTCACCTTGGCAGATGCCGAGGCAATAGCCGACCCATTCGCGGCCCCGTCTGTAGAATTAGTCGCTCCTGCCATTCAAGGAAACGGAACGTTGACCTTTGCTGGTGAAAATACCACCACCAGTATTTCAGGCGTTACTCCCACCTATGCCACCGTCCGTAATATGGAATTGGCTGAAGGCGAGTTTATCAACGAAGAACATCTGCTTGGACGCATGTCAGTTGTAATTCTCGGACCTGAAACAGCAGAAGCGATCTTCGGCCATGCAGATGGAGTTGTGGGTGAAACAATCCGCATCGAAGGTCAGCCCTTCCGTGTGATCGGCGTGACAGTTGCCAAAGGCGGCGGCGCATTCGGCAGTGAAGACAACGCAGCCTATATCCCATTCACTACCGCACAGGCGCGTCTCATCAAAAAGGGAGTCCGCGACGAAGTGGATGTGATCTTCATTCAAGCCACCACAGCCGAATCAGTCCCCACAGCATCTGAAGAAGTATCCAATATCATTCGCCAGCGTCACCGCACTCCAATTGGCATTGATGATTTCACAGTCTTCACCCAGCAGGATTTTCTCTCCACCTTTGAAACCATCACCGGCGTTCTCACCATCTTCCTTGGCGGCATTGCGGGTATCTCATTGCTCGTCGGCGGCATCGGTATTATGAACATCATGCTTGTCTCCGTAACCGAACGCACACGCGAGATAGGTTTACGTAAGGCTCTTGGTGCGCGCAAAAAAGATATTCTGCTTCAATTCCTCACAGAGTCTTCCCTGCTTAGTTTGATCGGCGGGGTCATCGGCATTATGTTTGGCTGGCTGATCGCCTTCATCGTTGGCAAAGTTGCCACGGCAACAGGCAATAATTTCACCCCCATCGTTGGCACCGATGCAATTGTCCTTTCCACAAGTTTCTCGGCCATCATCGGGTTGTTCTTTGGCATCTACCCAGCCAGCCGCGCTGCGAATTTGGAGCCTGTGGAAGCGCTTCGCTACGAGTAATCATGTCAACTTTTAGGAAAGTATTAATTGCCCTGCTGCTGATCGTTTTTACACAAGGGTGTATTTTAACAGGCAGGAACAGGCCTTCAGTCAATGAGATGATGGAGCCGACTTCGACTTCACAGGCGGATGTTGTTTCGCTGAATACACCCGTTCCTTTAACAGCAACGCCTCTTCCCCCGCCGACAGTTGCTCCTACAGCAACTGTCATTTTGCCTACGCCTTTGCCTTCTGTCACCATCACCGCAGTAAATGGAAATATCTTCATTCGTCGCGGACCGGGGATGCCGTATAACCCAATTGGCTTCTTGCGAAATGGCGTCAGCGCTCAAGTAATAGCAGTTGATGTGCTTTCAAATTGGGCGCAGATAAATGTTCCCGATATGGACACAACAGGCTGGATATATCTTCACACTCCCTACTCCAAAATCGACGGTGACATAAGCCAGTTGCCCGATTTCACATTCACCGAGTGGCCTGCTCCAGCCTATCTCAAAAACTGCACTGAGCACGATATGTACATCATGCCTGGTAATATTTACCTGTATTCGTTATACACCAATGCCAAGTATAAAAATGAGGTTCAGGTGGACCCGGGAACCTATATTGCCTATGATATGTTCTACCCTGAAGAACCAGAGGCTCAAACATTGGACGTTTTTGAAGGCATGACAGGCTACATCACGATCAATGGGTCTGGTGAAGGGCATAAATGCCCGTAAGCTCGATCTAAAAATGTGAGAAGAATTCAAATCCCGAAGGA
>CAZHOX010000027.1:0-4431 GCA_964534345.1 uncultured Anaerolinea sp.
GCGATAGGTTTCGAGGTGCGCTGGCGACTTCACTGGAGCGGGCAGAATTGCTGCGCGCTCTCGGCGTTGCCATTGATGGATTGCTGTGCGAAAGGGAAGGGGTTGAAGAACTCGCTAAGAAGATTGAACCTCAACTGCGTGAATTGGCAGTTGCATGGGATAAATAGACGGTGCTACTATTGAAAAGAAAGTGGCTATATCTGTACAAGGAGATGAGCAATGGCAGATATTCAGCAAGCGATAGACTTGATCAAGCATGGACGAAAAAGGGAGGCACAGCCGATACTTGAAACACATATTCGTGCAAACCCCGGCGACATAAAATCATGGTTCTGGTATGTGGAAACGCTTGACTCGGTTGAGAAGCGCATTCAGTTGTTGGAGTTTTGCCTAAAACAAAACCCTGGTAATCCGCAAGTAATCAAAGCGCTTGAGATGCTGCAGGATACTCCATCTGCGCCAGTGTATTCGCCAAAAGTGGAGCCGTATACTTCTCCCAAACGGGTGTTTGAAAAAGCGAATAGGCAATCAGATTCTTTATATGGGGATGATGCTTCCACATCACATTCACTATATGAAAGCCATGGTTGGGAGGAGTCAGGTTATGAACCGAAAAGCAGCCTTCCCAATATTGATATTCCTGAAAATCAAAATGTCATTGCATATATAAAGACCATCAACTCATTTTTTGAACCGATCGTCCCGTACGCTTATGATAAAGTAAATAATGAACGTAATCATCCAGATGTGACCGATTTCATAGCTTCCCTCGCTTCTAAATTACCGTCAGATTGTAAATATGTCGTTTATGGGTGCGCTGCACTCGTTCACCCTGAGAGTGGAATCATATTTGGATTTGCCATCGGCATGAGTGCGTACTTCCGTTTGCCGGAGAGAACCAGAAAGGAAGTTGACGCCCACTTCGATAAGATTTTTAGCAGAGGCAAGAAGAAGGTAAACCATCGATCTGACGCTGACTCCACAACCGGGTATTCCTCCTCGTTGGACAGAAACTGGTCAGAATATAGCTCCTTCCTTACTGCAAGCCTGGTTCGTAAATGCTATGACTACTATGGCAAACGGCGAGATGACAATGGGATCATTCACCTGGATGTGGAGCATGACCTCCAGAAAATACACCTCCCCACCTTTTGGGATAACTTGCTTGACCGACTTTTTCTTATGTTAATCCTTGGCGGTGGGTTTGCGCTTGTGCTGTTTATTCTTTATGTTATGGATAATTTCAAAATTAGTGATGTCATTGAATTTTTTAGAAACTTTAGATGATTCGTAGAATGAAAATGTTAATAAAAGAATAACTCGCGCAATGTAAAAAATGTATATAATATATTTAATCAAGAGCGTCGTAAACAATTTGTTTGTTAATCCAAAACGCTCTTCATACCAATCATCTAAAGGAGTTATATATCATGGGTCTGTTCTCAACTATTCTCGAAAAGCTTGGTCTCAAAAAAGATAAAACTGAAGAAGCCGCAGCGCCAGCTGCTCCCGCTGCTGCCGCCCCCAAGGCTGAACCTGCCAAGCCTGCCGCCGCTGCTCCTGCCACTCCCAAGCCTGCTGCCACCGCAGCCGCCCGCCCAATGAAGGATGACCGCGCTATGGAAGATCCCAAGCCAGTTGCCCCGAAGGCCATCTCTGAAGTGGATGTGGTTGCCAAGCTCGAAAAACTTGCTGCGGAAAACCCTGCCCAACTCAACTGGAAAGTCTCCATCGTAGACTTGCTCAAGCTGCTTGACATCGACAGCAGCGGCGCTGCCCGCAAGGAATTGGCCGAAGAACTCGGCTGCCCCGCCGACCAGATGAGCGACTCTGCTCGCATGAATGTTTGGCTTCACAAAGAAGTCTTGAAGAAGATCGCCGAAAACGGCGGCAATATCCCTGCCAGCCTTCTCGACTAATTCAAGCTAGATATAAAAAAAACAGCGCGTGCTTTTCGGCACGCGCTGTTTTTTTTATGCTCTCTTATTGCTGGCCACTTTCCTTTTTTTCTTTCTTTGCTCGCAACCAGCCGTTCAAACTATATTTCACCACACGCTCTTCGCCCCTAAATAATTTTTCCAAATTCGGGCGTAACGCCCACATCAGCAATAACTCTGCGCCCACACCGTACCAGACATACGTCCACGGAAGGGTACCCTGTGCCGCAAGAATGGCAAAAATGATAATGGCAAATAGCGCCACTGCCATTGTCGTAATGGAAGCAATGCCAATGGTGAAGAAGGTCAACATACCAAGTGGCAGAATGATAAGAATTGAGCTGGGTAAAAGTCCCATGGCGCCGCCTACAGATGGCGCACCACCAGCGCCACCGCGCAAGCGGACAATCTTTCCGTTTTCGTCACGCTCCGGCAAAAAGATGGAATGATTATGCCCCAGGATCGCAGCAAGCGGAGTGACCACATGTACCCACTCTGCGGGGGTGATCCATTTTGCCACCCACACCGCTCCCGCACCTTTCAAAATATCCAACATGGCGGTTGCAAACCCTGCCCAAAAACCAGCAGCGCGCATGGCGTTTGTTCCGCCTGTCCTGCCGCTTTCCACCTCGCGAATATCTTTTCCTGTCTTTAGTTTAACGATCAGCAATCCAAATGGGATCGAGCCAAACACATACGCCAAAAAGATAACCCCAAGGTCTATTACAGTTTGCATCAAAACTCCTCCAGTTTGAGTGTATTCATAAAAACACAGGAAGTGAAATAAGGTTGCTTGTTTACGTGATCTGCAAGGTCACTTCACGAAAGCTGCCGTTTTCGATCCAAAAGCCGCGGGTGCGCCAACTGCTATTCGCGCGCGAGAGGATGATGTAGGTCACTGCATAGGCGGCCTGCGCTATGTCAGTTGGAGAAACAGTTTCCGGCCCGGTTGGATGCGAATGAAATATCCCAAGCAGATTCAGCCCATTGGATTCGATCCACTCAAATGCATTTAACTGCTCGATGGGATCCATCACGTATCGTACCGGACTTTGTGCCTGATTCTGTACGAAGAAAATTTTCTCCACCTTTGCATCTCGCCCCGCCAAAAGCCCGCACGCTTCCAACGGCGCATGAGACTCGACGTAATCGAGCATGGCTTGTACTTGTTCGTTTGAAAGAGTGAGGGATTGCATTGCTATAAAAAGATCGCGGCAGCCCATGCGACCCCGAGGACAATGGCTGGGCCAACCACGGCGCGGCGCAAGGGAATATTTTCTGCAAGGCTAACTGATAACATCGTCAATGCATAAAGTGGGCCGGTAAGCGCGAGGCCGAATTGAAGCGGAGTGAGCGGCCAGTAATGCAAGCCTGCCCCGATCTGTGCGCAAACAATTCCAATGCCAATTGCCCAGGGAAAATCCCACCGATCTGTTCCATCCAGGTGAAGGATGCGCAGGCTAATTAACGCAGCAACCATAAAAATGGCTGGCGTCATCACGAACATCCGCGCACCTGAGAATCGAAGCGAAGTAGCAAGAATTAGGAACAGGGCATACGCCAGCGCCGTTAGACCGGCACGTGCCAGCGCATAGGTCGAAGCAGATGGGTCAATGGTGATGTATTCTGCTGCGAACACAATAACCAGCAAGGCTGCCCCGAAGGCAAACCCTGCCCACCAAGCAATGCCATTTGGTAGGAGCGAAAGCGGCGCGCCGATCACAAATGTTGTTATGGTAGGGAGCATGATGTGCTCAATATTGGTTTTTGTGCCGAGCGTAGGGTGGAAACGAGTGAGCCAATCCATACCGGCGGCGGTTAATGCGGCGGCAAGAATGGTCATGAAAGTACCGAGGGTGAGGGGCAGGGCAAAATAAAAGCCTGGCAATTCGAGGGTGATTGTGAAACTGGGAGACTGAATGATCCTCGTTAGAGCAAAAGCCAGCAACACAGATGCGATCAAAACGCCAATACGGTCTGCCGATGGCAGGTGGGAACGGTTCTCTTGCATATAAAGATTGTACCTGTGCGCGTGCATCAACGCAAGCGGGGTATGGTAGAATCAATCGGTTATGGAAGTTTCACGAATAGAAAATCTCCCGCCCCCACCGGGCATTATCAATTCCATCAAGGCAGGCTTTGATACGATCGCTTCGCATATTACTGCGATTCTTATGCCGCTTTTATTGAACTTATTCATGTGGCTTGGCCCGCGTTTGCAGATGAACGCCCTGTTCAACTCGGTCAAAAATGAAGTAGTTGGCATCTGGCAACGAGGCGGTGTACCTGCTGAGGATATTCAGCGCGTGTTGGATTTTTATAATAGCACGATCCCCAACATCAACCTGTTCTGGATCTTGCGTACGCTTCCAATCGGAATCTCGAGCCTGCTCTTGCCCCACAGTGCATCTGCCACGCCGTTAGGGACTCCTGCCATCTTGCAAGTCAGTGCGCTAAATTTTATGGGCTGGCTCTTTCTTCTAACGCTGGCCGG
>CAZHOX010000027.1:4531-27057 GCA_964534345.1 uncultured Anaerolinea sp.
GGTTCCATGTGGGTGATCGTACCTTTATTCTTCTGGCCGCATGGAATTTTTATCAAAAAGCAGAATTTTGTCACTTCTATTTTAAGCAGCATCCAGTTGACTCGCTTTACGCTGCCCACAAGCAGCCTGTTCGTGTTGACGGTCTTCCTGCTTTCTTTTGGTTTGAATTTTTTGTGGACGATCCCCCCTGAAAACTCATGGATGACCTTGTTTGGCATCTTTGGTCATTCGTTTGTCACTACCGCGCTATTGGCAGCCAGCTTCATCTATTATCGTGATATGAATATTTGGCTACAAAGTGTCATTGAAAAATTGCGTCCGAATAGCACAATCAAAAAAGTTTAATTGAGAATAATCAATCGTTGGAGGTTGTTATGGCTGAAAAAGAAAATAAGATAAATTACGATGTAAGTTCCATCCAGGCCCTTGAAGGTATTGAGCACGTCCGCAAACGCCCCGGCATGTACGTGGGTGGCACGGATATTAAAGCTCTGCATCACCTTGTTTATGAAGTAGTTGATAACGCTATTGATGAAGCGCTGGCAGGATATTGCACAGCCATTAATATCACCATCCATGCGGATAGCAGTGTGAGCGTTCAAGATAATGGCCGCGGTATTCCAGTTGGTCCGCACCCTACTAAAAAGGACTCAAACGGAAAGCCCATGGAAACTGTCGATGTGGTTATGACGGTGATTGGTGCAGGCGGTAAGTTTGGCGGCGGCGGGTACAAAGTCTCTGGTGGTTTGCATGGTGTGGGTATCAGTGCTGTGAATGCTCTTTCAGAGTGGACAACTACCGAGATCAAACGGGATGGCAAGCACTGGCGACAGGAATACAAACGCGGTGTGCCTCAGGGCGCCATTAAGCAAATTGGTAAAGTGGATAAGGAAGATACCGGCACGACACAGACCTTCCGCTTTGATAAGCAGATATTTACCGAAGATATTGATTTCCGCTTTGATACCCTCGTTCAGCGCTTCCGCGAAATGTCCTTTGTGACCCGCGGCGTAACCATCCGTTTTGCGGATGAGCGCGCTGATCGCGAGATGACTTTCTACTTTGAAGGCGGCATCACCTCATTTGTCCGCTACTTGAACCGCAACCGCGAGAATTTGCACCCTGTTGTGCATGTTGAAAAAGAAGTTGAGAATATTGGTATTGAAGCAGCCATCCAATATACGGATGCCTACACTGAGTCGGTTTATTCTTTTGCAAACACCATCAACACGATTGACGGCGGTACGCATCTCACTGGTTTGCGCTCTTCATTAACTCGTGTCATCAATGATTATGCCCGCAAGAACGGCTTGCTCAAGGATGCCGACCCGAACTTCTCCGGCGATGATACTCGCGAAGGTCTGACGGCCATTGTCTCCGTCAAACATCCTGACCCGCAATTTGAATCACAGACCAAAGTCAAATTGATGAACCCCGAAGTGCAGACCTACGTCACACAGGTTGTGGCAGAGGCTTTTGGCACTTTCCTAGAGGAGAATCCGCAAGCAGCGAAGGCAATTATTTCTAAATGCCTCACCTCTGCTCGGGCGAGAGATGCGGCGCGTAAGGCGCGCGATCTTGTCATCCGCAAGTCTGCGCTTGAGTCATTGACTCTCCCCGGCAAATTGGCAGATTGCTCTGAGCGCGATTCAAACAAGACTGAGTTATACATCGTAGAAGGTGATTCGGCCGGTGGCTCTGCCAAGCAGGGACGTGACCGCCACTTTCAGGCGATTTTGCCGTTGCGCGGTAAGATCCTCAACACCGAACGCGCCCGCCTCGATAAGATTCTTGGAAACAATGAAGTCAAGTCTCTCATTTCTGCGCTTGGTACAGGCATCGGCGATAACTTTGATATCGAAGGTCTGCGCTATGGGCGTATCATCATCATGACCGATGCCGATGTAGACGGCAGTCATATCCGCACCTTGTTGCTAACTTTCTTCTTCCGCTATATGCCGAAGTTGGTGGAAGACGGTCACCTTTATATTGCCCAGCCTCCGTTGTATCGTATTGCTTACAAGAATCAGGTCCGGTATGTGTATAGCGATAAGGAAAAAGATAAAGCGATGAAGGAGATCGGCGAGAAGGCCGGCTTGCAGCGTTATAAAGGTTTGGGTGAAATGAACCCTGAGCAGTTATGGGAGACGACCATGAACCCAACCAATCGCACTCTGCTGCAAGTCAATGTGGATGATGCTGCTGAAGCAGACCGCACCTTTGATATGTTGATGGGCGATGCAGTAGACCCGCGCAAGAAATTCATTCAGACCCACGCCAAGAGTGTTAGGAATTTGGATATTTAGAAATTGAGCTAAAAAGAAGCTGCCGCAGGCAGCTTCTTTTTTTACCTTGCTTCTTTGTTATGAAAGTACCATACACCGAGGAAGGGGTTGTAGTGTAAAATCTTGATATGGTAGCACAAAGTATCCAACGAAATGAGCCGCTTGGTTTTCAGCGTTATAGCGTTTTGATAAATCAGATTTTACTGTGGGCTGTATTTATTTATCAGGCGGCAGCAGTAATTATTTTTCTGGCCGGGTTGCTCTGGGCGAATCGCTGGCTTCAACAACCTTTTATTGGTGCGTTTTACGAACATACTTTGGTTTTCAATGGAACCGGATCGGGCGGTTCTGACCCTGCCTGGAAATTGTATGGGCAGGTCGAGGTGGGGGATCAGTTGATCTTAATAAATGAAACACCGGTTCACAGCGCTCTTGAGGTTCGAGAGATCTTGAGTGAACGGGTTCCGGGGGAAAATATTACCGCCACTGTTCTGAAAACGAACGGAGACAAAGTTACCTTTGACATTACGTTATATAACTTTCCTGACAGCAGTCGTACAGTTTACTTCTTAGTTCCATCCATATTAAGCGCTATATTTCTTGTTGTTAGTTTATGGATATTCGGTTTTCGTCGCAACGAATCTGCGGGACGCGCATTTTCACTATTTACATCATCTCTTGCCATTGTCACTGGCGCTTACTTTAACCTGATCACTACTCACGAATTCACAATTGCGTGGACACTAGCCACAGGCATTGCAGGCGGCGCATTGATTAATCTTGCGCTTGTTTTTCCTGTTGAGCCGCGTTTTGTGATCAGCCGTCCATATGTGCGTTGGAGCGGGGTGACGGTAGGCGTGCTTCTTGCGATCAATGCTTTGCCGAACTTATTTAATTTCGAACGCCCCAGAGCATACATTGCCAGCTGGCAATATCTGTATGGCTTTGTAGCGTTGAGCGCGATCACCTATCTTGGAATAAATCTGTATCATGCGTTTTATGCTCAATCCCCAGTGGTCAAAACGCAATCACGGACTATTTTGATCGGCACAGTATTTGCATTCGTTCCGCTAAGTGTCTGGCTTGGTATTGGTTTTGTCAGACCATCCAATTTTTCGCCGTATCTCTTTTTGCCGCTGGCCCTGTTCCCAATGGTGATCGGCTACACAATTTTGCGATTCCGTTTTTTGCGTACGGACGATATCGTCCGCCGCGGTTTCATGTACTTTCTGTTGACGATCATTGTCGTGCTTGGATACGCTCTGGTTGTCACTTCAGCCGGATTGATCTTCAATACTGCTCTTCCTGCCAATAATGCCTATCTTGTGGGCGGTTACATGTTCCTGGTTGCAATTATCCTGGAGCCGTTGCGCTCCCGTTTGCAAACTGCAGTGGATACCATTTTCTTCCGTGGCGAGCGCGCTTTTGCAGAACAACTGGAGGACTTTTCCCACACGCTTACAACCGCTTTGGATCTCAACACGATCGGCATGGTTCTGAGCGAACAGATCGCTTCAACCTTAACCTCGAGCAGGATCCACGTCTATACATATGATTCACTCAATGACTTTTACTTCGCCCTGCCGGGCGCAGATAGACGCCCCACGAGTGATATACGGTTTACATCTGCGAGCCCGCTTGCAAGATACTTTGAAAAAGAGCGCCTGCCGCTATATTTGGATAACACATCTTCTCTGCCTTCCTCCTTGCAATCAGAGCAGTCACGGCTTATGTTGCTTGGAGCGCGCCTTTTCATTGTCTTGCCTGGCAAAGAACGGCCGAATGGCTGGTTGGCGTTAGGCTCACGTCTGTCTGGACAGCCATACACACCGCGCGATTTGCGATTCCTGGAAAATATCTGCGACCAGGCTTCCATTGCCATTGAACGCGTTCAGACGGTTGCTCACCTTGAGCGCCGAATTTTGGAAATGAATGCGCTTACCCGTGTTTCTCAAGGTGTGAACGTGACCTTGACCTTTGATGATGTGCTTGAATTGATCTATGCCCAAACCGCGCAGATCATTCCAACCTCGCATTTTCACATTACCTTGTATAACAAGGACAGTGACTATTTTTATTACGGCTTTTGTTTGGAAAATAACGAAAGAATTCAAGAACGTGAGAATCTGCCCTTTTCGAAGAACTCAGGCTTGGGCCCGGAAGTGATCCGCAAGAGTCGTCCGGTTATCACGCAGGATTATCATCGTGAATGTCAGGCGCGGGGACATACTCCAATCCTCGAAAATGTATTTGCATGGATGGGCGTTCCACTCAATGCGGGTGCTTTATCCATTGGCGCGCTCAGCGTTGGCAGCCGTGATGGCGCCATTGTTTACACACGTGGGCAGCTTGAACTTTTACAAGCCATTGCAGATCAGACAGCCGGTGCGATCGTAAAAGCGCGCCTGCTTGAAGAGACACAAAAACGCGCTCATCAACTTTCAACATTGAATGAAATTACACGCCAGCTAACCTCTACACTAGACCTTGACCTCTTGCTGCAAAATATTCTTGAAAACGCGGTTGGGATTTTGAATTGCGAGGCGGGCAGCCTTTTCCTTGTGGATGAACACACGGGCGAACTAGTATTCCGTGTGACTGTAGGTCCAGTGGCTAACAACCTGGTGGGGAAGCGCTTGCCTCCCGGAACTGGTATTGTGGGGCGCGCGGTGCAATCGCGCGGCCCAGTGATCGAAAACGAAGATCAGCTATCTAACTCCCGCTTTACAGGCGTTGATCAGCAGACCGGATTTGTAAGCCGTTCTCTGATGGCGGTGCCTTTGCAGGTAAAAGACCGCGTTACGGGTGTGGTGGAAGTTATCAATCGCCGTGATGGTCTTCCATTCGTGCAGGATGACCAAACTCTGTTAACTGCTTTTGCTGGACAGGCGGCGGTAGGTATCGAAAACGCTCGTCTCTTTACATTAACAGATCAGGAACTTGCGGCGCGTGTAGAGGAGCTTTCGGTCATGCAGAGAATTGACCGCGAGTTGAACGCCAGCCTGGAAATGGATCGTGCCATGCGCATTACGCTCGATTGGGCGTTGCGGCAATCTGGCGCAGATGCTGGCTTGATTGGCATGATGGAAGGTGACAATCTCCGTATCATGTCTGATGTCGGTTTCGACGAATACATTGCCGCTTTGGTTGACCGCACAATGAAAGCGGAATTGCCGCCCATGGCGCGAGCATTGGAGACGGGATTGCCGCAGCAAGCGGTGGTTGTTGCTTCAAAAGATAAATTACTAAGCGCTTCTCACACGCAAATGGTCATTCCCATTCGGCGTGAAACAGCGGTTATTGGCCTGTTGTTTTTAGAGAGCACGAACGACTCACAAGTGGATATTGACTTCCTCACCCGCCTTACCGATCATGCCGCCATTGCTATTTCCAATGCGCAGCTATACGGCGAAGTGCAGCGTGCGAACCTCGCAAAGAGTGACTTTGTTTCATTTGTTGCGCATGAATTGAAGAACCCAATGACATCCATCAAAGGCTATACCGAATTGCTGGCTGGTGGAGCGGTTGGGCAAATCAATGAAATGCAAACTAACTTTTTGCACACCATTAAGTCTAATGTGGAGCGCATGTCCACGCTGGTTTCTGACCTAAACGATAATGCCAAGATCGAAGCAGGCCGTTTGCGCTTTGAATATAAAGCTACGAGCGCCGCTGACCTGGTCGATGAAGTTGTCCGCACCATGAAGCGTCAGATCGACGATAGAAAACAAACCCTGGAGATCCTCATCCCTGAGAAGTTGCCGCCCATGTGGGCAGACCGAATTCGTGTTGGGCAGGTGCTTACCAATTTACTCAGCAATGCCTATAAATACACGCCTGAGAGCGGTGTGCTTCAAGTAGGTGTGGAAGAAACTGAAAACCTTTGGGATGCTGATGGCGCGCCGCGTGTAATTCATTTGTGGGTCAAGGATAATGGAATTGGTTTGACGGTGGAAGATCAGCAAAAGATGTTCCAGAAATTCTTCCGCTCAGATGACCCGAAGGCTCGCGAAGCTCCAGGTACAGGGCTTGGCTTGAACATCACAAAGAGTTTGGTTGAAATGCAAGGTGGACGTATCTGGTTTGAAAGTGAATACCGGGTAGGTACAACCTTCCATTTTACAGTTCCGGTTGCTGAAGGGTAGATAAGATGACAATGTATGCTTCCGTGGGGAATGCGCAGGCACTTGATGGCCGCGAGGCTGGGTTGAAAGCCGCGCATAAAGCATTGAATCGGATGGGGGCAAATACACCAAACCTTGCGGTCGTAATCTCTTCTCATCAATATCAACCGCGCGAAGTATTAAATGGAGTTACCAGTTTGTTGGGGGATACGCCAATGATCGGTTTCAGCTCGCCTGCCGGCCTTACTGGAGATGGGCACCATCCACATGCCGTAACTGTGGCTTTGCTAAGTGGTGATTTTGAAGCAGATACACTCTGGCTTCCAGGGTACGCACAGTCTGGGCGTGAGACAGCTGCAAAGATCGAGCAGCATGTATCAGCGCGGGTTGAGCGACAGTCCATGTTATTTTTTGCAGATGGCTTCAATGGCGACGCCGAGCAGTTTTGCAATGGCATCACATCTGAATTAAATGCCACAGGGGCGCTTTCCAGCGGTGACTTGCACACAGGCAACACCTATCAAATGACGGGCAGTCAATCTGGCACGGGTGGGTTGGTGGCTGCTTTATTGCGCGGCAATTTGAAAATGGGTGTTGGGTTTGATCATGGTTGGGATCCTGTAGGCAGCCAGTTTCGAGTAACACGTTCCCGCGGTTTTTGGCTGCGTACATTGGATGGCCGCCCCGCTTCTGAAACGTATGCAAACCTGTTTGGGTATCCAGCACGTGATTGGGCCTTTCCCCCTTTAAGTCACCTTGCGCGTCTATATCCATTGGGTGTGGAACAGGGTGAAAGCCTGGTGGTACGTGCGCCAATCCGTGTAGAAGCGGATGGCAGTTTCCGTATGAATGCAACCATCCGTGATGGAATTGATGCCTTTTTATTAGTGGGCAGCCGGGCTGCTTGTGAGCGGGCTGCAAGGCAAGCCGCCCAGCAAGCTTTGTTGCAGCTTGGCGGCGCCAAACCGGCGCTGGCTCTCGTCCTTGTGGATGTTGCCTGGCAGATGTTGCTCAAAGCCCAGCCCGGTGTAGAGATCGATGCAGTGCAGGAGATTTTGGGGATGAATGTTCCAATTGCAGGCGGGTATACCTTGGGGCAGGTTACCTCATCGGAAGGCATTCAACCGAAATTTCTAAACCAACATATCGTTGTTATTGTTTTTGGTGAAAACGAGCAAAATTAGTCGGAATTTTATTCTACCCAAAAAGCCAGCTTGAAAAAGCTGGCTTTTTGAATGCTTGTATTTTCCAGGAAAATCTTTGTCATTTCTGTGCAGATGATTTGCTACCTTGCAATTTGGTAAAGAACAGCGAACTCGAATTATTGTATACTGCTTTTATACAATGAGGCCGGGCATGACCGAGAAAAAAACCTCCCCCAGAAAACCCATAAAACGAACAAAGACCGAAACTGAAATTCAGGCCGGAGAACAGAGTATTGCCGTTGGCGGCGCTGTGACAGATAGCGCCATCATCCACGGGCAAACTATTGTTCTGGCAGACCGCTTCTGGCGTGACCTGAAGCCTGCCATGCCTGTCGAAAAGATTCGGGAATCCACTGCTGCATATCTCAACTACCTGACAGACCGGCATTATTATCTGAGCCTGAAAGGCATGGGGGTCTCAGACCGTGTACCGCTGAAATTAAAACTGCTCGATCTCTACGTGCCGCTCAAAGCCCGTATGGAATTACCCGAAGGCGACACCTGGAAACGAGACTTAAGCCTGGCAGGCCGTGAGATCACCGACCATGAGCAGGAACTCCTTCATTTTGGCGAACCTGTTCCACTGCTGGATGTATTACAAAACCATTCTGGTGTGATCATCTTGGGTGACCCGGGCGCAGGAAAGACCACTTTTGTAAAATATCTCGCGCTTCGCCTCGCTCGTGGAGAGGGACAAAAGATAGGGCTGAATGATTTCCTGCCCATCCTGTTGCCTTTGGCTGCGTTTGCAAATGCACTTACAACCAATGACATCCGCCTTGATGACTTTATTGTCGATTATTTTGACGGCATTGGCGCAGACTTACCCGTTGGCCCCATGCTGCACGAAGCACTCAAAGCGGGTCGTGCATTGATCCTGTTGGATGGACTCGATGAAGTCCGCGACTTGAACATGCGTAATACCGTCGTTGAACGTGTTGTGGATTTCTTTGCCTTCCACCGCCATGCGGGAAACAAATTTGTGCTCACCAGCCGCGTTGTTGGCTATCGTGCGGTTCGTCCTTCTGCGGAAGATTTGGTGGAATGTACCATCGTTGATTTTGAAGAAGATGAGATAGAGGAATTTATTGGGCAGTGGACGACTGCGCTCGAAAAACAGGCACAAGGGAATACCTCTGTTGCTCGTGCAGATGCAGAAACAGACCGCCGCGAATTGTTGGATGCCATTTCACAAAACCCGGGTGTGCGGCAGCTTGCATCCACACCGCTGCTTCTCACCATCCTGGCATTGATGAAGCGGCAGGGTGTGTCGTTGCCTGAACGACGTGTGCAGCTTTACGATCAATATGTAAATACTCTGCTCTCTACATGGAATCGCGCCCGCAGTATCAGCGGACGCGCCCCCGGCCGCGATATTGATGAGATTCAAACGATCCGCATTCTTGCGCCGCTCGCATTGTGGATGCACGAGGTCAGCCCGGGTGTTGGCTTGGTAGGCCGCGAAGACCTGCGCCGCAAACTGGAAGAACTTTTTCTGGAACGCGGTGACCCATCACCACATCAGGCAGCACGCCAATTCCTAACCGATGTACATGACCATGCCGCTGTGCTTTTGGAGCGCGGTCCGGGCGAGTATGGATTCATCCACTTGACCTTTGAAGAATATCTTGCGGCTGTTGCCCTTGCATTAAAGGGACAGGGCGACTCTAGACCGATCTTTGAAATCCTCTCGCAGCATGTGGGGGAGCAGGCCTGGCGTGAAGTGACATTGCTCACCATCGGCTATCTTGGTATTCGGCAGCAATTGCCAAAGGTTTCCGGCGAAGTTGTGGAAGCATTGGTAGATAAACAACCCGGCCCTCCCGGAGAAGCAGTTGTTCTCGCTGGCGATGCCGTATTGGATACATGGCCCGGCGGCGTTCCTGTGCAAAGCAAGGAACATGTTACGCAATCGCTGGTTGTTACAATGCAAGGCGGAAACATTCGGCCTGAAATTCGCCGTCATGCGGGTCTCCTGCTTGGGCGGCTTGGCTGGCGCCCTGGTGACCTGGATCGGTTTGTGGAAGTGCCTGCTGGGGAGTATCTGGCTGGGGTTAAGAAAGAGGCGAAAGAAATTCCGTATATGTATTTCATTGCCAAGTATCCAGTCACCAATATTCAATATGCGCGCTTCGTCAAAGAAGATGGATATCAGACCCGCGAATTTTGGAGCGATGAAGGCTGGGAATGGCGTACAGGGAAATACGATTCGCGCACCATGGAGGCTGTTTCACGAGACTGGCTTGAACATCGTCCGCTTTCAAAACGCAATGTGCCGTATTACTGGCATAACATTGAATTGAGTAACCCCATCGTTCCGGTGGTTGGCGTGAGCTGGTATGAGGCGCAGGCTTATTGCAGCTGGCTTTCAAAAAAAATCGTTGCTGTGCCGGAAGGCTACATCATTCGCCTTCCGCGTGATGAGGAATGGGAGCGTGCCGCGAGAGGAGACCAAGGCGGTGAATACCCATGGGGTGAAGGTTTCGATAAATCCGCAGCCAATACCTGGGATAGTGATTCGTCAGGCTCAGGGCTTGGCGGCACCACTGTTGTTTGTACATTCCCACAAGGCGTTAGCCCAACCGAAGCCTGGGATATGAGCGGCAATGCATGGGAGTGGACCGGCTCCTGGTATGACGAAGACAAAAAATATCGCATCGTGCGTGGCGGCTCATGGATTGGTTATCAGTGGTTCGCGCGCTCCTCATTTTGCAACTGGTCCATCCCGTTGATGTTCAACGATGACCTTGGCTTCCGCGTGGTGATTGCGCCGAAGGATGTAAAAAGATAAACCTGTAATTATTTGGAGGAAACATGCCCACTAAAAATAAAAGAGGTGGTTTGTCTGCTGGAGATAACAGCATTGTCATTGGCGGCAACGTAGAAGACAGCAATATCATTATTGGCAGCCATAACAAAGTTACCAATCAAACCATAAACATTGCACCCTTGTTTAAACAGATCTATAAAAAAGTTGAAGACAGCGCCACATTAGACCCTCAAGAAAAAAAAGATGTGAAAGACGAACTGCAAGAGATCCAAAAAGTTCTTGAGCAGCCCAACCCCGATGACACATTCCTCGCTCGTCGTTTCCGCACCCTCAAACGCATGGCGCCCGAAATCACTGAGATCGCTTTTGAAACATTAAAGAACCCGCTTGGCGGCGTTGCAGAAGTGATCAAACGGATTGCAAAAAAAGCAGCAGAAGAAGCAAGCGCAAAATAGTAAAATGACTGGCGGAACACACCGCCAGTTTTTTTATGCCGATGTTTAACAGAAAGGAAGAAGATGAAACGATTACTTTTGCCCTTGCTGATTTTGACACTCGTCGCCTGCTCCGCTCCAGTGGATGCGCCTCCGCCTCCCACCGCCCTGTCAATGGATACTCCCCAAGTGACATTAACCCCGCCCTCGACATTCACTGCCATTCCCACCCAGGCACAGCCTCCTGTGCTCACGCAAACTCCCTTCCCGACCCAGCCGCCAGATTTTTGTGCTGACATTCGGGGAACAGAGCTCATCAATTCTTTGAGCAAAGCCATTGCATCCAAAGACGGAGCCTTGCTCGCCTCTCTCGTTTCTCCCGTCCACGGCATGGATGTTCAATATTATCGCGATGGCAACGTCGTCAATTACGATGTGGAACATGCAAAATTTGTTTTTGAAACCACCTTTGAAGCAGATTGGGGATTATCCATTGGCAGTGGTGAAGCAACCAAAGGCTCCTTTCAGGATATTGTCTTGCCCGCTTTGGAGAAAGTGTTTACGCCAAATTCACTGATCGTTTGCAGTCAGATACAGACTGGCGGTAGAAACTATGTTCCCCTGTGGCCCTATTCCGATATTGATTTCTACTCAGTCTATTTCCCCGGCACAGAAGAATTTGGCGGCCTCGATTGGCAGACCTGGGCCGTAGGCATGGATACTGTGACAGGCAAGCCAACCATTGCAGCCTTGATTCATTATGTGTGGGAACCATAGTACATTTGGGTGACAGCATAACTGTAGAATTCTCTTTCTTCATCTCTGCAAAATGAAGAAAGAGAATTTTTCTTTTAACGTAAGAATCATCTGTGCGTGCTATTCTATAAAATAAATTATTGCAAAAAGTTGCAATAAGGAGAGAAATGACCTGCTCAGAGGAATACACCCCAAAGCTTCGCGCTCGTGGATATCGAATGACGCCGCAACGGCTGGCAATTTTGCATGTGCTGCATCATTCAGGCAGGCACCTTACCCCCGCTCAGATATATGAAAAGGCCTCGAAGGAATTGGATGGCCTCACCGAGCCTACTGTCTACCGTACCTTGGAATTTCTTGCCGAAAATGGGCTGGCACACTCTTCTCACATGGGCAATGGGCATCTCGCCTATGAAATTGCCCGCCACGAACACCACCACTTGAAATGCCGCATGTGTGGAGATGAGATGGAGGTAGAGCACACATACCTTGCCAAACTTTATCGTCAATTGGAATCTGCAAGCGGTTACCGGCTAACGGATAGCCACGTTACTTTTTTTGGTATTTGCCCCGACTGTCAAAAAGGAGAATAACATGCATTTTTCACCCACCCCTCTTCATATTCCCGATGGATTTCTCAGTGTAGTTATTTCAGTTCTCTGCTGGGTAATCACAATCATCACCCTTGGCCTTGCCATTTCCAAAACGAATAAATCGCTTGGTGAAAAACAAGTGCCACTCATGGGGGTAATGGCTGCCTTCATTTTTGCCGCGCAGATGATCAACTTCCCTGTGGCGGGTGGTACCTCTGGGCATTTACTCGGCGGTGCGCTGGCAGCCATTGTGCTTGGCCCCTGGGCTGCGATGCTTGTCATGACCGCTGTAGTTGCTGTGCAAGCCTTGCTCTTTCAAGATGGTGGATTGCTCGTTATGGGCGCAAATATCCTTAATATGGGATTGGTCACTGCCGCCATCGGCTATGGACTGTATCGCGGCGTTGCCGGTCAGTCGAAGGCTGTCAAACTCGGTATGGCTGGTGTAGCTGCCTGGCTTTCTGTAATGGCAGGCGCATTGTTGACTTCGCTTCAATTATGGTTGAGCGGCACTTCCCAGTTGGGAATTGTCATCCCTGCCATGCTTGGAGTTCACGCATTGATCGGGTTGGGGGAGGCGCTCATCACAATTGCCGCGCTTTCCTTTATCTTTCAAACCCGCCCTGACCTGCTCGGTGAAGGTTCTGAATCTGCCAATGGCGGGCGTGGGTGGGTGGTGACTGGCGGCATTATCGCTCTTGCCGTTGTCCTGCTTTCTCCTCTCGCCTCTGCTGACCCCGACGGTTTGGAGCGTGTAGCCACGAATATGGGCTTTATTGATGCAGGCCAATCTGCGCCTTATTCCATTATTCCCGATTACACACTTCCATTTCTCGGTGAAACGGCCATTTCTACCATTATGGCTGGCGTGATCGGTATTATCGTCGTTGGCGCGATCATTGTCTTGATTGGTCGCGGTATGAAAGCGAATTCGCAAGTCGCTGATCGTAAATAGCCATGCATTTCGACGCATTCGACCGTTACCACGAGAAAGAAAGTTTTCTTCACCGCCTCGACCCGCGTGTGAAGTCTCTTGTAACGGTCATCTACATTGTTTCAAATGCCTTGCTTCCCGATGGCGCATGGCTCGCTTTCATTTTCGCTTGGATATTTTTAATCGCAGCGAACCTGCTTTCCAATTTGGGTATTGGGTACACCTTTAAGCGTTCCATCATTGCCCTGCCTTTTGCGTTGATCGCGGTAACGGTCTTGTTTTCCATTCCCGGCCAGCCACTTTTTACTTTTCAGCTTTTTACTTCTCACCTTGTTATCACAGATATGGGCTTGCTGCGCTTCGTGAGTATTCTCATCCGCTCCTGGCTTTCGGTGCAGATGGCGATCTTGCTCGTGGCAGTGACGCGCTTTCCCGACTTGATTCACGCGCTGGAACATTTGAAGGTTCCAGCCATTCTCACCACCATCATTGCATTTCTTTATCGCTACCTCTTTGTACTGACGGATGAGGTCTTCCGTCTCATTCGGGCGAGGGAATCTCGTTCGGCGGCGTCGGCAGGTAACAGGGCGGGGGGAGGCGTGTTTTGGCGGGCAAAAGTGGCGGGGAATATGGCGGGGCAACTTTTTTTGCGAAGTTACGAGCGCAGTGACCGAATCTATAATGCGATGTTATCGCGCGGCTATTCAGGCCATTTGTATACATTGAATCCGCATGAGATGAAGCCTGGTGATTATTATGTCACCGCGTTTGCAATTGCGGCTATTTTTATTGTTCAAGTTCTTGGAAGGTTGTAATGCCAGTTACTCATGTAAAAAGTAGTTTTCAAATGCCCGAGTGCGATGGTGACGTGTTGGCAGTGAAGGATCTGCATTTCTCATATCCTGATGGACATGCCGCGTTGCATGGTGTTTCGTTAAAGTTATGCAATGGTGACAAGGTCGCATTGGTTGGGCCGAATGGTGCGGGTAAATCCACGTTGATGCTGCACCTGAATGGAATTTTAGGCGGGCATGGCGAAGTTGAAGTCGCAGGCCAACGCCTCACGCGTGAAAATTTACCCGCCATTCGTGCAATGGTCGGGCTCGTTTTCCAGAATCCCGATGACCAACTTTTTTCACCAACTGTTTTTGAAGATGTGGCGTTTGGTCCGCTTCATATGGGGTTGCCCGAAGCAGATGTGCGTGCGCGTGTGGATGCGGCGCTTGAGGCAGTGAGAATGTCATCGTATCGGGATCGCTTGTCGCATCACTTGAGCGTTGGCGAAAAGAAACGCATTGCCATTGCAACTGTGCTTTCGATGAACCCAAGCTTGTTGATCCTGGATGAACCTTCGGCAGGCCTTGACCCACGTGCTCGAAGAACGCTCATCAATCTGCTGCGTGAACTTCCGATCACCATGCTTGTCTCCACGCATGATATGAAACTGGTGCAGGAATTATTCCCGCGCACGATCGTGATGGATGAAGGCCGTGTGGTAGCCGATGGCGCGACCCGCGAAATTTTGGAAGATGAAAATTTGTTGACCGCGCATGGCCTTGAAAAGCCGTAACCAACCTACCCGAACGTCCAGTGCAAAATAATCCCTTTCGGCGATACACTCCATGCACGCCTTCGCTATACTGGCGGCAAGGAGATAACCCATGAGCAAAAATATTTTTACCGAACTTTCCGATGCAATGGCCTCCGCGGCTGAGCAGGCGGGCAAATCCACTGTGTTGGTGGATGCACGCCGCCGCATTCCAGCCAGCGGCATAGCCTTTGCCAAAGATATGATCTTGACAGCCGACCATGTGGTGGAACGCGATGAAGACATAAAGGTCCTTCTCGCTGATGGGACTGAAGCAACAGCGCGCCTCATCGGTCGGGACCCTGGAACTGATCTGGCCGTTTTGAAATTGGACTCTGCCTCGGCCACTCCCGCTGATCTTGCAAAGACGCCCGCACGTGTGGGGCAGTTCGTCCTTGCCATTGGCCGTCCATCCAAACGTGGAATTGAATCTAGTTTTGGCACAGTCAACGCAATTGGCGGACCCGTCCGCACGGGGCGTGGCGGCATGTTGGAGAGCTTCATCAAAACAGATGTGGTTTCATACCCGGGTTTTTCAGGCGGCCCGCTTATTAATGGAGAGGGGCAGGTTTTTGGTATCAATACCTCTGGCTTTGGCAGCGGCGGGGCGATCACTATTCCGGCGGATGCGGCGTGGAAAGTTGCGGAGACGCTCGCCAAACATGGCAAGATCAAACGCGGTTACCTCGGCATTCGCAGCCAGACGGTAAACATCCCAGAAGAATCACAAAAGCAATTGAACCGCAAGCAGGAGACCGGTCTCTTGATCGTTGGCTTGGAAGCGGACAGTCCCGCTGGGAATGGTGGAATCATGGTCGGTGATATTCTCGTAGGTGTGGCAGGCGAACCGATCGAACATCATGATGAATTGTTTACACGCTTGAGCGGTGATGTGGTGGGCAAGTCCACGCCGTTGGATGTGCTGCGTGGCGGCAAACTGGAAGTTGTGAAAGTGGTTGTTGGAGAGAGATAATTGATCCGAGTTACGATCGTTTCGCCAAATCATGCTTTGCGGGTTGGTCTGCGTGAGATGCTGGGCAGCCATGCAAATATCAAAGTAGTCGGCGAAGCAACCAGCCTTGAAAATGTAAATGAAAATGAGACCGAGGTGATCGTGCTTGCCTCGGTCTCTTCTGTTTCTTTGCAAAATATGAAAAAGAATTTTGCAATTTTATTTTTGACAGATGATATTGATTCGGTTCGGCCTTTGTTGAATTCCAGTGTGCGAACATGGGGGGTTCTATCTGCTGAAGCAACAGCAGAGGAATTAGCGGCGGGAGTGTTGGCAGTGGGGGAAGGGCTTTGGGTTGGCGCACCAGGCTTGGTCGCAGAGTTGATGCGCTTTTCAAGGTCTGGAGAATCTTTGAGCGAAGATTCTCTGATCGAGCCGTTGACTGCGCGGGAGAAGGAAGTCCTCCAATTAATGGCGCAGGGGTTGGCAAATAAGCAGATCGCCCATTCACTTGGAATTAGCGAGCACACGGTTAAATTTCATTTGTCTTCGTTGTATGCGAAATTGGGGGTTTCGAGCCGTACTGAGGCAGTAAGGCGTGGGATAGAACTTGGTTTGATTTCCCTATAAAAAACAGACAGGAACACCTGTCTGTTTTTTATTTTGGTCTTTTGCGAAACAGAAGCGGCAGAGTTACGATTAATACGATGACGATGCCCATGATTAGGATCCCATCTGTGGAGCCGATCACTGAGACGTCTGTTGGTGGGGTGGGGGTGGTTTGCAAAGAATACACTCCCTGTGCAGATGCAGGTGCCTGATTAAAACCAGACAACATCAACCCCAGAATGAGAAGAGTGAAAAATAAAATGCTGACAGTCAGTGTAAAGGTTTTTTTCATCATCTTATGTATGTAATTGTATCATGTATGGAAAGTGCATAAATATAGCCTTGTATGTACTTTTTTGCACTTTCATTGTATAATCCGCCGAGTTATTTGCTGGCGGGGTTCAGCAATTGATACTTTATGGAGAATGCCATGGAAGTTTTCATGAAAATTTTTGGTTTAATTCTCGTCCTGATATCTATCGGGACGGGTTTTATATATTTTCATGCCATGATGATTTTTTCTCCAATTTTGTGTTGTAGTTTTCGTTGTGTTGAGTAAGTAATTCAGCCTTTGCCGCCGTTTTTTTTGTTAATGGCGGCTTTGTGCTTAAGTCTATTTCAGGAGCATCCATGATCAAAAGAATGTTTGACTGGCTGAAACAGCCTCTTGGTCTGATCGCAGTGGGAATCGCCGTTCTGGCGTTTTTCAGCCTTGCGGCGTATGGAATTTATACGACTCAGCAAGCACCTGCTCAGCCCGTTCAATTTCCCCATCAAACGCATATTGCCTTTGGTATTCAGTGTTTGTACTGCCATCCGGGCGCTGCAAAGGGGCCGCAAGCCGGTATACCCGCAGAAGCAAAATGCTGGGGTTGCCACAACCAGATCCAAAAAACGCTTGATAGTCAGCTGCCAGATACCAAGGTTCCGCTTCTTAAGCCATTGGTAGCATCTGTTGAAAGTGGTAAACCATTGGAGTGGGTGCCAGTAGCCATTGTGCCTGATTTCGTCCAGTTTAACCACCGCGCACATGTTGCCGCTGGAAAGAACTGCGAAGATTGCCATGGTGATATGACTCGGGTAACCATTGCTCAGAACCCCCAGGTAATGAATATGGGGTGGTGTTTGAATTGTCACGTTGAGACGGCCGGTGAAGACCATGTAAAACTGGTTAAGCTCACCGACTGCGGCACTTGTCATTATTAGACCGGGCGAAAGGAATCAATATGAGCGAAAAATTTTCCCGGCGTGATTTTCTAAAACTGGCTGGTGTAGGTGCAGCGACCACTGCAGTTCTCACCGGTTGTGGGCCTGCCTCACGGTACGTCAAACGTGAACCATATTTGCAGATGCCCGAATACAACTATAACGGCCAGAGTACATATTACGCCACTACATGCCGCGAATGTGCGGCAGGCTGCGGACTCGTTGTCCGCACCAGCCAGGGACGTGCGATCAAAGCCGAAGGCAATGTGAACAACCCATTGAACCTCGGCAAAACTTGCGCACGCGGGCAGGCAACCTTGCATGGCTTGTACAACCCAGACCGCGTTACCGATCCGATCAAACGCGGTTCTCGCGGCAGCAACTCTGCACAAACTGTGGAATGGGATGCTGCAATTCAAGTAGTAGCCGATGCCCTCAAGAATAACAAGCCCGAAGAGATCGCCTTCTTAATGGGCATGGCTCCCGATCATCTTTTTGACCTGGCCTCTGATCTTGCAAAAGCAACAGGCATGAATGCCCCTGTTCGTTTTGGTGCATTAGGCATGTTTGAAGCCCGCGCCACCTTGAGCAAGGCTGCCGAGAACCTTTTCGGACAAGCCGGCCTGCCTTTCTTTGATGTGGGTGGAGCGCAGGTGGTCTTCTCCTTTGGAGCGAACTTCCTCGAAACATGGCTTTCTCCTGTTCCATACACTCGCGGTTTTGCAGGTCTGCGCGAAGGCAAGACAAAACTGCGCGGCAAATTCGTACAGTTTGAATCGCGGATGTCTGCAACAGGCGGCAAGGCAGATGAATGGATTCCGCTTCGCCCCGGGACCGAGGCACTGGTTGCGCTTGCAATCGGTAAACTCGCCTCTGAAATTCGCGGCACAAACGCCCGCGCATTTGAAGGTGTGGACCCGATCGATGTTGCCTCAAAGTCTGGCGTCAAACTTGAAACCTTGGAACACCTCGCTGAGATGTTCGCTGGTTCCAATGGCGCGCTTGCCATTCCTGGCGGCGCAGCTCTCGGCCAAAGCAATGGACTTGCTGTTGCTGAAGCCGTGCTTGCTTTGAATGCCATTTCCGATAATTTCGGCAAACCCGGTGGCGTGTATCTTTCAGCACTTGCCCCGAATCAGACTGAATATCAGCGCCCTGCTTCTGCTCAGGAAATGCAGGAGCTTATTAAGAAGATGGCTGATGGCAAGATCAAGGTGTTATTCGTGCATGGCGTCAACCCCATGTTTGAATTGCCGGCCTCGCTTGGGTTCGGTGCCGCGAGCAAATCTGTCAGCCAGATCATTTCCTTCGCGACCTTCCCAGATGAAACGGCGCTTGAAGCGGATTACGTCTTCCCTGACCACCACGGACTCGAATCCTGGGGTTATCAGCGCGTTGCCACTGGTTCTGCCCAGCCTGTTTTGTCTGGCTCTCAACCTGTAGTCTCACCTTATTACAACACCCGCGCTACTGCTGATGTGTTGATTGCCGCCGCTCAATTGGCTGGTGATAAATTTGCAAAAGCGCTTCCCTTTGTTGACGAAGTTGAGTTCCTGCAAAGCAAAGTTGCTTCATTGATGAGCGAAGCAGATGGCTCAATCTCTGGAATTGACCTGCCGACTTTCATGGCATCCTTCCAGCAGCATGGCGGTTACTGGAAACTGTCTGATGCACGCGTGACGCCCAGCGCAGGCGGTGTTCTCAGCAGCAGCATTGCAGCAGAAGAAGCTGCTTTTGCTGGCGAAGGCGAATTTTTCTTTGTACCATTTGTCTCTCCCACATTAGCCGAAGCTGGCGCGAACAAACCCTGGCTGCAAGAATTACCTGATCCCACAACTACAGTCATGTGGAACACATGGGTTGAGATGAACCCTGAAACTGCCCATGAAATGGGAATCGAGAACGATGATGTTGTAAAGATCGTGAGCGAAGCAGGGGAGTTGGAAGTGCCCGTTTACGTGTACCCAGCCATCCGCCCCGATACGATCGCGATGCCTTTTGGTCAGGGACACACTGCGTACGGCCAATATGCCGCGAATCGCGGTGTCAACCCTGCTGATCTACTTGGTCAACACTTCAATGAAGCGGGTGACCTTGCTTTTGCTGGTATGAAAGTCAAAGTTGAAAAGACTGGTACCAAGAAGCCGCTTTCACGCCTTGAAAGTATGATGGGTGTCTACGGCATTGGTCTTGGCGAGGAGCATTAATTATGGCGACTTTAGCTGATCTGAAAATTTCTGAAGTTAAACTGAATACAGAAGAGACTGGCAAATGGGGTATGGTCATTGACCAGGACATCTGCACGGGCTGTCAGGCTTGTGTAGCTGCCTGCGCCATGGAAAATAATGTTGTCTTTGTTGGTGAAGAAGACTCAGGTTATGGCCGTTCCATGCACTGGATCCGCATCGAACGCTTCTGGGAGGGTGAATATCCTGAAGTGAAGATGACCCCCAACCAGCCGATGTTGTGCCAGCAATGCGGACATGCCACTTGTGAACCAGTTTGCCCTGCGTTTGCAACTGTTCATTCTCAGTCTGAACAGTTGAACTTGCAAGTGTACAACCGCTGTGTAGGTACACGTTATTGCGCGAACAACTGCCCCTACCAGGTTCGTTCTTTCAACTGGCGTGATTATGAACGCCCTGAGCCTTTGTCGAATCAGTTGAATCCGGATGTGACCGTCCGCCGCCGTGGTGTGATGGAAAAATGCACCTTCTGCATTCAGCGCATTCACAAGGCACAGGATAAGGCAAAAGCGGAAGGCCGCGAAGTTGTGGATGGTGAATTCACCACCGCTTGTGCGCAAGCCTGCCCCGCAAATGCAATCGTATTTGGTCGCGTAGATGATCCCGAGTCGTTGGTCTCTCAACTGACGCATCGTAGTCATGGCGCCAAACATCTTGAAGAACTTGGCACGCTTCCCAACGTGACCTACTTCAAGGGAGGGTAATTATGGCTGAACAGAAAAATCATGCGGAACATGCCGATGCAGGGCACGCCCATAGCGCAGAGCATTTCCGCGAAAAGCATCTGATGCTCGACCCGCTTCCCCGCGGGCAAATGAACAACATGGTGATGGAATCCATGATGGAAAAACCAACCTGGAAATTCTGGGTTGTGGCATCCATTCTGGCGGCGATTGTTGCCTATGGCCTCTTCTATTCCTGGGGCAAAATGATCGCGGAAGGTCTCGGTATTGCAGGTGTCAATCGCCCATCGTACTGGGGTATTTTCCTCGTCAACACCGTGTTCTGGATTGGTATCAGCCATGCAGGTACATTCATCTCCGCGATTTTGCGTGTGTTCAAGGCTGAATTTCGCCGCCCGTTCACCCGCGCCGCTGAATTGATGACCACCTTTGGTCTCGTGCAGGCTGGTTTCAGCATTTTTATGCACATGGGCCGCGTTTGGCTTTCCTACTGGCTCATGCCTTACCCCAATCAGCGCTTATTGTGGCCGAACCTGCATTCCCCACTTACATGGGATTTGCTCGCCATCACCACATATTTGCTGTCTTCCACCATGTACCTCTTCCTGCCTCTTATTCCCGATGTAGCCATGGCCCGCGATCACTCAACAGGTTGGCGCAAGAATTTCTATAAAATTCTCGCTCTTGGTTTCCGCGGCACAGAAGGGGAGTGGACACACCTGCGCAATGCGATGAATATCTTCGCTTTTGCCATCATCCCCGTCATGTTCTCCGTGCATACCATCGTGTCTTGGGACTTTGCTGCCGCAACCCGCCCAGGCTGGTCTTCCACCATCTTTGGCCCGTACTTCATCGTTGGCGCTTTGCACTCTGGTATGGGCGCGGCCGTAGCCGTGTTGGCCGTCATCCGCGGGACAATGAAGCACATGAAGTACTTCATTCGTGGCGAACACTTCGACGCCATTGGCAAACTCATGCTCATCATCTCGATGGCTTGGGCATACTTCTTCTTCAACGATTACATGGTGCAATGGTATGGCGGCGACAAGTGGACGCAACAACTGCTTCACTTCCATGAAGCTGGCCCCATGGGCTGGATGTGGTTTGGCATGTTGATCTGTAATATCGTCATTCCCTGGGCAATTTTGTGGAATGCAAAATGGCGCGCAACCCCCTGGCTCGTTGCAACAGTTGGTATCATCATCAATGTTGGCATGTGGTTTGAGCGCTACATCATCGTCCCCATTTCCCTCAGCATCAACCGTATGCCTTTTACCTGGCGCTTGTACCAGCCCGGCGTGGAAATTCCGCTTGGTATTGGCACACTTGCCTTCTTCGTTTTGCTTTACATGATTGCCTCTAAACTTATTCCTCTCATCCCAGTTTGGGAAGTGCAGGAAGGTCAAATGGCACATGAACTGAAGAAATTTGGACGCGAGACCGTAGTATCGGTCAGCGAGTTGGAATAGGAGGATTGAAATGACCGAATCTAAAGCTGTAGATTTGTTGGCGGTCTTTCCGGACCTCGAGCCTGCTGCGAACGCCATTGAGCATCTCCGCTCGATCGGCGTCCACGATGATTGCATGAATGTCATCTCTGGCATCCCAGTTACTGAAGCCATGCTGGGCCGCCCTCATCAGTGGACAAATGTCCCACGTATTGCAATGGGCGGGGCCATCCTTGGGTTTGGCGCAGGGTTCTTCCTTGCATTCATCACACCATATATCTATCCCTACCCAATTCAAGTAAGCACTCAGGCCTTTATTCCTGGGCCGCCCAGTGTGGTTGTGCTGTTTGAGTTGACCATGCTTGGGATGCTCCTCTCCACATTCCTCGGTGTGTTCCTCGATAGCTTCTTCCCGAACTACCGCCCAATGAAATATGTGCCGGAAGTCAGTGATGGCAAGATCGCTATTCTCGTTGAATGCACACATGTTGAAGAACAAAAAGTAACAGACGCATTGAAAAAAATGGGCGCTGAATCCGTCAAGCCCGCGGAGGCGCAACACCTATGAGACTCTTTAAACAACTCGTTGTCGTATTTGCAGTTCTTGGTGTGCTTGTCGGCGCATTGATGATCTTCGCTTACGATGTAATAAAAATTGACTGGGTCGTCTTCATGGAGATTCAGCCATCCTTC
>CAZHOX010000028.1:0-26546 GCA_964534345.1 uncultured Anaerolinea sp.
TTCACCTCGTCCAGTCTTCTGCGTGTTTGATTCAACAGGGAAATATTTTGCAGGATCAAAGAAGTCTGCTGGGAAATCTGCAAGTAGACTTGGTGATCTTCATCTGTAAAATCAGGCATGGGTTCCGGACTGACAGCAAGCATGGCTGCCACCGGTTTATTTTCCACAAGCACCGGCAGGCAGATCACGCCTTTTGCCCGTAAAGAAGTAAGCAAAGAGGCATCGCGCCATTCATCTTCTTCATCCAAGTTGGCAATAAGAATCGGCACGCCTGTTTGCAAACTGGCACGCAGTGGGTTCCGCTGCCCAAACAGAGCTTCCACATTGGTTGAACGCGGAAAACTTCCCAGCACATGCAAAAGGCGGGGGCCATCCTGCGTATTCTCAGCCACCAAGGCAACAGACATACCAAGCTGGGTCAGAGTCTCACGGCCAAGCGCGGAAAGAGCCGAAGAAGTATCTAACTGGCGGCTGACTGATTCTGTAATAGCCAGACCTGCACGCACACGTTGAGCACGGCGATCTAAATTATGAAGAGAAATCGTTTGTTCAAGATCTTTATGCAGCAACACCGGGAGATCATTCTGTGTGATATCCAACAGTTTTTGCTGGCGTTGCAAGCCAGAAGATAATGAATCAATCTTGGATCGCAGTTCATTTTGGCGCAGCGTATTACTGATCAATAATGCTGCTTGCGAAGCAAAAACTTCCACCGCCTCGATCGTCGTCTTATCTGGTCGTAATCCATTGGACGGGTCATCCAAGCTGATAAGCCCCACGATCTGTCCTTCTGAATTTTCAAGCGGCACGAGCAAAAAGTCATCTGCATGCCAGGCATTACCAGGCACGTTGGCTTGCGTAGAAACATCCAATGTGATCATGTGCAAGTCAGATGGAATGACTGGCGCCTGATCTACTGGAATGAAATAAGAACGGCTGATCTGGAATTCCGGACGCATGATCTGTTGTACGCTTGAGATCGGCTGCTTCCGAGACAATAACTCATTAAGAGTTTCCTGCGGGATTCCAACCGCAGTCAGGCGGCGCATCATTCCAGTCTCAAGTTCAACAACACTCATCAGCACCACGCGGAAAGGCGTTGAATCACGAACACCGCGTGCAATCACCTGCAAAGCCTGGTCCAATGGCTGGTCGTGCCCCAGGTTATAACTGACATCTGTAAGACGCACGAGCGTATCTGCGCGGCGGCGCATCAGTTCACTGCGTTGTTTCTCTGCTTGATAGCGTTGCGCATTGCTTAAAGCAATACCTGCCTGCACAGTCAAAGTTTGTACCAGTTCAACAGTTTCTGCTGTAAAAAAGCCCGCTGTATTTGAATGCAGGTTGATCAAGCCAATCACATTTGCCTGATAGGTAATTGGAGAAATGATCGCAGAACGTGAGCCATCATGAGAAGGAGACAGGCTCTCTACAGAAAAATCATTGATAATGTATGCTTCGCCTGTTTTTATTACTTTTCTTTCTATATCAGTCAATGCCCTCATATCTTCGCAACCGACAACATATTGAGGAATATGAGTATTCACTTCACCCGCAGTTGATTCAAACAGGATGACAGACCCGCACGTAGCGTGAACAATGCGCAGGCCTTCGTCATGCACCACTTTGAGCAGATGCTTAACATCCAGCGAGGCACCCAATTCACGGCTAATGTGGGTTAGTGCAGAAAGCTGGTTAGCCCGCCTGCGCAGCGAGTCATCTGTCTGGGTAAGTAAACCTTCAGACTCAACAGCAGTGGCAAGCTGACCTGCTGCCGTGGATACGATCTGAAGGTCGTACGCATTGAAATAATCAACTTTCTTGCTGCCCAGCATCAACTCGCCTACACTGTGTTCACGCACAACCAACGGAACGACGATTGCAGATTCCATTTTGAGTGCAGTAGCAAGGGGACGGTATGCGGGCAGTATCCTTCTATCTGTGCTCATGCGGCCTGAAAGGAAAGCCTTTTGGCTTCCTGAAACCGTGTGGCGGTAATTTGGGTCATCTACAAAAATTTGAATGAACGCGCTGTTGATCTCTTCGGAAACCCCGAAAGAGGATTCGCGGCTTAATCTCAACGCGCCGCGTGTCTCGTCCAGCAGAAAAATGGCGCCTGCATCTGCCAGAAATAGGTTTGCCAACTCCTGAACTGAGTATTTGAGGATCTCAGCCAACGTGCCAGATGAACCTGCAAGGCTGGTGATTCGGCGTAAGGCATCCGCGCGCTGCGCACGCCCACGCGCTTGTTGTACCAGCAAAACATTTTCGATGATCGCCGCTGCTTGATTCGCGACGATATTCATTAAACGAATCTCTTCCGCAGTAAAAGCAGAAACGCCTCGGGTGTGATGTCCAACCTGGAAGTAGCCGAGCATCCGTCCCGAAGAAAGAAGCGGAATAAGTGCGTTATCGCGCAGGCTTGCTGCTGTCGCCATATCTGCAAGGCCGAGTGCATGCCAACTTTCATCACCTACTGTATTTAGAGTGAATATGGCTCGCTGGCTTGCGATGATCTTTTCAGCAGTACTATCTGCAAGAATTGTGGTTCGATAGATCTGGACAAACTGTGCAGGCAGGCCGCGGAAGGGCAGCTGCCCTGTTAGTGTGTGCTTCTCTTCGTCATAAAGCAAAAAGCCAATGATCTCAGCATTGAATAAAGGGGCAACGCTATCAACAAGCTTTGAAAATATCTCACCCATATCTCGGGTGGAGCCAAGCGCCTGATTCAGGTTTGCCAAGCCAGCTAGTTCAGAACCGCGCTTCTGTTCATCTTCATATAATTTGGCATTGCGAATCGCAACCGCAGCCTGACCAGAGATAAGAGACAGCAAATCCAGATCGTGTTGTCCAAAAGCTCCCCCGCTTGTCTGGCCCGCTTCCAGTGTGCCGACCAATTCGCCGCCTGCAAGTAGAGGAACCCCTAAATACGAATGGACTAAAAGCAGTTCATCCCTTTTGATGAACTCTGATTGTGCCCGTGTGTCGGTGATCAGAATCGGAGTGCGGCGTGCAGCCAGATGGTCTGTCAGGCTGCCAAAGGGAGAGAGCGCTCCGGTTGACATGCGGGCTGATGCCGGTTGTTGTATGCGATATGGGACAAGTACTTTTCGTTCTGCATTCCACAATTTCAGGTCGAGCACTTCTGAGGGCATCAGACGGCCAACGTGCTCCAAAATGGATCGGATGGTTGATTCAAGATTCAGACTTGCTGCAATCCCCTGGCTGAACTCTGTTGCTACTTGCAATATCTCACCAGTAGCGCCAATGTTCTGGTCCATTACTGGGTGCGTATCTCTGCTGCGCAGAGAGATCAACATTAAAGGATAAATACCTGGTACCTGAAAAGAAGCAATTTCCACCAGCTTTCCGCCGATGGAAACTCGTTTTTGTCCGGGAACAATGCACAGATCAAGAAAATCATCAGATGGGCGTACCCGCCGCGCCAGGCTTTCAAGGTCATACGGTTCATTTTCACGTAAATCAAAAAAGGAGCGTGCAAGCGCACTGATATACTCCACCCGCCCGCCAGGCTGGAGAATGATGGTTGCTTCATTTGATGAGTTGGAGGTGTCGGGGAATACAAAAGAGTTTAAAGCAGGTTGACTATTCGATTGGGAGCGCGATAAAAAGCGTAATACTACCCAAGCCAGCGCAACTACCACCAGCCCAGCTAATAACAGGCTAACTCCCAACCCAAAAGACATGGGAAAAACTCACTTATGCGGTGGAGGCAGCCGCCGCATCCTGTCTTCGAGCTTCAGCCGCAAGTTCAGTGATCTCGCGAATATCAGCAAAGGAGTGGGAACTCGGCGAAACCAAACCAGCCGAGAAGGTCATAAATCCCACTTTCTCCACTCCACCCTCTGCTTTCGGGGCTTGTATGAAACCCTGTTGGCGGTCAATAAAATTATAGTGACTTTGAACTTCCGCAGCAAAACGATCTTTTATTTTCTGGCGAATACCCGGCGCAGCTTCAATTGTAGTAATGATGATAAAGTTATCACCTCCAGCATGACCAATGAAATCACTGATGGTTCCCAACTCATCTACAACCTCACCGATCAACATGGATGCAAAGCGCATCACATCATCACCTGCCACAAAGCCATACACATCTTTGAAGGCTTCAAAGTTATTAATACGCACATCCAGCAAAGCCCAGCTTGTCTCGCGAATAATGCGGCGCAACTGTTCTTCGATCAAACGCCCTGCCGGCAAACCGGAGCGCGGGTCGGTGAGACTTTCCCGTTCCGAACGGCGAATGGCGCCCTGCACACGCAGTTTCAATTCTTCAATATCAAATGGCTTGGTAATGTAATCATCCGCACCCAGTTCAAGACCCTGCAGCTTGTCACTGCGTTCATCCTTTTGTGTCAAGAAGATGACCGGAATATGGCTGGTGCGTGTACTCGTCCGCAGCGTTCGGCAGACTTCATACCCATCAATATCTGGCAGCATGATATCCAGCACGATCAAATGCGGCAGAACCTGCTTTGTCTTTTCCAAAGCATCCCTTCCGCGATTCGCTACATCCACATCATACTGAAGACCTGTGAAATAGATCTTTAGCATGTTAGCGATGTCGATATCGTCTTCCACTACCAATAGACGAGAATTACTCATGCGAGCCTCCTACCGCTTGTTGTATTAATTACTAAGCGCTTCATTATTTATGCGGTACTTCGTAAGCGCGTCGTGTCCCTGTGCGGGCATTATGTCGAACGGCCTCAATTTGTTCTTCAGTTACTTCACGCTCGAACGAGCGGAAACCACTCATGCGAAACCCATGTTTTTCCGAGATCGCCGTAATTTCCTGCACACGCTCCAGCGTAATATCCCTGCCAACTGTGTAATCTTCAAAACGGCCATCCAACGCCAGGGCAATCGTCTCGGCCATACAGGCATAGGCTTTTCCATCAGGAAAGCCAAAATTAAAATGGAAATCCACGGGGCCTGGCACATCCACCATACCGCCGTCTATCACTAATATATCATCTCTCACCGCCGCCACCATTGCAGAAACATCACGAGGGCGCGCCACATCGCAGACCACGCTCCCCGGCTGCAAATATTCAGGGCGGATGACATCATGGATGGAGCTGGTAACCGTTAAGATCAATTGAGCATCCTTTAAAACATCCATCTTCGTACTGATGACAAGTTCGCTTCGCGCTTTAATCTGGAGCCTGTCTCGCAAAGCCTCAAGTTTTTTCTCATCTCGGGCCACGAGCAATGTTCGGGCGGCCTCCCCAGCTAACAGCGCGGAACAGACGCGTCCAATTGCTCCTGTGGCGCCTACGATGGCAACCGTCGCATCTTCCATTTTGATATCCATCACCTTGGCGGCATCTCGTATCGCTTGCACGGCCATTGCCACCGTAAAAGAGTCACCTGTGGTGACGGGAATATCCAATGCATTTGCAATCGTCACGCCGGCATCGCCAACCACCGAAGTGAAAGCACCAAGGCCGAGGATGTTAGCGCCAAGCTTTTCGGCCATGCGGCCCGTCTGGATAATTTTATTATAGACCGTGCGCTCAGGCAACTGCATCATGCGTCGTGGAGTATACGGACATGCAAGGAACCACCCCTTAATGGTCTTCCCAGTGGATTGAGAAGTAATTCCTTCGATCTCCGAAATATAAACAGGAGGAAAGAAGGTGGAGAAAAAATCGATCTGTTTTTCTGAAAGTACCTTGCCTAAAAACGGAAATTTGCGGCTGACATCGCGTTTGGGGTCGATGGGGTGAATGATGAAGGCGAAGCTGTCCATGCGTTTTTATGTCCAATAACATTGTTTCCAGCGTACTTGATAACTGCCTACCACGACTCAACCTCGGCTTTTAAATTCCGGTGATATGGGGTCTGGTGCAAATGAGCAAGTTTTAGTCCGTGGTGGTCGCTCTGATCAAAAGTAATATCGCGGTCAATCACGCGGCGTTCTGCTGAGGCCGCCAGAACCACATCCGATTCGATGGTGCGCGCGGGATAAATGATCATGCCTGAACCAATGCGGCAGTTGTGTCCTACACACCCACCCATTACCGGACGGTTGGAAATGCTCAACTTGCCATTGCCATCCCGTGCACGGATGGGCGCAGGAATTAGGTTGTAATCTGTCCATGTAGAACCAGCGCCGATAAATGTGTTGCGTCCGATGACACACATTTGCAGGCAGGTATTTTGCGCCAACATGCTGTTTTCCATCATGGTTGTCATAAACAAGGATGCACGGAAAGGCAGGAAGGCGCCATCCCCCACTACCGAAAGCATCACTTGTGCCCCCTGCCCAACATTAACATTATTTCCAATAATGCTGTTATCGATCACGGCGCCTGCATTAATGGTGACATTATCCCCAATGGTCGCAGGTCCTTTTATAACGGCGCTCGGGTCGATCACACAGTTCTTCCCAACTTTAACAACTTCAGAGCACTCCAACACCTGGCGCCCTTCATAAATTGCTTTGGCAAATATCTTTAATTTAAAAGAAAGCTCATCATTTGCCTTTTTTTCATAACGCGCACCTGTGGCAAACTGTCCAAAGACCATATCTGCTATAAAAACATGCAGCCATGAGTCAATAGCCATCATGGCGCGCAAAGGCACCTGAAAAACAAGGTCTCCGCTTTGGTCGGCCATATAGGTTGGCACATGGTAATAGCCGATCTCCTTCGCCTGCATATCAATTACCAATGGTTCCACGCCAGCCATTGGGCCGTTTGGGTAGTACCACAAGTCTGCGAGGTATAAACTTCCGGCAGGCGTATAAGATGTGGAGAGCGGCAGGGCATGTTCACGAAAAGCCGGGTCATCAGCACGAAAAGCAGCGCGAACCGGACGATTGCGCTTAACCGCCTGTTTCATGAATTCCGTAATATAAGCTTCATCAAAAAAGAGGTTATCTCGGTAGACAATCGTTGGCTCGCGGACAGGTTGCAGACGCTCCCCTTGTTTCAACTCCATCTCGCGGGTTACATATGGTGCCAGTAAATTACGCTGATGCAGCCATAATGGCGTATTTTGGATCCGCAATTCACGCGCAGCCTCACAAAAAGGCATGATCTGGTTGTGCGCATGGAGAATAATCTTAAGCATAATCAGAGATTATAAATCAAAGTATCGGTTAAAACACACAAAACGGGGAAAACAAAACTGTTATTAACATGCTTAAAATGCTTAGCCACCCCAAATGCCTGCATTTTGAAGTTCTCGCTGTAGTCTTTTGCGATTGGGGTATAGTCGGAATATTCGGCAGCTACGAGAGTGGGGCTGTATCGATCTTGATGGTGCAGGCCATATCTCCGCGAGCAATGCAGGCAGTTTCTTCCACATTGAACACTTTTCCACCGCTCAACCAATACAAGGCTTCCTGCAATAACCCCACTGCCAAATGACAGACCGGCTCTTCCGCTTTTCTCTCCCAGCACAACGGACATTGCTCAATATGCCAAAGGATTTGGTTCTCCCGTTCCTCCACCCGCACTTTCTGGTCTGTATGTTTATTGAAGAGGTCGGCAAAAGTCTTTGCGCCCGTATGCAATTTTGTGGAAAGTGGAAGTAAACGAAATGCCATCTCGGTCAGGCCAAGCATGGAACCATATTCCTTAATGCCATACTTAAATGTTGCCCGTCCTGCGCGAACCGCCAAACCACGCCCGCCACGCGGACCAAATTTTTTCTCAAGTGTACTTTGTAAGAGACTGACTGTCTCAAACGGGAAGGTTTTATCTGCACGTGCTGTGGGGCGCTCCTGAATCAATGCCTCTAGTGAGGCAAGCTGAAGGATCGAATCCACCCCGCTTTTGCCGATTACCTCCTCCATACCCAGAAAAATAATTCTCCCCATTTTTTGGGGATAGTAGAAGGATTCTTTACTCATGAAGTCGGGATATCTTGATCGAGAAATGCTTTCAATTTCTGGCTAAATACTGTCGGTTCTTCCAGCATAGGGAAATGCCCCGATGTTGGAAAACGCTGGATAATTGCATGAGGAATCCCAGTTAGCATTGGCTGCCACTGCTGGGGGTGAACAATCACATCCTTATCCCCATAAAAACCCATCGCCGGAACTTTGATCTGAGGAAGCATTGGGGTCAGGTCAGTACGGCGAAGCGATGCGATGGAGCGCAGGAAAGATTCAACAGTAGTACGAGAAAGATCGCGGTCCATCATTTCGGGGAAGCGCGGGTCCCTGCAAATAAAGGGGGAATACATACGCATTCCAGTTCGGAACACGCTCATCATATTAAATAACATAAACGCAATCGGGCGGTTACCAGCGATTTTCAATAACGGCGCAAGCGATGAGCCCACCATCGGCGAACCAACCACAACTACTTTACTGACACGCTCAGGATATTTAATGGCAACCGAAAGGCTGACCGTGCCGCCCATGCTATGCCCCACCAGCGGCGCATGGACAATGCCCAACTGCTCCATAAATTGGTCAACCAAACTTACAAAATCTGAAACGGCATAGGTCTCGCGCTTTTTACCGGATTCCCCAAATCCCCAAAAATCCAGAGCATAGGTGCGGTAAAACGCACCGAGATAACCCATGGTTTCCTGCCATAACCCCCATGAACCAAGCCATCCGTGTAAAAGGATTACAGGGCGGCCTCGCCCGTACACCTCGTAATGAACAATTCCCTGATCAGTCGTAATTGATGACACAGCAAAAGATTATCCGTCCCTTATTTTCCGGATTCCATTTCGTTTAGGATGCTGTATAACAGCTCAAGCAATACGGTTTTAACGGTATCGCGTTCGGTTGCTACACAGGGCAAAAGCTTGGTGTTCTTATCCAATCGCAGCGCATGGCGAACATCTTCAAGTTCCCAGGAATCTTCCATATCCTGTTTATTCGCGGCGACCACAAACGGGGTCGGAGCATACGCACGGAAGGTTTCAAGAATGGAACGCGCTTCGCGGAAGGTTTCAGGGCGGGTGCTATCCACCATCACAATAAAGCCCAACATTCCCTCAGAGAGGATCTCCCACATGAAGTCGAAACGTTTCTGTCCTGGTGTACCGAACAAATACAAAACCAGATCTTCATCTACCGTGATGCGGCCGAAATCCATAGCCACTGTGGTGGCAGATTTTACCGAGCGTTCTTCATCGGAAGATATCCTGCGTTCTGTGGCGACAACATCAATTTCACTGACCGACTGAATAAATTGAGTCTTGCCAGCGCTGAATGGGCCTGTCACTACCATTTTGACCGTTTGCATAGTTCTTATCCTTCTGACCTTATTTGCATTACATCGTGCGAATGCGGCCGATCAGTTTGTTGATCAATGATTTCTGTTCTTCTTTGTCTGGTGTTGGGAACATCTTCGGGCTTTGCGGTATGACCACCCCTGCAGGGCGAACCAATTCCACCAAACCAGCCTGCAAAAGACCGTACACAATTCTACGGATCTCAATTTCGGTCAACTTGTTTGTACCCGCGATCTGGCGCATCGTATTCTTCGGGTCAACAAACTTTACAACTTTCCATTCATCTACACTCAAATTTACATTGGTCAACGGACGGTCTGTAAATTTAAGCGCCATTTCTAAACTAGGAATTTCATCTTTCAATTGCTCAAGCTCGCGCAACTGGCGAGAACCTTCGATGATGATATTCTCAAGATCCAGCTTTACATTGATGCGGTCATCCGGCGGGAGCATCTCATTCTCAAAACGGAAGATGCCTTCCACCCATGTGAACAACCTGCGAACCACATCGGTGAAATATCCCTGCAAGTTCAGCAGGATATCCTCCTGCGTTACATAACCTGCATTAATAAGAAGCAGGCCTAATTCCTTATCGGTCATCTGGCCTGCACGATCAGCAATTGCACGGTACTGGTTGGCATTGATCTTATTCGCCTTGTGTAGAACGGCAGCCAGGCTTCCATCTTCCCTGCCAACGCGGGCGTAGGCCAGTTTTCCCTCGCGGAATGAAATAAAGGCCTGCTCCGACGCGCCGTCTACAACCAATGTGCCCGTCTTGCTGGCAAGATTGATCAGGTTAAGCAGTTGAGTAATTGTAAAATCGCGTAAATTTCCACGCAGGGCCATGTGTCCTCTAATTCCCTAAAATGGGAAAGTCCCTAAAAGGGGCAAGTTGGAAAATTATACATGCAAAGTTCATAATGCGTCAATTAAACTTCCTATCACTCTTGTATGGATATTAAAATTCGCCGCAAATTTGACTCATCTACACCGAAGCAGGACTCTCATCTACAACACTCGCCTCTTTTTCTGACTGGGAATTGGCTCTGTTTACGAGAAACATCGCCGGCACGAGCAGCAGCGCAGACGTGGTGATCGCCGCCGCCACCGACAAATACTTCGCTACCAAAGCTACACTCGGCCCACCCGCCATTTGCCCCACCGCATCCACCTGCCCCGCCATCGAGTGGACTGTGGCTCTCGTTTGCGGGTCGAGCTTTTGATTCACCCAGGCCGCGTTGAGCGGGTCGCGTACGCTGCGCAAAATGTCGATGGTGAGATACAGGCCCAAGGTTAAGAAAAGAAGCGGAGACAACGCAAAGCCGGTCATCGCAATGATGATCAATCCCGTCACGAGCAGCATGGTTCGTCCAATCGCCAGTGAGTTGCCTGAATCCACTTTCTTCTCTACAAAGCGGACAGCCACGATCGTCAGCAGTGCCGCTGCGATTCGGAGAATTGCAAAGAAAGCAATTTGGTTGTTTCCAAGAAGAACGGGGATCTCAAAATTATCGAGCAGATGTTTGACCCACAAACGGTCGAAGCCTTCACTGTACAAACCGTAGAAAAATCCAACGCCTAAAATCGTAAGCAACCGCGGACGAACACGCACTGCCTTCACACCTTCATTGAACGTATGCCACATGTGCTGCCAATTGTTGCGGTCTTCCTTTGGAGTTGGCGTAAACCCCGTTTCGGGCATGATGAAGATCAGAACGAAACCGATCAGCAACACACCCGCCGCGCCAAACTGAATGGGCAGAGCAACATTGTTTGCGCCGATGAGCATGGCAAGCCCCATCCCGACCAAAGAAGCGACCAGACCCACACGCGTAGCGCGCATAAAAAGTTGATTGGCTTTTTCCTCGCCCACCTCATCCGAGATCCATGCTTGCGTTGCGCCGCTGGTGAATGTGTACCCAAGCCCCCAAATGACCTGCGCCAGAAGAATTGGCAGGAACGCAGGAAAAAATCCTTCCACAAGAAAACCGATGCCCATCAACACATACCCAATGATGATGGACAAACGCCGCGAGAAAACGTCTGCGACCACGCCTGTGGGAATCTCAAACAAAAATGCAGAAACCTCCAACGTAGTGCCGACAAGTACAAGCTGGAGGGGCGTCAGCCCTGCCACTGTCGCTTCGTACAGCGACATGGTCACGAACATCATCGAGAAAAAAGCCGAGGCGCTGAATTCGATAAATAAATATACTTTCGTTGCTTCTACTTTTAAAGTTGGCATATTCTTTCCCATTAATGGAGAAGTCGGGCAACTCATTGCCCGACTTCAGAGTTTTAATAGATCGGATACACATCCGAAATACGTTTGGGGAACAGGGCATTCAAAAGTACCCGCGCTGTTTGGTTCTCCCAATAGCAATCTGTAAAAGCATGGCGCAGTTCATCCAGACTGCGATGACCAAAAAGCAAATGCAGGAAGGTCAGGTCTGGGAAACTCGCATCCGTAGAGACTCCATCTGCTAAGTGCAAAGGCTCAACTTTAACGATTCTTCCATGCTCGAAGACCATTTGCACGCCGCTGCGGTAAAAGCTGAGTTTCAACTCACCCGTGTGCCCAGCCGCAATGGACTCAGCCAGCCGTTTCTCCAACGCAGGTCTCACCTGATTCAAGAAAGCGGGCACATCCACCACACGGACATAATATGCATACGGCTTGCGTTGGGCAGGCAATCTATCTTCCAGTGCCTCATACACAGGGTGGGCTTCACCGAGTCCGAAACCGAACGCAGTGCGTACCTGAGAATCACGCTCGGCATATTCGGCGCCTTTCTTCCATAAATATCTCACCACACTGGGCGAAACATCCAGCCATGAAATGCCTTTGGCAAGTTCATAGCCAATGGCGTACACCCCGCCGCCCCACAACATGCTGGTATGCAGAAAATATCCAACATGCCCGCCATCCACATGCTCGATCACCATCAACTCAAAATGATTAATGTTATCAATGCTCTGTCCATTTATTTCATAACGGAAATTCTCAGGTGTGCGCTTGCAGGAGATGGCGAAACGCTTCTGAGTTTCGGTATAAAGCTGCAAGACAAAATCAATGTCTTTCTCTTCGGCGCGACGAATCAGGAAAGGCTCTTTCTCTCCATCTTTCAAGGCTGGCACTTGCGGTTCAAACCCATACCGCCTGCCGCCGATATTGAGCGCCATATCATAGCCAAACTGACGGTAATAATTTGGAATGCCCGTGATTACCTGCAAAAGGTCGCCGCGTTCATCACCCCACTTGTGAACTTCCTCCATCTGCACACGGACAAGTCCGCGCCTGCGAAATTCAGGCAGGGTGCAAACCAACTCAGGCCGCCCCACACGAAACTCAACACCGTCAAACATCCACGTTTGGGGAATAGAACACAAGGTAGAAACGATGCGTCCCGTGGCGGTATCTTCCACGATAGTGAAGTCGGCAGCTTTAAGAGTCGGATGAGGTTTGGCAGCCAGATCCCGCACCCAGGCAGCGATGCGCAAATCTGGCTTATCCGGCCCTTCATCACTGTGCATACGGCCATTGATATCGGCAAGTGCTTCTGCATCTTCCACCGAAGCCCGGCGCAGGATCAATCCATCGCCGAGGTCGCGTATAAATAATTCAGATTTAGTTTTTGTATTCATGGTTTCCATGCTCGCAATGATCAAACGAAATCCCCCGCTTTATTCTTATTTCATTTGATCTTCAACAATTTCTTCAATTCGTCTTCCGCCTTTTGCGGATCTTTGAACAAAACACCTTTCATCCCGATCTGCTGACAGGCATCAATATTGACTTGCACATCATCGACGAAAACCGCCGCCTCTGCCTTAACTCCAGCCTGCTCCAACGCAATGGAGTAGATCCTCGCCTCGGGCTTCATCACACCAACCTCCGCAGAGATGACCACGGTCTCAAAAAGCTCGAGCAGCCTTTCTCTCTTAAGATGCGCACGCATCCCGCTCCACGCATTGGAAATAAGCCCCACATGGAACTTCCCACGCAGCGAACGGATGAACTCCACCAGGTCACGGTCGATCACATCGCCGCCGAAGAATTCATCTTTTATGCTTTGAGCCTCAGATGCGGGCAGTTTCAACCGCCTCAACACATTGACCCAGTGTGCATCTTCGGTGATCTCCCCCACCGAAGCCTGCTGCGCCGATGGACTTCCAAAAACAAGTTTGTCAATATCGTCATAATCCATGCCAAAGCGCTGGCCCAAATGTTGGCGCGGCGCTTGAAACTCGGTGCGCTGGATGACACCGCCAAAATCAAAAAAAACTGCTTGAATGCTCATGCCTTATCCCTTAAAAGTACAAAGCCGTAAAGATGGTCATCTTCCCGGCTTTGCAGCGAAATTCAAAACTGGTGTATCGCAGCTTTGCAAAGATACTGTTCCTTTGCAAACCGCAACCCTCTACTTCTTCTTGCCCTTTGCGGAGTCTTTCTTCGCAGCAGGCTTTTCGGAAGCAGCTTTCTTGGCAGCTGGTTTCTTTGCCGCAGCAGCGGGAGTCTTCTTGGCAGCGGGTTTTGCGGCAGCCTTGCCAGCCTGTGCTTTCTTTGCCTTCGGAATGGGTTCTGTCTTCAACATGGCAGAAGCAGGGGTGGTAGCTTCAGGTGCGGAGGCTTGCTGTTTAGCCGCCTCCTGCCAGCCTGGGTAGAACAGCTCCATCCTCTGGCGGGAAATCGAATTGGCGCGGCGGCAGCGCGGGCAATGCGCGTCGTAATGGTTCTGATTCTTATCGTTCATGTTGACGATTGCACTGAGCATTTCAGCGCGGCCGAGTGTGAACGGGGTCTGGCAATAGATACAACGCAGGTTCATAAAATCTCTCCTTGGTAAGGAACACCGATTATTTATTCTGAGAGAGATTCTACACTGATTTCACGCCCAGAGCGAATCGTCTTTTCAAAGAGGTCAAACGCCAGGTGAACGTGCATTCCTGCCCGTTCGTACAGCTTCAGGGCGCCTGTCAGATTCTCCGCGTCCACACCGAGTCCCACTTTGCGCTTGCCGCGCCTGTAAAATTCGCCAAAGCTGTGCTGGAGCAGCGCCAACCCAATGCCGCGTTTTCGCCACTCACGGCGGACTCCCAGAAGGTTTACCCACCCCAGATCGGGGTCATCATAAGAACTGGGGCGGCAAATGGACATTCCTGCAATTTGGTCGCCATCCATGGCGAGGAACCACAGGCTGGGGTCAGAGCCTTCGCTCAACAGAAAATGGCTGAAGCGTTTGAAGCCTTCCTCAAAGGGTTCTTCGATGTACCCAAAGTGGTCGCGGAAGGAATCTCTGTCCACCTGGTAGATGGCACGGACGTCTGTTTCAGCGTTGGCGATTCTCAAGGTGATGCCCTCAGCCCAAAGCGGAGTCGGAGGCGCTTCTTCCATGTCAATGCGCATTTCGTAAGAACTGCGGATGCGGGCAAAGCCCCTATCCTCAAAGAGCTTTTTAGAATCCTGGGCAGTATTGTAGACTCCGGTGCGCGGGGCAAAACGCAGGTCGGCGGGCATGGTATCTAAAACTTTGCAGGCGCGTTCTTCTGCCCATTGCAGCAACCATGAGCCAATGCCAAGCTTGCTGAACTCAGGGTGAACTCGACCCCACATCCAAGGGTGGACGGGCGGTTTACCTATCGTCCATACTTCGATGTAACCGACAAGTTCTTTTGCAGGTGAAAAGACGAGGCAAATATCGGTTGCCGGGTTGAAGTCTGGCGTTTCCCATTCGCTGCGAAGAGGTGCGGCGTCGGCAAATTCATTTTGGTGGATGGTGGTCTGCGCCCAGGCGTTGAATAATTTCACAGCGGCTTCCACATCATCGAATGTTGCGCCTCGGGCAGTAAACCCATTTGGCAGGTCAACTTTTGTGCTTTCGAGTGTTGCGTTCATTTTTTCCTCTACTTCATTCTTCCACATCTTTGCCAGCGCGCAACTCTTTATCATAAGTGATGAATTCGCTGGCAATATACATGCCCGCTCCCTGATAGAGACGGGTTGCGCCTGTGGGGCTGGATGCATCGACACCGAGGCCGATGGTCTTCATGTCGCGTTTGTAGAACTCGCCAAAGGAGTGTTGGAGCAGCGCCAAGCCTAGTCCTTTTTTGCGCCAGGGGCGGCGAACACCAAGCGTGCCCACCCAACCAATTCCCATGCGGTAACGGTTGAGTGAAAAACCGGCGATCTCCTGCCCGTCCCATGCGATCATCCACAAAGAGGGGTCAAAATTGGACTTGGAAAACCTTTGATGTTCCCAATCTTCAAACGATAATTCGTGGCTGCCCCAATGGTCGCGAAATGATTCGTTGACGGCGTCTAATACTGCACTGGAATGTTCCGCACGCACGAACGGGCGCAGTTCGATTCCCTCGGGCCAAACGGGTACAGGCGGCGCTTCATCCAGCTTGATCTCCATACGCCAGTTAAAACGGACGGGAACATAGCCAGAATCTTCGTGCGCCTTTTTTGCCTCTTCATCTTTTCCGTCCATTGAACTGCGGATGAAAACACGCACGCCCGGTTCGGCAAGTTCTAATTCTTCCAAGGCACGTTCACCCACACGGTCAAGCAATATCTTGATGAGACCAAGCCCTTTAAAACGAGGATGAACATAAATATCCGCGTTCAAATCGGCATGATCTTTTGCGTTGTAAAATTCGCCGTAGCCGACGATCTGTCCATCCCGGGTTTCGATCACGTAGGTGTCGGTTTCGGGGTTGAACTTCGCGGTCTTCCATTGGTTCGCCAGTTCTTCGGGTGGGGTGGCAACGGTCACATCACCATCCGCTTCGCAGACATCGTAAATGAGTTGTGCCACGGCGTTCACGTCAGCCCATTTTGTGGCACGCAGGCTGAGGCTTGAGTCAAGAGGCGGTTCTTGAGTCTGTAATATAGTCATGATTCTTCTCCTTCAATTTTCATCAGGATGTTACGAAGCGGGGACTGCGATAAAAGTCCCTTGCGCTTCATCCTACGCCGATAGTTGCATTCTCCATTCGGCATTTAACAAGCCGAAAGAGATGATGTCCCAAAATTCTCCGTCATGGTACATGGCTTTATGTCTGCGAACTTCTTCCATGAAACCGAACTTCTGGAAGAAGCGGATTGCGCCTTCGTTGTAAGCCGGCACAACCGCAGTGACACGGTGCAGGTTTAGGTCGTCAAAGACGTAGCTCAACAGCAAGCTTAATGCCTGCGTGCCATAGCCTTTACCGCGGTCTTCCATTGCACCAATACCAAGGCGGATGAAACCATTGCCGTTCACCCAATCGATCCACTCCACGAGAGCTTTACCAATAAAACGGTCATCTTCGCGGGTGTGGATGGTGAAGCAGAACAGGTTTTGCGCCTCTTCCATTTCCTTTTCGATGGCTTCATATTGCTTCTTCACAGCCTCTGGTGAAAGCGGGCGAACGGGTTTTAATTCCATCAGACACATGAAGTCAGTATCGCGTGTCCATCTGGCTTCGATTTCGGGATGCGCTTCATGGTTCATTGAACCAAAACGTACATCCGTCGCTTCAAACAGTTGGGTTTGAATGTTCAACATGATTACCTAACTCCTCCCGCTTTCGCGGGCTAAAACAAAAAAAACGGCCACGGGTCTTTTAACCCATGGCCGCCATGCAAATTAATAAAAAAACGGCCACGGGTCGCAAGTGACGCCGTGGCCGTGAGACAACGAATTCCGTCTAACGGGGTGCAGGCGCACTGCGAGAATCTACGCCACCAGCTTTGCCGGTGAGAGAAAGTGTGATGAAAAATTTGTTCATGATCATTGGGCGTGCGCCTCCTTTCTTAAGATATTTGCTTTGTTCAAGCAAGAGAGAGTTTATCACGCGAGTCTGAGCCGCGTCAAGTAGGGTTTGCAAAAATAGTACTTTAGGGTCATTACTTTTCCTGCTTCTTTCGACTACATAATAGATATATAGAAAGGAAGCACAACATGGTTGCATGGAAATCCAACACAAACCTCAATGAAACGAATACGGTTTTGATCATCTCTCAGGATTCTGAAATGATCGATGTGTGGAAAGCTCTATTTGAACAAAAGAACTGCTACGTGGTTGCTGAAACATCCACCGGAGCCGCCACACAGACCTCCCGTCTGCTCGCTCCCACCCTCATTGTCCTTGACCTCAACCTGTCTCCTGCGGAGAGGGTCAAACTTTGCCGCGAACTACGCAGCACAACCAACGGAACCATCCTATTGCTTGCACCCAAAGGTGATTTGACCGAAATCTCCGAGTATCTGCACGCCGGCGCAGATGAATTTCTCTCCACGCCCATCAGCCCCATGGCTCTGCTCATCAAATCCATGGCTTGGCTGGTACGGCAGGAATGGGCCGGTTCCAATGCACAATCTTCAGAGATGTACTTGTAAAGAGGTTTGTGGCGCTGTCTCCTCATCGTAAGTACTTAAACAAAAAGGACGAGCCAAAAGCTCGTCCTTTTTGTTATGGGTTTGTGGTCAATATGCGACCCGCAATCAAATTGTCCAACACTTCTTGTACGAGGGCCTGTTTTCCGGGAGGGAGAAGGCTTGGGTCCACATCTGCAAGCCCGAGCGGAGATTGAACGTTGATTCCTCCCTGCCCAGTACTTAAGCTCGGCCAGGCAGCCTGAATCGCCTTAACCGTATCGGGGCTAACGGTCATCACCCAACCACCAGGGCGCGGCTCTGGCATGGATGTTCCAAACAGGAGAACCCCCTGCGTGCCGAGGTAGGTGAGCAGATCATCGCTAACGAGGGAGGGGTAAATATAAAGCGCATCCACATCGCGGTCGTTGATCAGTAAGTTGGCGTACCCGCCGTATTTTGAAGGGTCTTCGCTCGCGGGAATATCTAAAAATGTGGGGTAATCAGTATTTGTAAAATAAATCCTTTTGCAGAGGCCGCAATAATATTTCATGCCGTTACTGAAAGCCATGGCGGCGCGCTGCGCATCGCCATCTCCCTGTGGATACAACATGCCAATGTGATATTCCTCTGTCAACATGGCTGCTGTGTAGCCCGCAAGGAAAGCAGGTAGATCCACCTGGGTATCAGGCGCAAGAACACTTAAGTTCCCGCCTGCTGTGAGGTTTGGGATATTCACGGCAAGGAACTGCACGCCTGGAGCAACAGAAACATACGAAGTAATGCCCGGGTCAGGCGGCAGAGCAATCACCACTTTCAAAGTTGGGTCAGTGAGGTCAGCCGAGGTAAGAGTATTACGAACCTGAAAACGAAAACCGGATTGCTGGGCAAGGTCATACACCGTCTTTTGATACAGGTCCGAAGATTCCTTATCCATATCCACAGGAATAACAAGAATCGCCAACGGAGTTGACGGAGTTGGAATCATTGTAGCCGTAGGCAAGGGCGTGTGTGTTGGCACAACCGTAGGAGCAGGAATTTCCGTGGGGCTTTCACCGCCACAGGCAGTTAATATGACAAGGATGACCGCCACAAGTAAAATCGATTTGACGCGCACTGGGTTTCTCCAAAAAATAAGAATGTCTGAATTATACCCATCGCAGGCATTCTATACTGCCCGATTTTCCCCTTTGATAAAAAAAACAGGCCGCGCCTCATGCGTGACCTGTTTCCTGCTTCTGTTTTCTGACAGTTTTTCTTCTACTGATTAATGGACTGCAATCTTGATCTTCTTTGGTTTGGCCGACTCAGCTTTTGGCAGGGTCAGGGTCAATACGCCGTCAGCGATCTTTGCTTCAACTTTCTCAGCATTCACCTCGTTTGGCAGGCGCAGAGTGCGGCGGAAAGCTCCACTGGGAAGCTCATTCAACAGAAATTCTGCTTCCTCAGCCTTGTACTCGCCTTCAATGCTGACCACATCCTCAAGAATTTGGATGTTGAGATCCTCGGCCTTTAAGCCAGGCACGAGAGCAGAAAGGACATATGCCTCGTCTTCTTCACGGATATTTACACCCAAAGAACGCTGGCGGGGCTGTTCGGCAAAACGGCGGGCTACACGACGAAACGGATAAGGTTGGATATAGAGTGTCATTTTTATTTCTCCTATTGGTTAATATCAATGAGCCAATATTAAATTGGGAGTATAAGAAAAAGGCCAGAAAAAGATAAAAATTATGTTGGAAATTTCATGAACTTTTTCCACCTAAAGTACGTCTATAAGACAGTCACAAAAAGGAGTATTATGATTACAAAAACTTTGCTTCGAACACTACTGACAGCCGGCATTTTCCTCACCATTGGATGCCAGGCATCTCCTCAACTCTCCCCTGCAGACACCACCATCCCAGAACAAGAAGTTTCACTTTCCCCAACGGAGACAAACATGCCAAGACAAGTCTTCCCACAAACTCCAGTGCCAACTACGGGCCGCATTGACGGCAGCGCCGACATACCTGCCGGATCAACACCTGACCCAAACCTACACCCCGTTGTACAAATTGCAGTAGCAGACTTAGCAAAAAGGCTCCAAATCAGCGTGGACAAAATCCGTGTGGCCTCTATAGAATCCATAACATGGCCAGATGGAAGCCTGGGCTGCCCCAAACAAGGCATCATGTACACTCAGGTATTAACCCCGGGCTTTAATGTAAGCCTCGAGGTTGAGGGAAAATCCTACCCGTATCATACCGATGAAAATGAAACTGTTGTCTTTTGCGGGTTAGGTTCTGGGGCCGAACATTTTCTGGCTCCTACGCCTTAATTTCTTAGCTGAACAACACTTAAAAGATTCAGGCTGGCAGAGTACTCTGCCAGCCTGAATTTCTTTCAGATAAAACTAATTACGGACGATCAAGGGTGAACACTGGGGAAGTCCAGGTTTCCCAATCTGCGGCTTTCTTGGGGTTACCCAAGGCCTTAAGAACAGAGATGGTTACATAGTAATCGCCATCGGGCGCAACATATTCCTTATTGTGTCTGGTGGTCGTGGTGCCATCCCATACAAATTCATAGATGCCTGTGGTTGTGCTGTTGCGGATCATGTAATCCAATTGGAGAATCGTTCCAACAGATTTACCTGAAGCAGCATTGAAGGCTTCCATTTTGAATACGCGGGATTGGTGATCCAGATGGACAAGGAAGTAGGGCAGGTCGCCGCCATCAAGCGTGAAGAGGGTCGCATCGTTCCAGTTTTGATCCACCAAGAAGGGGAGCCCGTAGGGATTCGCAAGAACCTCAATGGATTGGTAATCGCCTACAAAACCGGCATAAGGTACACGGAGAACCTGTCCACCATCGCGCGGAGTGAAGACGATCCATCCGCCATATTGGCCCTGGTCTGGGGTCCAGTCAGTAGTGGGCGCAGTAATCGTCGCTCTGATCTCTGCATCGCCGCGGCCCTTAACTGTTACGCTTGACTTGTTAAAATCAACCGTCGCATTGGATTCCCAGAAATCTGGTGTGATGATACCGCTTGTTGACAAGGCATTGACATAAGAAAGATCGTAGGTAACAGAATGCCTACTATTATTCTTGATCTTTAGTTTGACCGTTACTGGTCCATTCTGGCTTTCACCCAGAGAAAGCTTTCCGGGTTCAACTCGTGTTGTAGCGGTAATCGCATCGTCAATTTGCAGCATACCAGCGCCTTGGCGGTGGACGTTATCCAGATAACCAAATCCGGGGAAGCCCCACCAATCGGCAGGTACGGCAGAGTTTTGTAGAATGGAGCGAACATCTTCTGCTCTGGTTCTTGGTGCAGCTTGCAGTAAGAGAGCTACAGCGCCAGCTACATGCGGCGAAGACATGGATGTACCGCTCAAATTAGCATAGCCACCCTGCTCAAGTGGGTATGTGGACCAAATGTTTCCACCGGGGGCGCCAATATCAGGCTTGAGCGCCAAGTCAGGTGAAAGACCGTAGGAGCTAAAGGAGGAAATCAAGCCACCGGTTGTGCTTGGGGCGGTCACTGTATCAGAAGTCCAAGTGAGATCAACCGGGCCAGAGTCTAAGCGGGCATTGATCGCGACGCCATCAGCTGCGGTAATTGATACCACCGGAATAGTGATAGCCGGTGAACCAGCAACTGTTGGGCTAAGTCCACCAGTTGTATTGTTATACAACACAACCGCAGCCGCACCTGCATTCTGAGCATTAATGGATTTTGTATAGAAAGTACAACCACCGCGGCGGATCAAAGCTACTTGACCATCCAGGCTGCCAGCCGGAAGAGCAACGCAGGCATCGGTAGTTGAAGTGGTTGTTCCAGTTCGAGTAACAGGGAAGGTGCCGCTCGTTGGAGGAATCGGGGAATCAGATAAGTTGAAGCCGATCAATGCATTATCTGGTGAAACAGAGAATGCGGGCTGGGTCACTGTGGTGTTATCAAAGGAAGCAACACCGATCACATTTTCGCCAAGGCCAGGAGCGCCGGCAGCATACAAACCGTTTGCACCACTATTGCCAATGGAAGCCACTACAACCATTCCCTTCTTAACGAGGCGGGAAGCAGCAACAGCAGTGGGTGATTGCGGCCATTCATAGGCAGAGCCAATGCTCATATTGAGCACTTGCATCTTGTCTTTATACGCACGTTCCATGGCGGCAAGCATAATATCGTCGGATGTGGAGCCATCACAACCAAAAACTCTGTAGGCGCCAAAGGTTACCTCTGGGGCTACACCCTTCACTGCTCCATTCGCACCAATGATGCCGGCCACATGGGTACCATGTCCATTGCAGTCATCGGGGTAGGGATCTGGAGAAGGAATAGGGTTATAACTGGCAGAGGTATCATCTGCATTATAGTCATCGCCGACGAAATCCCAGCCTTTTGCTACGCGGCAGCCAGGCCCAAAACACCCGCCAAGATCAGGGTGATCATAGTCGATACCAGTATCCATCACCGCTACTTTGATGCCTGCGCCAGTAAAGCCCAATTCAGATTGAGCAACATCTGCGCCCGTCAAAGCAAGAGCAGAATAGAGTTCTGGGTCCAGGTTGGAAGAATAGGTTTCGGGGACAGATACGATCATCACAGGGAAGATAGACTTAACCCCTGCCATACGGCTTATTTTTCCAAGTTCAGCTGTGGTGGCAGAAACAGAAAAACCATTCCACAAACTTTCATAACTAAATTCTTCTTTATATTTGATATTTTCTTTTTTGGCTTCGTCACGGAACTTCTTATGTTCTGATTGAACAGAAACTGAAGTATTTCCTTCTGAAACAGGTGCCCCTGAAAGTTCAACAAACCAAAGACTTGGTGTTTCATTAGTCATTTCCCCATTTTCTGCAGATGGTGCTGGAACAGCGGGGGTAAGCGGGCCGCTTGAATCTGCAGAAACCGCAGGCACAACCCCAACCACCAACATCATCAATACCAACAAAGTATTAATCCATTTTGCTTTCATAGAAAATTCTCCTCGCTACAAAGTGTATTTTTTGAATTTCCATTGCCGTGAAAGCATTTTTGTCATCTCTTAATAGACACCTCCTTAAGATAAAACTGCCGAAGGAAAATTGCCTTCAGCAGTCTGGCGGTCTGTACAATACAGACCCATGACTTTGCGTCCCCACCTCACGATGGGTTTGCCTTTATTGATACGCCTTTCATTATTGCAAACTTTACCAATTAATGCAATACGCAATTTCCGATTTTTACAAAGTACTTTTCCAAACCGAGTAACAAACTCACTTATAATTCCTTAAATGCCTAAAAAACTGTTTTTTCTCGCCATTCCGGTGGCAATTGCCGCTGCAGGGATTATTCTGTACTTCACTTATGGAAAAAGCTCCGCCCGCACCGCCGAAGTGATCGGCTTGATTCGTGACCCATCTTCCAGACCTGAATTGATGATGACTTCGGGGACGAAGTGCGGCGACGCCCCATTCATTTTCCCCACAGACGGCATGATCGGCTATATTTGGGACGATTCTTTCCGCCCTGGTCACCGTCACTCCGGCTTGGACATTTTCGCAGGGACGGATGTCGGCGTCACGCCCATTGTAGCTGCTTACCCGGGCTACCTCACCCGTGAAGCAGACTGGATATCCACGGTCATTATCCGCGTGCCGCAAGACCCGCTGCAATCTTCCCGCCAGATCTGGGTGTATTACACACACATGGCAGACCCGAATGGGAATTCTTTTATTTCGGCAGAATTCCCCGCCGGGACAAAAGAAGTTTTTGTCGAGGCTGGAACGTTGCTCGGTTATCAAGGAAACTATTCCGGTGACCCCGCCAACCCTGTGGGAGTGCATTTGCATATTTCCGTGGTGGAAGATGATGGCTTCGGAAAATTCAAGAACGAATTGGAGATCGAAAACACGTACGATCCAACACCCTATTTTGGGTTGCCTTTAAATGCGAATACCAACCCAGATGCCATTCCAGTATGCAATTGATGTGTCAGGAAAAACTAGATGAATAAATTTGAAAACAAAGTTGTTTTGATCACCGGCGCAGGGAAAGGTTCAGGGCGGGCATTGGTGGAGGCGTTTGCAGAACATGGAGCGATCATCGCGGCAAATGACATCTCCCCCATCAACGTGGAAGAAGTTGTGGAGAGAATCATCTCTCGTGGAGGAAAAGCCAAAGCGTATGTGGAAGATATCGCAAAAAAAGTTGGCGTGCAGGCGGTGGTCAATAGCGTGGAAGATGATTTTGGCAGAATTGATATTCTTGTCAATCACGCGGCGGTGGAACCGCATGGTCCGCTGTTGAAGATGGATGAGTGGGACTGGCACCGCACATTGGACGTGAATTTGACTGGCGCATTTTTGATGACTCAATCTGTGGGGCGGGTGATGGCAGGCAAAGGCGGCGGGGTGATTCTGAATCTCGTAACAGGAGCAGGCGAAGGCGGAGAAAAAGAGGCGGGAGCTTATTTCACAAGCAAGGCAGGGCTGGCGGAGCTATCCATTCAAGCAGACAGAGAATTGAGTCCACATGGCGTGCGGGTGTTTGCGGTTGAAAATTCCGCAGATGTGGTGAAGCAGATACTTTTATTGTTGGAGGCAAAATGAAGGAATTGATCGAATATCGTGAAAAATTGCTCGCAAGGATCGAAGAAGCTGCAAAGGAATTTTGCGCGGCTTGTGAGTCGTTCAGCGACCCGTTCACAAAAGTGGATGGCGAATGGACGGTGCATCAGATCGCATCACATACGCGGGACGTGGATAAGATGGTGTATGGCGAGCGCATCCGCCGGACGTTGAATGAGGCGAACCCCGAGTTCAAAAGTTTTGACGCGGATGCATGGATGGCAGCCAAATACGATAAAAACGAACCGCTTTCAAAAATCGTGAATGAGTTTTTGGAAAACATACAAGACTTGTGCAAAACCATGCAAGCCGCGCCGCGTGAGGCATGGTCGCGCGAGAGCAGGCATGAAACAATGGGCGGCGAATTGACTTTGCAACTCTGGACAGAGCGGAATCTGGCGCATATTGAAGAGCACTTGTTAACCTTGAAAAACGCGCAAAAGTAGCGTATTTTGCCCGTTTTTTGCATATTCCTGAGGTAAAATAGATACATGAAAAAGCAACGAATTATCCTGGTAGATGATCACGAGGTGGTGCGGCTCGGCTTAAAATCCTTGTTAGACCGCCACCCGCAGTTCGATGTGGTTGGAGAAGCCGGCTCGGCACGCGAGGCGCTGGAGCAAACCGCTGCCCTGAAACCTGATGTCGTGGTGATGGATATTCGCCTGCCCGGCACATCGGGGATCGAGGCTTGCGAGCAGATCGTGGCGCAATTCCCCAACACAAAAGTAATCATGCTCACTTCCTATGCAGAGGATGAGATGCTGTTCTCCGCCATCCGCGCAGGAGCTTCAGGCTACATCCTCAAGCAGATCGGCAGCGAGGATCTGGTGAAGGCCATTGAATCCGTTGGACGCGGTGAAGCATTGCTAGACCCTGCCGTGACCCAACGAGTCTTTCAAGAAGTGCGCCGCGCCGTCAAAGAAGAAGAGGCTTCGGCTTTCGCTCATTTGAGTCAGCAGGAAAAACATGTGCTGCTGCTTGTTTCGGAAGGCAAGACCAACCGCGAGATTGCCAAGAGCTTGTTCCTCGGCGAAGGTACCGTCCGCAATTATGTTTCGAGCATTCTTTCCAAGCTAAGCGTGAACAATCGCGCCGAAGCGGCAGCGTATGCAGTGGAACATAGTTTGAGAGAATACATTTCATAGTTTCTTCAACGAATTCAAAAGGAGACACAGAACACAGAGGTGAACTACTCGGTGAACATGTGTCTCTTTTTTATTTATCCACAGATTTAGCAGATTTTCTTAAATCAATCTGCGTAATCGACACAATCTGCGGATATATTTTTACGAGGGAATATGTTTCCATTCACAAAATTTACAGATGGCGTCGTCACAGTCCGTGCTTTTGAATTTGGGGATGAAGCCGAGCTGCATTCTGCTGTGCAATCATCTCTCCCTGAATTGCGCCCGTGGATGTCTTGGGCGAATGAAAATTACACCTTGGAAACAGCGCGTAACTTTGTTGCGGTCACACGGGCACATTGGTCAAATGGAAGTTTGTATTCCTTTGCAATTCTGGATACAAACACAAATGAATTTCTTGGCGGGTGTGGGTTGAGTCATATTCACCCTGTTTATCATTTCTGCAACCTCGGCTACTGGGTGCGGAGTTCACATCATGGCAGGGGTATTGCAGGGCGCGCCGCAAAGTTGATCGCGAAGTTTGCTTTTGAAAAAGCGAATCTGATCCGCGCAGAAATTGTCATTGCAGTGGGGAATGAAGCCAGCAAACGAGTGGCAGAAAAAGTGGATGCGCACTACGAGGGGATTTTGCTCAACCGAATGACGGTGGGAACTGCGATCTACGACGCCCACATGTTCTCGCTTCTCCCCTCAGACTTTGGGCTGGTTGCCAAACTATAGGCAGAGTCTACGCTGAATTATTTGACTGCGAAAAAGAGGAAAGAGGAAAGAACACTGAATGTGAATCTTTCCTCTTTTCTCACTCCCTACTTTCCACTTTCTACTTTTCTTTCTCTCCACTCACCTTCATCCACGCCTTCTTCATAACCAAAGCATCTTCTTCCATGATGGGACTTTCACACATGATGCGACCAGCACAGCCGAAGTCATGCAAGGCCTTGTAGAGAGCTTTCAAATCCAGATCTGCTTCGGAAAGGGGCAGGTGTTTCTTCTCACCTTTATCGCCGTACTCAATGCCAGAGAGATGAATGTGCAAATTTTTCAAAGCCTTTGCGCCTAGTGCCTTTTTATATTTCTCCAAAAATTTTGACCATTCTTCGTAGGTGTTCATCGAACCGTCGCCGGGACGGGCGTGCATGTGGGCAAAGTCAATGCAGGGTTGCACCATGTCCATGGCGGCGCTCATCGCGAGGGCATCTTCGAT
>CAZHOX010000029.1:0-23353 GCA_964534345.1 uncultured Anaerolinea sp.
CCGCCCCCGCAAGCTGGCCACACCCTGCATTAATATCAATCCCGCGGCGCATACGGATCGTACACGGTATCCCGGCTTGTTCCAGTGATTCTTTGAACAGGGTTGCACGCTGACGGTCTGTAGCCTGCCCGTTGAACCCTGCGGTGGGGTTGAGCGGTATGGCGTTGACATGGCACATCAACCCACGCAGTTTGGAGGCAAGTTTCTTTGCTACTTCCGGTGTATCGTTCACGCCATTGATCAGCGCCCATTCAAAGGTGACGCGACGGCTGGTCTTGGCTACGTAATATTCACAGGCTTCGAGAACCTCATCAATTTTGTACCTTTTGTTGACAGGCATCATCGCCACGCGGGAGTCATCGTCCACGGCGTGCAGGGAGATGGCGAGGTTGACTTGCCTCTGCTCGTCGGCGAATCTTCTTATTTGCGGCACCAGCCCCACGGTTGAGATGGTGAAGCGCCTCGCACCAAAGTTGTAGCCATCGGAGTCATTTAATCTGTCTATCGCAGCCATTGTATTTTCATAGTTATGGAATGGTTCGCCCATGCCCATGAACACAATGTTGCTGACAGTTTCATCCTGCTGCTTGAGCATCTGTGCATAATACATGACCTGTGCCACGATCTCGCCGCTGGATAAATGACGCTTGAACCCCAATTGACCTGTTGCGCAGAACACGCATCCCATGGCACAGCCCGCCTGCGTGGAGATGCAGAGTGTGCGGCGGGGCTTGGTTGTTCGAGCATCTGGGCCGTCATGAGTGTCCGCTGGGTCGCCGTAGCGCATCAAAACAGATTCAATTAAGTTGCCATCAGGCAGTTCGAATAAGGTTTTGCGCGTGTGCTTATCTGAAGAATCCTGATACACCTTCACTGAAAAAGGCATAAACGTTAAGTACTCGGACATCTTCTCGCGCAACGACTTGGACAAGCTCGTGAATTGTTCCGGCGAGCTGTATAGATGTTGATACAGTCCCTGCCAGATTTGTTTGGCGCGGTAGGCAGGTTCATTCCATTCATTGAGAAGTTCTGTAAGAGAGGGAAAATTGAGGTCGTAGATGAGTTTCATTGCTTCTATTTTAGCAGACCATGGCAGGAACTTCTGTGCAAGTTTTTTCGTTATGGATTAGTATTAGTTATTCTGTAATATACAAACCATAGGGATTATCGGTAATAATTACAGATTTCAATAACTTCCTGACACAATAATCCCTGTTCTATAAAAAAGGAGAATTATGAAGAATCAAAATATGCCAATCTCAAGGACAACCCTCATTTGGATACTTGTTGCAGTTTTAGGAGTTGCTGGTATCGTTGCGTTGATTTTGGCCTTTCGTGGATCGAATAGCCCCGAAGATGATGTGAATGTGGTGTACACCAATGCAGCGTTGACTGTCGAAGCACAGCAATTAACCTTGCAGTCCAGCGTGCCGACTGCAACGGTAACACCTTTTGTGACAATTACTCCGCTTGCAACGAACACGGCATTTGCAAGCCCAACACTCCCCACGCTTGCCGCCTTTGCCACCAATACACTGGCAGCTACTGGTGGTTGTGATAATTCTGTATATATCAGCGATGTAACCATTCCTGATAACACCGTGGTTACACCCGGCCAAACAATGACAAAGACGTGGAAAGTTCAAAACAGCGGGACTTGTGCCTGGACTGCCACATACAAAATCACATTTGTTGCAGGAAATGCAATGGGTGGAGTTGCAACTCCCATTGGGCAGGCGGTCAGCCCAGGCCAGTCTGTAGATATTTCGGTCGCGATGGTCGCGCCAACAGCATCCGGAGACTCTGCTGGTACTTGGCGCCTTTCGAATGACAAGTCTGTAGCTTTTGGCACGCCTTTGACTATCGTGGTCAAAGTAAGTGGCAGTACCACTGGCACCCCAACAAAAACAGTCACTCCCGGTGGGGCAGCTTCTACACCCACCAATACGAGCACGCCAACGGCTACACTTCTGGCTCCGCCAATCGCGGCATCGAATCTGTCAGCCTCCAATAAAGCCTGCGATCCCGCAGGAAATAGTGGAGCTACTCTCAATTGGCAGGATAATTCCAATAACGAAAATGGCTATAACATTTATGCCAATGGGGTGCTCCACGGATCTGTTGGTGCAAATATCACTACTTACCTGGTTCCTCCGGCTTCCTTTGGTGCTACTCTTACATTGAGCGTAGAGGCTTTCAACAACGCAGGCAGTTCCTCAAAAGTGGATTTGTCTGTATGCCCATAATATTTGCTGCTTAACAAAAAATCCTCTCGATCAATTTTGGTCGGGAGGATTTTTTGTATTGAATTATGGATGTCTGTTACGCCACCAGCGCAGCCAGACTATCTGCAACAATGCTTGGATTCCAGTCTTTTGCTTCTTCCAGCTTGGAAACACCGCTCAACACGAACGCCGTTGGGCACCCCACAGACTGGCCCGCCGCAATATCTGTTTCCAGCCTGTCGCCGACCACGAGAGTTTCTTCTTTCTTTGTCCCTAATTTTTCCAGAGATAACTCCATCAAATAAGGGAATGGCTTACCAGCCACGATCGGTTCCACACCTGTGGCAGAGGTAATGACCGAGAGCCATGAACCCGACCCTGGGATCTCTCCACGCGGAGTGGGGAAGGTCCTGTCCGTATTTGTTGTGTAAAACGGAACACCCGCTCGTACTAGCAAAGTCGCTTCGGCAACTTTCTGGAAGCTAATGCCGCGGTCAATGCCCATGACAACCACTTGCGCTTCAGAAGCATTTTCAACGGTCAGAACTTCAAAACCCCGGTCTTCCAGCGCCACACGGATGCCAGCCTCACCGATCACGAAGACCTTCGTCCCGCGTGGGAATTTTTGAGCAAGCATGAAAGCAACCCCCAGCGCAGAAGTCACCATTTGCGAAGAGTCAATTTCCACGCCGAGTTCAGCAAGGCGCTTTGTATATTCTTCGGGAGTCTTCGTCCCATTATTTGTAGCGAAGACAAATTTCAATCCGCGCTCGCGGATGCGTTTGAATGTGGCGGGCAAATCTCCAATGGGCGCATCGCCTTTCCAGATCACACCGTCCATATCAAGAATAAGAGCTTTTATATTTGCAGGAATCATTTTTCAATTTACGATTTTCGATTTTAGATTTACGCATTGTGCGTATTCCGAATCACGTTTTCAGCGCCCCATTATAAACGTAAGACCTCGAAGATTTCTCTCCGAGGTCTCGCTAAAAGCCAAAAGCTAATCGCTAAAAGCTAACTGCTAAAAAACTACTTCAACACCTTCTCAGGCATATCAATCACCTGATCCACCAGACCATAATCCACGGCCTGCTGGGCATCGAGATAATAGTCGCGGTCGAGATCGCGCTCGATCACTTCAAGCGGCTGGCCCGTGTGTTTTGCCATCACGCCGTTGAGCAGAGACTTCAAGCGCAAAATTTGCTTGGCTTGAATTTCGATATCCGTCGCCTGCCCCTGCGCGCCGCCAAGAGGCTGGTGCATGTGGACGGTGGCATGTGGCAAGGCGTAGCGTCTGCCCTTCGTACCGGCAGTCAGCAACACGGTCCCGAAAGAGGCGGTGACACCCACAGCCACTGTGCTGATCGGGTTCGAAATAATCTGCATCGTGTCATAGATCGCAAGACCCGCGTAGATCACGCCGCCAGGGGAATTGATGTACATGCGAATTTCCTTCTCAGGATCTTCGTGATTGAGGAACAATAATTGAGCAACGATCACATTTGCAACCTGATCATCGATCGGCGTGCCGAGGAAGATGATGTTATTGCGCAGCAAAAGTGAATAAATGTCATAAGCGCGCTCGCCGCGGCCCGTATTTTCAACGACCATTGGAACTACATTTTTGAAATCAGGGATCATGTTTATCTCCTTTGAGTTGCGCCAATCATACACAAAGTGTGTTGGATTTTTATTAAAATTTGGTTGGTACTATAAAAGTGCGCCGCACTCATTAATGAGATGATTCAACTTTTTGGATTCTTTCCATTAAGCCGAGACTCTCACCTTTTGAGTGCGACGCACGCGTCATACTTAATCTGTTACCTGTCAGCCATCAAAGAGCATTTCCTACTCTGAAGCTTTTTCCTCGTTACCTTCGGTTGGGGCTTCCGTTGTCTCTTCAGCTTTTGCTTCTTCAACCGGCTTGTATTCGCCCATCGCAATTGACTTGATCATGTCCAGCGCTTTGCGGGTCATCACACGGCTTGCGGATTCCATGGCGATGGCTTCGCTCAATTGCTTCTGGCCTTTCTTGCCGCCACGGATCTTGCTGAAATCCATGCCTTGCATGGCAAGGCCATTGAGGGTGTTGTTGTATTCAGCGTCCAATGCTTCGTTATCCAGTTGGATTTTTTCCATACGGACAACCTCATCCAACAACAAACCGCGCTCAAGGCGTTTCTTCGCAACAGGCTTCACTTCATCTTCAATGAATTGCTCGCGAGTGGTGCTGCGAACCTTGAAGTAGGTCTCCAAGTCCATGCCTTGTTGGCTGAGGCGGTTGGAAAGGTCGGAAAGCACATGCTCGCCTTCATGTTCGATGGTGTGCTCGTGATACTTGATCGTTGCGCCTTCTTTGATCTTTTCGATCAATTCGACGAAATATTTGTCATCATACTCAGCTTGTGAGCGGGCTTCAACGTCCTTCTTCACAGCTTCCATCAGAGCGTCCACGGTTTCGCCTGCGCCGGTCATCTTGGCAAGTTCATCGTTGATATCGGGCAAAGTCACACCGCGCACGGTTTTGACGGTAACTTCGATCTCAACGCTTTTGCCTTTCAATTCTTCCACATCCCATTCTGCTGGGAAATCGTGCTGGATGGTTTTGCTCTCGCCAGCCTTCAAACCAACGAGTTCTTTGGCGAAGCCATTGTAGGGCCATTCAGTGTCACGCTCTTCCTTGCGGACGAAAGTAGCAAAGCCTGTGCGGTTCAATTCTGTAGTTTCAGATTTCACATCTACCAAAACATAGTCGCCGAGTTCGATGGCGCGTTCTACGTTTTCGGTAGAGGCGTACATTTGGCGCATATCTTCGAGGGCAGCATCCACAGCTTCCTGGCCGGGGGCCTGCCATTCATACGCCATGCGAACAGAGTGATAGTCACCGAGGTCTACTTCAGGTGCCAATGGCACGCGGAATGTAAATTTTGGCGGCTCAAGGCTGTCAATCGATTCCAGTGAACCTGCTGCGCCGGGGTTCACATCTGCTTCTTTGAGGATGTTGGAATATTCCTGATCGATGAACAAATCAACAGCCTGTTCTGTGACTGCCCCTTCGCCATAGGTTCGGACGACAATATCGTAAGGGGCTTTGCCGGGGCGAAAGCCTGGGATATTGCCGCGTGAAGCGATTTTGGTCGCAGCACGGCGCTTGTAGATGTTCATTTTTTCCTGATCCACTTCCACGATCAATTTGACGGAGTGGTCTTCCTGATATTGTTTTTCGATATTCAAAGTAACCTCTTTATTTTTCAAACCCTAAAGGTCTTTAGGGTCTTTAGGATTTTATGTTTTATTTTCAGTGAGGATGGTGGGAGTTGAACCCACACGCCTTGCGGCACATGATCCTAAGTCATGCCTGTCTGCCAATTCCAGCACATCCCCAGATTTGCCATTCGGATTGCAATGAGCGGCGAAATTATACCGTAAGGTATGCCTAATTTGTGGATTTTTGAGCGGCTATTTTTCTTTTGCTCCTCGGTCGTAAGCGTAAGATAAGGGGAGTGGTTTCCATCAAAAATGAGTAGATTTGGTATTAATATAATCACAAACTTAAAGGAGAAATTCATACATGCCCATCTCTGCTGGAATCCCTGCACCTGATTTTGAAATGTTGGATGATACGAACGTATCCCGCAAACTTTCTGATTACCGTGGAAAGAATGTGGTGCTTTATTTTTATCCCAAGGATGATACCCCCGGCTGCACAAAAGAAGCTTGTAATTTCCGCGATGATTATTCAGCGTACGAGAAGGCTGGGGTTGTTATTTTAGGCGTAAGCCCTGACTCTGTTGCTTCTCATGTGAAATTCAAGAAGAAATTCCAGTTGCAGTTCCCATTGCTTGCGGATAACGAGCATAAGGTTTGTGATCTGTACGGGGTATGGGGGCCGAAGAAATTTATGGGCAAGGAATATGAAGGCGTACTGCGTACAACATTCCTAATTGATACAGAGGGGAATATCAAGCGGGTATTTGAGAATGTGCGACCTGCCGAACACAGCGCGGAGTTGCTTGCTGATCTGGGAGTCAACTCGTAGTTTTTTTTATAGTCGTTTTGAAACAAGCTGATGGTGTTGTGAAAACACTGTCAGCTTGTTTTTGTTTATCGGACGGCATCCACTGTCAGTTAGGGAAGAAGCGCACAATGTCCCTAAAAAATAGTGACAAATGTCAGGTAGTTTGGTATATTGGTCGGGTTGTGAAAATAGTGACAATTCACACATAAATAGTCTTATTTCGGTATTAATAAGTGGAATCGGGGTGGGTTCCCTTTGATTTTTTTTAAGGAGAGAGAGCTATGCGACACTTTGTAATTGTGGGAATTTTGGTCATTCTCGTGGCCGGTCTCACTTATATCGGATTGGATGCAATTGGGTTGATGCCGGTGGCGGCAAGTGCTCAAGCTGCTCCGATCGATTGGTTGTGGAATTGGGAAGTGGTTACTATTTCGTTCTTGTTTGCTTTGATCACTGTTCCCATGGCATATAGCCTTGTTGTGTTCCGAAAGAAAAAAGGCGACAACACAGATGCAGTCCACATTGAAGGAAATACCAACCTGGAAATTGCATGGACGGTGCTTCCGCTTTTCCTTGTGATGATCTTTGCTTATATGGGCGCGTACTCACTTGGGGAGGTGCTTCGTGAAGACCCGAATGCAATGGTTATCAAAGTGAAGGCTCGTCAGTTTGCGTGGACATTTGAATATCCTGAGACTGGGGTAATCAGTACTGAGTTGCATTTGCCTAGCGACCAGCAAGTCGTTTTAAAGATGGAATCAGAAGATGTAATTCATTCTTTTTGGGTTCCTGAGTTTCGTGTCAAGCAGGATGTTGTGCCTGGGCGCGTGACAGAGTACAGAGTGACACCTAATTTGGTGGGGTCTTACAAAGTTCGTTGTGCAGAGTTGTGCGGAACGTCTCATTCGTATATGGAAGCGCCTGTGATTGTGGATGAAGCCGCTGATTTTGCTGCCTGGATGACGGAACAAGAAGCGCTCGCTGCTGCTGCTCAAACTCCAGAAGGACAGGGGCAGTTGTTGGCTGTGGCGAACGGCTGTGTGGGATGTCACTCGGTGACCAGCACAAGCCTGCCTACTGCGCCAACCTGGTTTGGTTTATACGGTTCGCAAGTTGAATTGGCAGATGGCTCCACTGTAACTGCTGACGATGCTTTCATTACCGAGTCTATTCTTGACCCGAAGGCAAAGGAAGTGGCGGGTTTCTCCCCAACCATTATGCCTCCATATACTTTGACTACTGACCAGATCGCGAACATTATCGCGTATATCAAGACTCTGAAATAAGACGGCGGAGGATTTTTACATGAAGCGTTTCTTTTCCACGGCTCTGATGCGTGGCTTGCTGTGGCAGTTCATTGGCACTGTGTTTGGTGCAGGACTTGTTACCGGCATTCGTGCATTAATGGGTTTAAGTGTTACAGATAAATTCTTTTTCACAGAACCTGCCTGGGTACTTGGCGGGTTTATTGGGGTGTTGACTTTTCTGGTGGGGAATGGCGTTACCGGAGATTGGATCAAATGGTCTCGCGGCATTGATACCCCTGAGGAACATGTAGAGCATTTTTCCGGTTGGGAAAAGTACTTAAATGTGTCTCTCGATCATAAAGTGATTGGTATTCAATATACTGTCACTGCGTTGGTGCTAATTGCTTTGGGCGGTTTGTTTGCTCTTATTTTCCGCACTGAGCTGGCTCAGTCACAACTTCAGTTTATGACTCAAGATGTGACAATATTTAGCCAGACCGGCCCGCAGTTGTACAACACGCTCATGTCTTTGCATGGCATGATCATGATCGTTTCGATCTTGCTTGGTATTGCCGGCATTATCAACTATGTTGTGCCGCTTTTGCTTGGCGCACAGGATATGGCTTTCCCGCGATTGAACGCATTTTCCTATTGGATTGCCGTACCCGCAGCAGTTCTTTTGGTGATGAGCTTGATCCTCGGCGGCTTTGATACCGGTTGGACAGGCTACCCGCCGCTTTCTGCCCGCGCTCCAGTTGGTATGCAAATGTTCTTCCTTGGGGTGTTCACTGCCGGATGGTCTTCCATTTTGGGTGCTTTGAACTTGATCGTGACCGTGGTGCGGATGCGCGCCAAGGGGATGACTGCCATGCGCATGCCTATTTTCGTTTGGGCTGCCATTGCAACATCACTCATTTCATTGACCGCTACACAGTTGATCGGTCTTTCCTTCCAGTTGGTTATGTTCCAGCGCCTGTTTGGAATGGGCTTCTTCGACCCGGCCAAAGGCGGTAACCCGATCCTTTATCAGCATTTGTTCTGGTTCTATTCGCATCCTGCGGTGTACGTGTTTGTTCTGCCAGGCTTGGGTGTGATCTCTGAGCTTTTGCCTGTTTTCGTCCGCAAACCTTTGTTTGGCTATCGTTGGATTGCCATGTCATCTCTGGGTATTGCCTTGGTGGGCTTTGTTGTGTGGGCGCATCACATGTTCACCTCGGGTATGAATGAATACCTGCGCGTGCCTTTTATGTATAGCACGTTGTTGGTCGCCATTCCTACCGGTGTTAAGTTCTTCTCGTGGGTGGCAACCTTGTGGGGTGGAAAGATCACCACACCTACTCCAATGTTATTTGTGTTGGGCGGTATTCTCGCCTTCCTGCTCGGCGGCCTTTCTGGCCCACCAAATGCCACAGTTTCGACTGACTTGCACCTGCAAGACACCTATTGGATCGTTGGACATTTCCACGATACGATCTTCGGCGGATTTATCTTTCCGTTCTTTGGGGCTATATATTATTGGTTCCCCAAGGCAGTTGGCCGCCGCATGAACGAGACTCTCGGCAAGATCCATTTCTGGCTGATGACTCCTTCTTTCTTCGTTTTGACCCTGCTCATGATGCGCGTTGGTCTCTTGGGTATGCGTCGCCGCATCGCAGATTACGATCCTGCGCTTGGTTTTGATACGTATCACCTCATCATGACCATCATGGGATACGCAATTGGTATTTCTGTTGCCATTTTCATCTATAACTTCTTCAATAGTATTAAAAATGGTGAAAAGGCTGATGGTAATGTGTGGAATTCCCGTTCTCCCGAATGGCAGGTTCCTTCTCCCATGCCAATGCATAATTATGACCAGCCGTTTGAGGTGATTGGTGAGCCGTATGATTACGGTCTGCCCAATGCCGAATACATTCGGTTCCTTGAAGCTGAAAAAAGCAAACATAAATAGGGGAGGAGCGACATGTCTCATACTACTGATAAGTCTTCTGCTTTGACACAAGGCGTGATCATTTTTGCCTATCTCGCCGTGTTGACTGTGATCGAGTACTTGATTGCAGTTTCTTTCAATGCTGTTTCCATCCTTGTAGTAGTGGCCGTGATTAAGGCTGCTCTGGTTATGTACTACTACATGCACATTTATAAATTGAATCAGGATAGCCAAGGGGATGAACATTCTTACAGCTATAAAACGGATACCAACCGCCTCGGCCTTTGGCTCTTCCTGCTTTCGGATGCGTTTGTATTCGCCGGCTTGTTGACCGTCCGCATTAACTTGCTTGGTCTTACCCGCCCGCACCTTAATCAAATGCTTGGCTTGGCTGTAACTGTTGTGCTCTTGGTCTCTTCGTTCTTCATGAACCGCGGCGAGACCGCCATGGCACATGGCGACAAAAAAGGCTTCATGAACAATGTTCTGATCACCTTTGTGCTTGGGCTTGGCTTTTTGCTTGGCGTGGTCATGGTGGAGTGGAGACTCGCCGCCGCTGAAGGCTTGACAGCCAGCAAAGATACAACAGGCGCCGTCTTCTACATGATGACTGGAATGCACGCATTCCACGTATTTACCGGCCTGATTTTCCTCTTTGTCGTTTGGAATAATGCCCGCAAAGGGGTGTACTCTGCTGAAAAGCATTGGGGAGTGGAAGCTGCCGCTGTCTACTGGCACTTTGTAGATTTAGTGTGGATCTTCTTCTACCCGGCCTTGTACTTGATTGGCAAACTAATATAGAAAAAAATCCCCGCCGCCGAAAATCAGCAGCGGGGATTTTTTATTGGCAACCCTGCTAATAATTTGGTATAACAACTATAGACCGTTCAATGACCATCGGGGTGACTTGTAACGCAAGCCACCCCGATTTTGGAGCCTGTACTGTGAACAAGAAAATCTTTATTGTAGGAATTTCATCTCTCCTTTTGGTTGGCTTGGCAATTCTGATTAACCTGCTTTTTATTCAACCGGCCAGCTTTCGCGGCGCCGTATATGAATCGCCATATCCTGTTGCTCCAAATTTCAGGCTGACAGGTGCAAATGGAAAACCATTCATTCTCAATGCAAATAAAGAAAAAATAATCCTTCTGTTCTTTGGATATACTTACTGCCCAGATGTTTGCCCAACCACGCTCTCCGAAATGAAACTTACAATGGATAAACTAGGCGGCAATGCAGAAAAAGTGCAGGTGGTTTTTATTTCAGTAGACCCAGGCAGAGACACCTCCGTAGAAATGCAAAAATATGTCGAAAGATTCAATGCAGCTTTTATTGGATTAAGTGGTACAGAGGAGGAATTGGAGCCTGTTTGGAATGACTATGGAATCTTTCGAGAGGTTGTCCCTGGTACTTCTGCGACCAACTACATTATTAATCACACCGCCCGCGTATTCCTTGTTGATACACACGGAAACCTTCGCCTTTCCTTCGGCTTTCAAACTCCGCCCGAAGATATAGCTCACGATATCGAAATCATCTTGAACGAATAATTATGTCTAAAGAACTTATACTAAAACGTGTTTTCTATTCAACGCTGGCTGGGCTTTTCTTCGGCTTTGTGTTTAGCGAAGCTACATTTTTTTTCCTTGGGCAAACAGCCAGAGAGCCGAAAACAATCCTTGTTACTGTTCCTGCTGGAACGGCAGAACTCGTTGCTCGTGGCGAACAGCCGCCTTCGATTCCAAAGGATATGGCTTTTGTAGTGGGCGATACCCTTGAGGTGGATAATCAAGATAATGTTGACCACCAGATTGGCCCGCTGTGGATTCCCCCTGGAACCTCTGCCAGCATTGTGCTTGGCAAACCGGAAAGCCTGGCTTACGAATGCTCCTTTCAGGTAGGTAACTACATTGGCCTGGATGTACACCAACCACTAACCATATACACCCGCCTGTATGGAATCCTTTTTGCAGGTATTCCCATGAGCATGGTCTTTGCGATCTATATGGTTATTCTTCCGTCAAAGAGAAAAGATGCCACTTCTTAAAAAAATGTTCAGCCTGAAATGGCTGCTTGCCACATTGATTGTTTTGCTGGGCACTGCTCTTTGCATTCGGCTTGGCATCTGGCAATTGGATAGGCTTGACCAGCGCCGTGCTTTCAATGCACAGGTTGAATCCATGCGCGCCTCTGAACCTTTGGATTTGAACACCGAACTCCCTGAAAATATCTCCACAATGGAATGGCGTGCGGTGACTGTCACTGGAGAATATGATTTCGAGAATCAGATCGCTTTACGGAATCAATACTACGGCGATCAATATGGATATCACCTTGTCACGCCTCTTTTCTTTAATGGGACGGCTGTTCTGGTGGACCGCGGCTTTATCCCCGCTGAGGGAAACTCCGCTCCCGAAGATTGGCGCAAATACGATGAAGACGGCCCAGTCACTCTCACAGGGCAGATTCGGCTTGGGCAGGTGAAACCAGCTTTGGGCGGAGTCGCAGATGCGTTGCCTGAGAGTGGAAAAAAGCTCTTCGTGTGGAATAATTTCAATTTGGAGCAAATCGCCTCACAGTTGGAATTTCCCATTTTGGAAGTTTACATTCAGCCAAATACAGAAATCAGCGATACAATACCGCCGATCCCATATCAGCCAGTTGTGGAGCTTACGGAAGGCTCGCATTTTGGGTATGCCTTGCAGTGGTTTACATTTGCTACAATTCTGTTCGTTGGGTATCCATTTTATTTAAGGAAGCAAAAGTAGTGAGTATGAAATATTCTTTAAAATCATCCTTTGCTCGGCTTGTGTTAGCTTTATTTGCGATGGTTTTCCTGCTAACCGTCGTTGGGCGCATCGTGACTCTAACTGGTGCATGGGCGTATTGCACTGGTTGGCCGGTATGCATCCCAACTCATCCATTGGGTTATTTGAAGTTACTGCATCTAATCCTTGTTGGAGTGGCTTCAGTGTTTATGGCCCTGGTTTGGCGAAAAGCCTGGCGCGAGCAGCGTGAACAAAATTTGCTTTTGCCGCTAACCACAGTGACTGGCGTTTTGTTTTTTGGGCAGGCGCTTGTTGGGGCGGTTGAAGTGACTCGCTCTTATCCATTGCATCTTATCATTCTGCATGGAATGACCGCTATTGCGTTATGGATTTCACTTGGCTTTTTGGTGTTTTTGTCAGGTGTACTGGCGCAGGATAAAGCTGTGGTTGAAAGATTTTCCTTTCGCCAGCGTGTAAAGGATTTCTTCATTCTCTCCAAGCCGTTGATCGTAGCTCTGCTGTTGGTTACAACATACAGCGGACTTGTCGCAGGTTCAAAGGCTTGGCCCTCGGCTTCGCTGACTTTTTGGACGTTGCTTGGCGGGACCATGGCGGCGGCTGGCTCAAGCGCATTGAACCAATATATTGACCGCGAGTTGGATAAGAAGATGCAGCGCACAGCGAAACGCCCGCTTGCAGATGGACGATTAACGGCAGCGGAAGGGCTTTCTTATGGATTGGCACTGAGCTTGCTTAGTTATTATGTGATGGCGGGCTTCGTCAATTTCTTGGCGGCTTTGCTTTCGCTCGTTGGCATTTTTTATTATGTTCTTTTTTATAGTGTGTGGCTTAAGAAGGCCACTGTGCAAAATATTGTGATTGGCGGCGGTGCTGGGGCAATTCCTCCCATGGTTGGTTGGGCAGCGGCTACTGGGCACCTTGGCCTTGCCGCATGGATTCTGTTTGCCATTGTATTCATGTGGACGCCGCCTCATTTCTGGGCGCTGGCTATTGTCCGCATGAAGGATTATGAAAAGGCTGGTGTTCCCATGATGCCTGTGATTCATGGTGAGGAAAAGACGCGCAGGCATATTCTTGTTTACACCATTGAATTGATTGCTGTCACGCTGCTGCTTCCCATCTTCAATCTGGCGGGGATGGTGTATCTTGTCTCTGCGGTGGTACTTGGCGGTTTCCTGCTTTACGCTGCTTTCCGTGTTTGGATGGTGGGTGGCAATAAGGTGGCATGGACGATGTATCGCTGGTCTAGCATGTATTTGATGTTCATATTTCTTGCGTTGATGATTGACGCTGTAGTGTAATGAAATAACTACGAAACCAAAATGCCCTCAAGTTTTTGAGGGCATTTTGGTTTTAAATGTTGTGCTGCCTTGCAAATGACTGAATGGAAAAAGCAGATCACTTTCTCAGAATAATGGCTGTTTCATCTTCGTATAAGATTTTCCATTGACCATTAGTTGCCAAAGTCTTTGCCAATATGGAATCCGAAGGAATGATGACCCATTGAATATCATATTGTTGGAAAACATCTTCCCATCCAGGCAAAAGCTCTATGACTGTTTCGTATTCCATGGTCACTTCACCTGTTACATCGGCAACGCTGTCTACGAAAGCGAGCTGTTCCGGGTATAGGTGAAAGGTAATGTATCCGCCCCAGTTCAGGTAGTTGAACATCTTTCCCTCTTGCGGGTTTTCTTGGAGCCATTTCACCGCGCTTACTGGAAACATTTCAGAATTAAACTGATACAGTTTATCGGCTATTGTCGATGTGAGGATAAGTGCGCTGAAGATGACCGTGGAAGCAATTACCCAAAAAACGCCTTTGATCTGGCTTTCAATTCGGTGCAGGCTGCTTTCGAGCCTTTGCAGGAAAGGTATGTCGCTGAATGTGTTGAGAGTGGCAGCCAACACAAATGGGGCTACAACCCCGTAGAGATGAATATTCCGAAAGGCAATCAGGCTCATGGCTGTGAAGCCTGCCAGCAACAACCCTTGTCCAGAGGAAATCCTCTCTTTTTTTGTGGCGAGCAGGAATATGGAAATGATGATCAACCCTAAAAGTATGCGCATTTCAGGCATTTGGAAATTAGGCGGATTTGCCTCCAGCATACGGGACATTAGATATTGGTTGTTCACGAATCCAAGTATGCTTTGCCACGATCCGCTGCCGCCCGGGTTGAGCAAGCTCGCTAGCGTTGAAAGAATGAGCGCCAGCCAAAGATTTTTTCCGACTTCTTTGTTGACGTTATCCTTATCCAGAAGAATATCAACCACCCAGCCAACTGAATAAGCGAATAATACTAAAATCCCTGCAATGAAGACTCCATGTGTATTGCTCCACAAGACCATAAATGCTGGAAATATCCAAATGGATATTTTTTCTCCGCGCCGTAATTTATCTGCCCAAATGAGCCAGATGGCTAAAAATAACATCGAGAACAGGTGCGGGCGAGTAGCCCAATTTAGCGATGTTGCAAGTCCCCCCCACGCCACGAGAAAGAATGCTCCTAGCTTGTTTTGAAAACGAGCGGTCACATATTGGTATATGAGAAAGAAAGTAGTTGCCAGTGCTATTGCAGCGAAAAGAACGATTCCTTTCAATCCTACAGCCGAGTAGATTCCAAAAAACAGCACATCTGCCAGCCATTCATGGGTGACGTAGTGCCTGCCTATATAGGGGTGGATGAATAACTCTGTAGTGGGTACTTGTTTTGTTTGCAGTATTTGCTGCCCCATTAATAAATGTCGAGGAAGATCACCATCCAGGTTGAGCATACGGTTTCCCAATACAAGAACAGCAAAGAATAAGGCTATGAAAAAGATATCCTGTATACGCGGGAGAAGTCTAATTTTTGAATAGGATTTCATTTGCTCTCTGCATTAAGGTTTCTTTTTACTAAAAAGATAAACGACAATATCATCCTGCTTTTGAATAGATTCAAGGGTGAATTCTGATTCAAGGTATGCCAAATGCGGATGATTTGCACTCCCTTGGGATGTGTATTCATCAATTGATGCTTGATAGATAATAAGCCAGATTCGAGAAGAATTAGAGGTTGCTGAAGCAATATCTTTGTAACCGGTTAAACCAAGGATGTCTCGAGTGGCTGGGGCAAGCGTGTCAACTGTGGAACCAGGCGGGTCAATAATGTATCCCTGCGGTAGATTGCTATCGAAATAAAAGGAAGGTAGATATGATAGTTTGCTTGAATGAATCACAACGTCTCCTGGTTTTGTCTCGTTGGAGAGCGTTTGGTTGATTCCAGCAAATGGACCGTACGGAAAGCCTTTATATGTGATGTGTTGGGAAAATCCCAGGAACGAACTGACGACGATCATAAGGGACATCAGCGCTTGAATTGGCGCTGGAGCTTTTGTATGGGTGAATACCCAGGCTAACCAGATGCAAAACATGGCGTGAGATGGGAGCAGTGCTCGCTCAATATACACTGGTACAAATTGGGAGATCAGCCAAAGGAGCAGTGGCGGTGTGAATGCAAGATAAGCCAGCCACATTCCATCTGATGCGGTTGAGGGTTCTTTTTTTCTGGCAAGGAGTGTTTGAAAAACAGCCAAAGTGATGATCAATGTAGCGAGTAATAAGCCGGCCATGAGCATATTGTTTGGCAGGGGCATGTTTGGGAGATAGTATAAGAACAGGGTAAATATTTTTTCCAAGCCAGGCCGTTCCAGCCAATAGGTTGCACTCACTTTTGATAATTGTGCTGGCAGATGAATTGCCCAAGGGAGGTAGATGATAATTGAACCCAGACCAGCTACAAGTAAAGAGCGAAGCGTTTTCCAGTCCCTGTGGAAAATTGGTGTAAGAGCAAGCGGAATCAAATAAAAAGCGGCAAGATTATGGGTGTATTGCGCCAACACTGCTGAGATGCTAAATAGCCACCACTTTTGTTTGAGATATGCAAAGGTGGTGAGGCATAACCAAAAGGTTAGCAAGACATACATACGGATTTCCTGCCCGTAGTGGATTTGAAAGGGCAAAATGGAGGCAATCAACATTGCGAGGAGTGCGGTCTGTTGACCAAATAAGTGATTTGCAATTCCGTAAATGATAAAAATAATGCCCAGCGAAACACAAATGGACAGCATTCTCGCAGAAAGCAGGGAACGACCGAAAAGCTGAATCCATCCCCAGAGGATGAAATAATATGCGGGCGGATGTTCTTCGGCGGCAGATGAATCGGTATTTGTTGAGATGGTGCCAGCGAGGATCGCATTTGGCCCTTGTTCGGCAAGTAGAATTGAAAATGCCTCGTCATACCAGATCGGGCGGGAGTTGATGCCTGCACTCCGGACAATTATTGCAAGCAGTAGAATAAGTATGAATTTTTTCCCAGTAGTAGACATCACATCATTTTACCTTCAAAGGAATCAAAAAAGCGTCACAAGTTGCGACGCTTTTTTGTGGAATTCTATTCGCCTAGATAATCGCGCAATTTTCTGCGGATGGATGGGTGACGTAATCGGCTCAATGCCTGTGCTTCGATCTGGCGGACCCGCTCACGAGTGACGCCCATTTTGCGGCCTACTTCTTCAAGGGTGTAGGCTTGGCCGTCAAGCAGGCCGTAGCGCAACTGCAAAATACGCACTTCACGTGGCGGTAAGCCATTCAACACTTCGCCAAGATGTTCGCGGAGAAGGTTGTAGGTTGCGGTGTCATCGGGTGGGGGAGCCTCATCGTCTTCGATGAAATCGCCGAGTACCGAATCTTCTTCGTCATCGGTTGGCGTTTCCAACGAAAGCGGACGGCGTGCCACTTGGATCATGTTCTCAACCTTCTTTGGCGGAACATCCAATGCAACTGCTAATTCATCTACGCTTGGTTCGCGTCCGAGACGCTGAGTGAGCTGATGCTGCACGCGCAAGAGCTTGTTGATCTGGTCGCCCATGTGAACGGGTACGCGAATGGTTCGACCCTGATCAGCAATGGCACGAGTTACAGCCTGACGGATCCACCACGTCGCATACGTGGAGAATTTATGCCCGCGCCGGTAATCAAACTTTTTAGTCGCGCGGATAAGACCGATATTGCCTTCCTGAATGAGGTCAAGGAAGGGAACGCCGCGTCCCATGTATTTCTTTGCAACCGAAATCACCAAACGGGAGTTTGCTGTAATGAGGTGTTCGCGCGCGCCCCAGCCATCTTCGATGGACTGGCGCAGATCAAGTCTGCGCTTGGGGGCCACATTTCCATGAGCAAGCTCTTCGCGGGCAGTGCGTCCGCGCTCGATGCGCTGGGCAAGCTGTACTTCTTCGACAGCAGTCAGAAGCGGAACACGGCTAACCTCTTTGAGGTACAAGCCAATGGTGTCATCTGTATCAATATTTGCGAGGTAATCATCCAGTGAAAGATCTGGCTCAGGTTCAGCCTCTCCACTTTCTTCCACGGCAACCAATTCATCTTCGGTTGGCTCGGGCATCACGGTATCTTCCATGAAAGGAATACCGGCGCTCAAAAGGGCTGAAAAAGCCTCCTCTAGCTGCTCAACATCCTGCTCAGCTTCGGGGAAGAAATGAAGAATGTCATCCAGTGTTACATAAGATTTTTGGCGGCCCAGTTCAATGAGCCGCGCTATGGCAGGAAATTCTTCTTCGTCGTCTACAATCAATATTTTCTCTACATCCATTTACCAAATCCAACTTTCAGTTATATTTACCTGAATTAGAATACACTTTTTCGAATCGAAAAGCAATACCCTCACAACTTTCAGATGCTTTGCAATGCAATTGTATTACGGCTGTCCAGTCAAGTTTTCTGGACAGCCGTATGTTTTCCGTCGTTCGTCCCCTATATAAACCCGTTAAGGCGTGGGGGTTACGGTCGCTTCGGGAGCCGGTTCAGGTGTCGGCGTGGCCGGAAGCGCAGTTGGGGTGGGGGTATTCAAATAAGGGGGAGAAAATGACAGGTTGATGAGAGCATCAATGCTGCTCAATCCAACGATTACCATTTTTTCTTTATCCACACGTACGTAGTACCCATTATTTGTAGGTGTGGCATCGCCGATCTCAAGTGTGCTGGCTTTTCCATCTGCAAATGTGATCGTGATCAGGTAGGCGGGAGCATCGAAACCAAAAATGGATGGGTCAGCATCCACCTCGTTAATGATCTGCAAGGCGGTGACTTGAGATGCTGCCGCCTCAACCAAGCCCTGGTTTGCTTCTGTTTCGAAGGGCAATTCCAACGCCCAAACATTGTCGCTGCCGCGAGTCACTTTTACTGCTTCGCCATCCGTTGGCTTGACTTCGATGCTTGAAATGCTACTATCTGCGCCAAAGATAAAAGCTGGTTCAGTTGTGGCTGTAGTTTCTGCATCGACAGCAGTTTCTTTATTTTTATTGATGAAATAAGCGCCAACTACGAGCGCTGCAAGCAATAGAACTGCGATCAAAGTACCAGCACGAAAGACCGGCTTTCTCTGCTTGGGTGTTGGAGCTTCCTTTTTTGTTACCGCTCTTGGTTTTTTAGGCGCAGCTTTTTTAGGTGTTGATGTTGTTGTTTTGCTAGCCATAACGCTATTAGCCTCTCTTGCGGCGGGTGTACCATGAGTAGAATCCGGCAAAGACTACCATGCCCGGAACCACAAACACAACCATTAGAATAAGGAAGAGGAATCTTCCCTGTGTGGGCGGTTGGAAGACACGTTGGGTTGTCTCACGAACCGGAATGCTGAGCAGGTCTTCCTGTTCTGCCGCCCAATCAACTGAGTTGATGAACAGATTGCCATTTCCATACGCGTCAAAAACAGTATCTGTGGCAAAGATGGAATTGCCAATGACAACGACGCGGCCTGTTGTGGCGCTGTTTTCTCCAGCGGCTGCCATGGTTAATGGGCCAGGCAGATCGGTTGTCTCATCAAATTCAGGGTTTTGCCCATCGACAAGGTCTGAGGTCTCTCCCCAGGAGTTTTCCGAAGTGTTGAGCAGAGGTGTGGCAGTTACACCATCTGGTGCGGTGGTGAGGGAAATACTGCGAGCCTGAGGCAGAATGACGATGTATTGCTGATTCAAATTCTGTGTGATCGGATGGCTGTTGTACTGCAATGAAGCTGCATCGAGCGCGTTTTGTGTAACCCCAGAGTAGTCAATGATCAGATCGTCATTGAGAGAGATGCCCCAGTCATTGACCAGATATTCAGCCAACGGATCGGCTGCTTCACCAAACTCTGTAAAGAAGAGAGGGTCTTCCATAACCACCAGGGAGCCGCCCGCATTTACATAATCTTTTAGCAGGGTTACTTCGCGTGCGCCAAGCGGTTTTGTTGGTCCTGCAATGATGATGGCTAATGCATCTTCAGGGATGGTTTTGTCAGTTATTAGGTTGACAGTGCCAACCGTGTAGTTCTTTGTTTCCAAAGTGCTTTTGGCAATGGAGTAGCTTAATTCACCGCCAGCATCAAGGCTGGGTTCGCCGTGCCCTTGTAGGAAGTACACCGCGCGAGGTTCAGGGCTGATGAGGCGGATCATGGTGCGGGCAAGTTCCTCTTCGCTTACAAAGGAGGCAATCTCTTTTGTTTCGCCCATTTCCAGCATGACCTTGCCATCGCCTGTGATTCCAGCTTCGCGTGCTGCAACAGGGTTTGCATCAGGATCTACAAAGGTGTAATCAAATTTGCCATTGCTGTTGGATTTGAATTTAAGCAAAAGCTCGTCCGCAGTGGAAGAGTCTAATGTGGCCGAGTAAAAAGCAGTGGCGGTCACTTTTTCGGGAAGCGTAGCAAGGATCTGCAGTGTTTCATCCGAAAGCGTGTTGGATTGGTCTTCTGTCAAGTCCCATGATTTGGGATTGTTGAAGACAAGGTAATTGACCACAAAGATGATGCCAAGGACTGCCAGAGCGAGAATCAACGAGTTGGAACCGTAGCGTGCCTGACGTCCGGTAAAGAAGCGGCGGATGCTATCAGGCGCCATGATCGCGTAGGCTGCAATACCAAGCACGAGGACGCCAAGGCTGATCTGCAAGGCAAGATTTAGCCCATCGGTATTCTCGAGGGTGAACATCTTCATGGAAACGAATACTTTTGCCATCCCAACGAGGCCCGTTGAAACACAGGCGAGCATGGCAACAATCAGCCCAATGAAGGCGTATTTTGTATAGGGATTTTTATTTTTTCCGGCCATTATCGCCATCTCCGAATCTCAATTGCAGTTGTGCCGACGAACAAGCCCAACACGGTCAGGCTTAGGTAGTAGGCAATATCACCCAGATTGATCGTGCCAATATTCATGGATTGTGAAAAGTGATTGGACAAGCTGAGGTAATTCAAGACCTCGCCGCTCTCCTGTAGATAGCTGGCGGGCAGGCTGATCATGAACCAAAGGAAGAAGAACAAACCAAGGGTGGTGAAGAAAGCCGCAAACTGATTTGTGAAAACGGCTGAAACGCCTACACCAATCGCCAGCAGAGCAGATACAACCAAGATCATTCCAATATAGGAGGAGAGGATCACCATCCAGTCAATGCTGGGGGTGACGAAGTTGTTGAGGATGATTGGGTAGATCAATGTAACCAATGCCAGCGAAAGAACAAACAGCATGGCGCCCAGCCATTTTCCAGCAACCAGTTCAAAGTCGCGGACGGGAGCCGTGAGCATTAATTCCAGAGTGCCCATGCGAGCCTCATCTGAAAGTGAGCGCATGGTGAGGGCCGGGCTGAGGAAGATCATCAAAAAGACAAATAACCAGTTGATGGGTGTTGCTTCTGGTGCGCCGCCGCCCATAAAGGATTGCTGGGCAGTAACCCACAGGATCAATGCAAAATAAATGCCCAGCGGTAGAAGAATGGCAAAGGCCACCACATACGCCAGCGGGCTGTTGAAATAATTATCGTATTCGCGTTTTGCGATAGTCCAGATAGTTCTCATGAGTTCCTCTTATTTCTTCTTCGAGTCGGAGCCAGTGAGTTCGAGGAAGATTTCCTCAAGGCTCATGCCGAGCGGACGTAACTCAAGCAGGTCGTAACCAGATGAGATGATTTTCTTTGCAACTTCGGGACGCATGTCCTTGCCCGATGCGAATTCAAATTCAACTGCGCCATCTTCCTTGGTTTCCACGCCACGCACACCTTTGACACTTTTGATCGTATCAGCGAGTTCATCTGATTCGCCGCGCACGCGCACAACGACACGTTCTGCGCCGATAAGACGAGCTTGCAGGTTTTCGGTGGTATCTTCTGCGACGATCTTGCCCTTGTTGATGATGAGCACACGGTCGCAAATATTTTGAGCTTCGTGCAAAAGATGGGTGGAAAGCAAAACGGTGCGCTCTTTGCCGATCTCGCGGATCAGTTCACGGACTTCCACAACCTGTCCCGGGTCGAGGCCAATGGTTGGCTCATCGAGGATCAAAACCTCGGGTCTGTGCAGAAGTGCCTGGGCCAACCCAACACGCTGGCGCATACCCTTTGAAAGATTGCCAATAAAACCATTCGAGCGTTCTAGCAAGCCGACCATATCCAACACTTCATCCACACGGTCTTCCACGTTAGGGATGTGACGCAGCTCGCCCATGAACTTCAAGTAATCGAACACTACCATGTCTGTGTACAGTGGGACAGTTTCCGGTAAATACCCGACCCGCTTGCGAACTTCAAGCGATTCTTCCACAACATCATATCCGGCCACAATGGCTTCACCATCTGTGGGGGGCATATAGCCAGTTAGAATGCGCATGGTGGTGGTTTTCCCTGCACCGTTTGGCCCAAGAAACCCCACAATTTCACCCTGTTGCGCGTCGAAGTTTAGGTTTTGAATGGCGCGGCGTGCGCCGTAGTCCTTTGTAAGACCACTGACTTTGATCATTGCCTCTCCTTACAATCAGGTTAATAAAGGTTTTTTTACAAACAAAAGACACAGCCCGTGGGCGGTGCCTCGATTTTTCTACCGCTGATTACTATACAATACCTCGAGTCGCAAAGTCAAGCGACTAAATAACTTCTAATCCAACACTAATCTGGATTTTTATGCTGATAACAATCTGGACTCTAAAACCAAACCGCCTCTTTCAGGTATCTGGCATGGTCCAGCAAAACAGCATTCGCCACGCTGATGAATTTCCCTTCAATAGCCTAAATTGGGGAGAAAGTTATCCGCGGCCTTGTACTATAATTATATTGAAATTATCTAAATAACAATTGAAAAGGAGAATTTATAAATGAGATCAAAGAATAAAATTTCAATACTGCTTGCAGTAGCAGCGTTGGTTGTTTCAACCCTTGCCTGCGCCTTGGGTGAGCCTACATTGGAAAATGTCCGTGTGGCAAAGGATCAAGAGGGCACTCAAGTCACAAATGTCTTTAGCCCATCAGATACCGTTTATGCAGTCAGTGACCTGTCCAATGGTGTTGCTGGCAACGTGGTCACCTCAAAATGGACAGTGGTTAACGTGGAAGGTTACGATCCCGGCTTTGTCATCGACGAAGTAGATTTGACTTTAGATCAGGACCAACTTTCTTACACTGTGTACTTCTATTTTGAGCCTCCAGATGGTGGCTGGCCTGTAGGTACATATCAGGTTGAAGTGTTTTTCAACGGTGCATCCGTGAGAACGCTTCAATTCTCAGTTCAATAAACCTTATTAATAAGGTTGCGGTCTCACCATTTGGTGAGACCGCATTTTTGTTTATTTGATTATCCATTTAACTTCTTGTAAAGCCCATTCATCTGCTTGTAGATTGTTTTGAATGCATCGAACCGCTCATCATAAAGTGAGCGGTTTTTATTATTAGGTGTGTAGGCTTGCTTTATCTCCACCAGTTTTGGCACATCACTAAACGATATTTCACCCAGCCCCACCGCACCTATCCATGCCGCACCCCGAGCATTGGCATAAACGGGTTCTGCAACCTGCTTAATTTCCACATCCATTACATCCGCAAAGATCTGGCACCACACATCCGACTGCGCCCCGCCGCCAACGATATTTATCGAGCTCACTTTTTTGCCGAGGAATTTTTCAACTGGAGTCATCAGCCATTTTGTGTTGAGCGCAATCCCTTCCAAAAATGCGCGGATGATATCCTCGCGTGTATTGTGCAGAGACAGGTTATACAAACCTGCCCGCACCGTTTTATCGTCCACTGGCGCGCGCTCGCCCCAGATCCACGGCGTGTAAATGACACCGTT
>CAZHOX010000029.1:23453-26021 GCA_964534345.1 uncultured Anaerolinea sp.
TGAAAATCTTCCACGGCGCCAGAACCAATCGCAGAGGCGGTATTGTCAATGGAGCCTGCCACCACTTTCACGTCGCTTGAAAGCCCAAGCGCATTTGTAACATCCGCTTTCACATTGCCGATCACAGCGGAACAGGCTACCACGTCAGGCAATTTGGCGCGGTCAATGCCAAGCATCGAGATCAGCCCATCGTTGTAGCGCAGTTCATTCGGGTTGCGGTTATCCGTCACCCATGAAGTGACAATCGAATCGAATGAAGCCACGAACTCACCGGTGAGGCGCAAATTCAAATAATCCAGCACGTTCAAAAACTTATGCGTCTTCGCATATATCTCAGGCATCGTATCGCGGATTAAAAGCATGTGTCCCGCAGGGTCTTTGCCCGCGAGGTTCGGCATCCCGCCCGTCAGACTCACGAAGCGCAGCACCTTGAATACATCCGCGCCATCGATGTTGATCAATCCATTCAATTGCTTTTTGAGATGACTCGCTCCGCGCATGTCCATCCATAGGATGCAATTGCCGAGCGCATTTCCATCTTTATCAACGGGGATCGTCCCTTCGCCTTGCGTGGAACAGCAAACCGCGCGGATCAAACTCGCCGATGCCTGATTCTTCCCGATCAACCTTTTTGAAGCTGATAGAAACGCCGCCCACCACTCGTCTGGTGATTGTTCCACGCCGCCGTCAGAGGTGAGCATTAATTTAATTGGCTCGGCTTCCCAGCCCAGCACTTTCCCGCTGACGGTGATCAGCGCAACTTTCATGCCAGATGTGCCAAGGTCAACTGCAAGGATGATGGATTCGGTCATTGATGTGCCCAGTTCTTCACTTCTCGAATGTGGTCAGGTGTCGTTCGGCAGCATCCGCCGATGATGCGCGCACCGTTTGCATACCAATCTTTTGATTGCGAACCAAACTCCTCGCAGGATGTTTCTCCATGCCAGGTATTCGTCTCTGGGTCGTACACTTCGCCTGAATTCGGGTAAACGATGACAGGCTTGTTTGTATTCTTTTTGATCTCACGAATAAGCGAAGGAATGTAAAGCGGCGAAGTGCAGTTGATTCCAATTGCTGCCACTTGCTCAAACTGATTTAAGTATGCGGCACAATCAGCAATTTTTTCCCCGTGACAAATGTGCTCATCATCTTTCGCGCTGAAGGTGAACCATGCCAATGTGTTTGGAAATTCGCTCAGTAGTTTGGTCAATGCTTGAGCTTCGATCATGCATGGGATGGTCTCGCAGGCCAAAAGGTCCGCACCTGAGGCGATGAGCGCTTCCACACGCGGACGGTGGAAGTCGATCAATTCCTGTTCAGTCAGATCATAGTCGCCGCGATATTCCGAACCGTCTGCGAGAAATGCGCCGTACGGGCCAACCGATGCAGCAATGAGCGGACGGACTCTGTTCACGCGATTAGCTTCATTTGCCCAAAATTCATCGCGAGCCTCTTGCGCGATCTTCACAGATTTTTGCATGAGGGCAAGAGATTCTTCTCTATTCAATCCGCGTCTTGAAAAGCCTTCCACTGTGGCCTGGTAACTCGCCGTGATGGCAAAGTCTGCACCTGCGTTGAAATAATCGAGATGCACCTGACGAATGAGTTCAGGCTGCTCCATCAAAATTCTGGCTGACCAAAGATCGTCGTTCAAATTGCATCCGCGATTCTCAAGCTCGGTTGCAAGCGCACCGTCTAAAATTGCAATTTGTTGTTTTTCTAAAATGGTTTCGATTGGGTTCATGTTTTCTCCTAATCCTGCCACGGCAGCTTTTTCAAATCCACATTGCCGCCGCTGATGATAACGCCAACTTTGAGTCCATGCAGATCGATTTTCTTTTCCCACAACACGCCAACCGCCACAGCAGACGACGGCTCAATGATGAGCTTTGCACGTTCCCAAACAAATTTCATCGATGCGATAATGCCCGCTTCACTCACGGTCACAATTTGCTCCACGTTTTTTTGAATGATCGGAAAAGTGAGCGTGCCAAGTGAAGTGAGCAGACCATCCGCAATTGTTTTGGGATTTTCTGATGGAATGATCTCACCAGCCTTCATCGAGCGAAATGCATCATCAGCCATTTCGGGCTCGCCTGCGATCACGCGAATTCCTTTTTTTGTTTCCATCGCCGCAATGGATGTGCCGCTCAACAGTCCACCGCCGCCAACGGGAGCGATGATCACATCCAAGTCGGGGACATCTTCCAGCAGTTCCAACACCGCCGTGCCTTGACCGGAAATCACACGCTCATCATTATATGGATGAACAACGCTCGCACCCGTATCGAGCCTGATTCTGTCCAATGTGCTTTCTCTCGCTTCGAGCGTTGGCTCACAAAACGTGATCCTGCCACCGTACCCAGCGACAGCATCTTTTTTCACTTGCGGCGCATTGCTCGGCATGACGATATACGCAGGGATCCCGCGCATCCGTGCTGAAAGCGCCAACGCCGCAGCATGATTTCCCGATGAATGAGTACACACGCCTTTTGCCGCTTCTTCATCCGAAAGCGAAAAGACAGCGTTGCACGCACCGCGGAATTTGAACGCGCCTACCTTTTGCAG
>CAZHOX010000030.1:0-25993 GCA_964534345.1 uncultured Anaerolinea sp.
CTGGTAATTGCGCGGAGTTCTTTTCGAGCATTTCGCCGTTTTCGTTGACGATGACAGCGGTTGTCTGTGTGGTACCTTGATCAATGCCGAGCAAGTACTTCATGAATGGCTCCTCGATATTTGAATAAGAGCGGTATCCCTTGCGAGATACCGCTCTTAATTTTACCTGCAAGAGATTTTTAGTGCTCGCCGAATTGTTTTTCGATCTCGGCGATCTTTGCCTGACGTTCCTTGATCTTATCGCCTTCGGGAACGCCTTCGAAGCGCACGTCTTCACCGCCGGTGGCGAATGTGATTACGGCTGTTACGATGGCAACCCCAATGGCGATGTAGGAGGTCGATGCTGTGGGAATGAGGAAGTGCATAACATTTTCCTCAGAGACGGGAAGGAAACCCAACACCAAGCCGACGACAGCAACAACGATGCCCACAGGGGCAGTTTTCTTAGACCACAGTCCCAGCAATGCAACGACGAAGACGATCGTAAAGTAGAAGACTTTTTCATTGGGCGGGAAGAAACCGCTGATCGCCAATACGATGCCGAAGATGACGGCAAGGAAAGCATTTGGCTTGGAGAAACCGCCAAGGTTGAACGGGCCTTTTTCTTTCCATTTGGCGCTGCCTTCAGCAAGCAAGCCCGCAGCAATTGGCATAACCATGGAAAGGTACAGGAATACCGCACAAGCCACTGCCAAGATAAGATAAGCGGGGGCATAGAGGGTGCTGGCAAATGCAAAGATAGCGGAAACCCAAACGGCAGTTCCAGGAGTGCGATATACGGTGCTGACTTTGGCGAGGGACTCGGACGCAGGTAGACCACCGTCACGAGCGAAGGCATACATCATACGAGAGGTGGAAGTGAGACCAGCCAATGCACAAACGTAGTTCACAAGCACCATGCCGACCGCAAGGAAAATGCTCAACCAGCTCGGCATGGTGGAAGCGCTCCACATATAGAAGAACGAACCCCAACCAGCCGCTGCCGCTTCTTCAAGGCTTGGCATGGTCAACACGTATGCTGCAACAGCCACGAGACCAAATACCCAAGACCAGAACACAGCGGTCCACATACCCTTTGGCACGTTTACCTGGGCATCCTGGGTTTCTTCAGAAGTATGAGCCGAGGCGTCGAAGCCTGTGATGGTGTAACAAACGTAGGAAAGGCCAAGCAGGAATGCAAAAGCAATGCTTTCAGTGCGGAACGGTACGACAGCGCCGCCAACATCACCGGTTACATTTTGGAAGGTCCATAAGCGGGAGAAATCCAGAGGAACGGAGCTGAAGGCAAACAGGGTGATAATCAAAATCACGGTCAAGCCGAGGATGACGTAACCACTCCAGTCAGTGAGTTTGGTGGTGATATCAATGTAATAGTGATTCAAAATTGCTTGTGAACCAAGTGCAAGGATCAAAAAGATGGTTTGGTGCATGGTTCCGAATCCGGAAACATCCACACCGAGTGCGGTGCCGAGCAGCAGGTCTTTGAAGAACACGGTGTAGAGCAGCACATCCACCGAAGAGACCACGCAGATCAAACCGATGAGGTTGAACCAGGCAGTTGCCCATCCCCAGAATTTCCCGCCGAGGTGAGAGCTCCAGTGATAGAGACCACCTGCTGTCGGGAAGGACGAAGCGATCTGTCCCATGCCGAAGGCAACACTCATGGCAAGCACGCCGCCGACCAGCCAGATCAAGAAAGCGCCGCCGGAACCGAGGGCATTGAAGGCAGCGGGAAAGGCGGAAATACCACCAGCCAGAATACAAATGATTGAAAATGAAATTGCGAAGTTCGAGAAGCCGCTCATGCGGCGCGAAAGTTCCTGTGCATACCCCAACTTATGTAGTACTTGCTTGTCGTGCGCCTGACTTTTTTCTGCCATTTTCGTAATTCTCCTTGATTTTGAATTGGTATTTATTAGATCAAGAAACTGAACTTACGAAGAGCGAATATTAATCATCGATACTGCACCTCCTGCCCCTCTATGGGGACTCTCCTCTGAATTATCTGTATAGGAAACACTGGCAGTCTAAAATGGGTTCGACAAATAATTTGCCAATTTTACATGCAATAGCAAAACCAAGATAGATAAATGTTAACAAAGGATGCATGAAAGTTTCTTCATGCATCCTTTGTTTGTTACTTCTCGAACAATTCGACCAATTGCTTTATATGCACAATGCCGTCAAAACCAGCAAGGCTGCCCTTACGGACTTCAGCCTTCTCGCCATCGGCATCACCAAGGCAGGAAACGATCACATCACCTGCGCTTACATCCTCTCTTTCAGTGTAGTGATTGGTGGTGACAATGACATTCGCGCCAGCAGATTTTGCGGCAGCGAGGCCATTTTTGGAATCTTCCACCACGATCACTTCATCGGGGCTCAGGCCAAGTTTGGAAAGCGCCAGGTTGTAAATGGCGGGATCTGGTTTCTTTTTCTCGACCACATCACCAGCCAGAACAACTTCAAACTTGATGTCTGCCAGCGGACCTTCGGTGATGGCTTTCGCCGCCTGCTCGTTGGATGTGGTGCAAATAGCGAGTTTGAGGCCTGCATCCATCGCTTCTTTCATAAACCGATGAATGCCCGGGCGAAGGGGCAGTTTACCAGTCTCGATCAGTTCCACGAACAAAGCCGTCTTGCGCTTGTGCATGTCCTTCACGAGGGCATCAATTTCTTCTTCTGTCATTGGCTTGGAGAAGCCCTTGGTCTGCCAATGCTTCTTCATGCGCTCTTTGCCGCCGCCGACTTGCAGCAGTTCGTGGTAATACTCCACATCCCATTCGTCAGTGAAACCGAATTCCTTGAAGGTCATATTGAACGAAACACGGTGACCATCACGTTCTGTATCAATGATCACGCCGTCTTGATCGAAGAAGACTGCTTTAATTTTGGACATGATTTCCTCCAGTCAAAGACCTGACAGGTTTCAAAAACCTGTCAGGTTTGAGAGTCTTTTACTTCTTTCCAAAGAATTCAAGCACGGTGTTGACGAAGAGTTCGTTCTCTTCCTTGGAACCAATGGTCACACGGAACCAACCGTCTGAACCATATTTCTTGCTTTCGCCGCGCAAAATGATTCCCTTGGTTTCGGCGTAGGCGAGAACTTCCTTACCTGTCTTGCCAGTTTCACCACAGTCGAAAAGGATGTAATTGGCTTGGGAGTGCATCACATAAAAGCCGGGGATCACTTCCAACGCCTCGGTGATGAAATCCACTGCGTCGTTGTTGAATTTGACTCGCTCTGCAAGACCTTCGGTATCTTCAAAGGCAGCGAGAGCAGCCCACATAGGAATGGTTCCCACATTCCACGGAAGCAGGGAGCCGGCTACCTGCTTGAGGGTGTCTTCGTGCGCGATGGTGTACCCAAAGCGCATACCAGCCAGTCCGTACGCCTTGGACATTGTGCGGGTGATGAACACGTTCTTGTACGTCTTGGTCAATTCCACCTGCGACTTGCCCAAACCAGCATATTCGATGTAGGCTTCATCTACGACCAACGGAATGCCCAACTTGGCGAACGGCTCAAAGTGTTCTGGATCCATGAAGTTGCCGCTGGGATTGTTGGGGTTCGGGATGACAATGATCTTGGTCTTGTCGGTGACAGCGTTCATCAGCGCTTTGTGATCGTATTTAAGTTTATGATCTTCGTAGATCATCGGCACAGAGACCATTTTGGCGCCGAGCAAAGTGCCGCGTAGACCGTAAATGCCGAAGCAGGGTGTGTGTTGAATTACTTCGTCACCTGGCTCAATGAACATGCGGAAGATGTTATCGTACACTTCGCTGGAGCCATTGCCGATCATTACATTCTGCGGGCCGGCAACGCCATTGATCTCCGCGATCTTGCTGCGGACAACCAAACCTTGGTCTGGGTAGCGGTTGGTCATCTTGGCGTATTTGAACATTGCCTCCAACACCTTGTCAGAAGGGGGCAGGGGATTTTCATTGGACATCATGCGGTGCAACTCAGGTTTGCGCCATGCCAGTTCAATGTGATCCGAAATATACATCGGGATGCCCTTAACCCACGGGGCGTAGTATTCTTCAATATTTTTCATTATGCTAGTTCTCCTAATTAATTTGTGTAAATAAGTAAACATGCACACAGGTATACATGTCTACCTGTTTATTTATGTACTTGCTTACGCATGCCCTACAGATTCAATCATCTGCATCCAGTGCATGACGGCTTTCTTGGTGGCTTCACGGACGAATTTATCCAATTTGCCTGGGTCGTACTCTTCGCGATGCGCAGAGATGTATTCGTATTTTGCATCAATCAATACACGCTTCAACTCGGTAGAGACGTTGAACTTCGCGCCGCCAGCCGCAAGCAATTTCTTGATGGTATCTTCGGGCAGGCCTGTTCCACCATGAACAACCAGCGGAGTCTTAACGCCGCCTCCATTTAACATCTTGTGGATGGTCGCCATGCGCTCGGTATCAATCTTCGGATTCTTGGTTTTGTAAACTCCGTGTGCAGTGCCGATGGCTGGTGCAAAAATATCCACACCGGTGCGCTGTACGAATTCCACTGATTGCTCAGGGTTGGCGAGTTGCGCCTCATCTTCCGCCACCTTAATTTGATCTTCCACGCCGCCAACGGTTCCAAGCTCGCCTTCAACAGAGATATTACCAACGCTGTGGCAGTAATCCACCACTTCCTTGGTCTGGCGGATATTTTCTTCATACGATTGTTTCGATGCATCGATCATGATGTTGGTGTAGCCAGCATCGGCGCATTTTTTGCAGTAATCAATCTCGGTGCAGTGATCGAGGTGCAGCACAACCGGCACAGGGGCTTTTTCAGCAAGCGTGCGATAGATGGCAACCATCATATCAGTACCGAGGAATTGAGACGGCTTCACCGAGGTCTGTACCATCACCGGTGACTTAGTTTCGATGGCGGCATCGATCACCGCTTCAAATTGCAGCAGGTCGGTCACGTTGAACGCACCCACAGCCCAGCCTTCCTTCGCCGCAGGGATCATGATTTCTTTTGCATTTACGATAGACATTTGTTACTCCTTGTTTAATTATTTCTTTATTAAGTAATTTGAAATAAATGAATGATGTCGAATTCATCCTTCATCATTCATAATTTATCATTTTTTCTTTGCCGCATCTTTCAACCACTGTTCCCAGCGGAAATCGGTCACATGCATACGGTAGCGGCCAAACCATAAGTTGGCATACCCTTGAAAATCCTCTTCCAGGCTGGAAATGACCGATTGAGTTGTGCCCCACATGGCTTCATGCAGCTCAGACATGGGCCACATGATTCTCAGACGGGCATAATGCTTGGGGGTCATGGTTCCAAAATAGGCCGTAAGAAAGATGCGGATCTGTTCTTCATTCAAACGATGGTGATGCGAAAAATTCCCAAGGTCAAAGAAAATATCACCCATGCCCGCGTATTCCCAATCCAGCAAACGGATCTCGCCGATATCTCCCGCAACTTCCTCGTCCAGCCAGTTTAGGTTGAGCAGGTCGTTATGACAAGGTGTGGGGATATATGGATCCTTGAGTAAAGCCTTTTCCGCTTCGCGCATTTTCTTCATAATGAAATCCCAATCTTCAGGGAATTGTGCGCCTTTGCTCTTTGCAGTTTTTTCGAGCATTTCCACGCGGCGGAAAACATTGAACTCACCTTTTAACTTCGGCGAATTGCGGTGGAACAGTCGAAGCTTCTGCGCAACGCGCATCAGATAATCAGGCTTAACGATCTCATCCGGCATGATGCGCTTGCCTGTGACAAAGCGCGTCACAATATAACCTTCGGGCTCAATGAAGTAAACAACCTCAGGAGCGATTCCCAACTCACCGGCTACTTTGTTGGCTGCATATTCCACATCTCGTTTAATTCCCAGCTGATCTGTACCTGCCCCAGCCAATCGAATTACATACGATCTTCCGTCAGCGTCGATCTTGAAGTTCAAATTGGTGATACCGCCGCTTAAAGGAGTCTTCTTGATATTCTTGGAATCCTTCAAAAACGGTACTTTAGCAATGGCTTTATCGATAGCGAGTGTCATGGTCATACTATCCTTCCAGAGTTAGTGTGGTTTGGAAACGAACATGGACTTGCCGATAACGATTTGGGACGGAAACCTCCTTGTAAGGGGAGTGCGTCGCACCTTGAATTGTTGGATAAATTCCACTCGATTAGATAACCTGATTAATGAGATTCATCTACCCGACAGGTGCGACGCACCTAACTTCAACGCTTCCTACTTAATCTCGAACCTGTTCCTCTTTACTGACGAATTCTCTCGCCTTTGGCATCCCACAACACGGCCTGCGTCACCTCTGCGCCGACCTGCTCGCCAAAGCACTCAATCTCTAATTTTGTTCCAGCCTTCGCATATTCCATTGGGAGATATGCAAAAGCAATCGACTTATTCACCGAATAACCAAATCCACCCGCCGCCACCCAACTGACGAGTTTACCGTCCGCGCGGATCGGTTCCTTGCCAAGCGCAATGGTGCGGTCATCTGCCAATGTGATGGTGCAAAGCTTTCGCTTGATGCCCTCTGCTTTTTGCTTCACCAACGCATCCTTGCCAATGAAATCGGGCTTATCCAATTTCACAGCAAAGCCAAGGCCCGCTTCATACGGAGTGTAATCTGGCGAAATCTCACCGCTCCAATAGCGATAGCCCTTCTCAATGCGCAAGGTGTCGATGGCTTTGTAGCCGCCAGCCACCATGCCTTCTGGTTGACCAGCTTCCCAGAGCGTATCCCAAAGTCTCATGCCATATTCAGAGGGGCAGTAAAACTCCCAGCCCAGCTCTCCTACATACGTTACGCGCGAAGCGATGACAGGGACATCGCCCACATTCATTCGCTTGGAAGTCATATAAGGGAAGGACGCATTCGATACATCATCCATCGTCACTTTTTCAAGGATCTTGCGAGCCTTGGGTCCCCACAAACCGAGACACACATAATTGGAGCTGACATCTTCAATCGTCACTGTGCCATCTTCGGGCATGTTGAGCGAAAGCCAGGACATATCGTGTTGGCCGAAGGCAGTACCAGTAACAATGAAGAAGCGGTCTTCTGCAAGGCGGGTGACGGTGAAATCGCATTCGATGCCGCCGCGTTTGTTGAGGCATTGAGTGTATGTGATCGTGCCAAGCGGCTGATCCATTTCATTGGAGCAAACATAATTGAGGAATTTCAGAGCGCCCGGGCCGCGCACTTCAAACTTGTTGAAGGAGGTTTCATCGAAGAGACCGGCATTTTCGCGGGTCATCAAATGCTCATGACCGATAGCGCGTGACCAGTTGTGGCGTGCCCAACCGCGCGGCTCGTGGCCGTGAGTGGCAAGCTCTTCATATTTCTTGAACCAGTTCGGGCGTTCCCAGCCCATCTTCTCGCCAAAGTGACAGCCAAGGTCGCGCAAGCGATTGTATGTGGGGGAGGTGCGCACGTTGCGTTTTGACAAGCGCTCTTCACCCGGGAAGTGAATATCATAATATTGGGTATAAGTTTCAAAGGTACGTGCAACCGCATATTCGAGGCTGTTGTAGTTCGGGCCAAAGCGGCGGACATCCAAACGCCACATATCCCATTCGGGGTTGCCGTCTACGATCCACTCGGCCATCACCTTGCCGATGCCGCCTGCGCCTGCGAGGCCATGCGCACAGAAAGCGCAAGCCACCCAAAAGCCTTTGACGGTTGTCGGCCCAAGCAGGAATTCGCCATCGGGGGTAAAGCCTTCGGGGCCGTTCAATAGCATTTTCACTTCGGCAGTTTCCACCGCAGGCACACGGCGGATGGAATTTTCCATCAACGGCGTGAAGCGTTCCCAATCTGGTTCCAGCAGCTTGAATTTGAAATCACGCGGGATGCCGTTCATGCCGAAGGTGGCGGGCTGGCGTTCGTACCCGCCAGTGACAAGACCGCCGACTTCCTCGCGCCAATAGACGAGCAAGTCTGGGTCGCGCAAGTTGGGGAACTTGCTGGTGACTCCTTCAATGGGCTTGGTCATAATGTAAAGATGCGCCATCGGGATGACCGGCAGACTCAGCCCGACCATTTTTCCGATCTCGCGTCCCCACATACCGGAAGCGTTCACTACAACCTCGGTCTTGATCGTACCTCTGTTGGTGACTACTTCGCTGACGCGGCCATTTACCAGATTGATCTTCTCAACATTTGTGTCGGTGAAAATTTTTGCGCCGCGGTTCTTTGCGCCGATGGCGAGGGCGTTGGTTAAGCCGGTCGGGTCAATGCTGCCGTCGTTGGGGGTGTAGGCTGCGCCAACCACGCCTTTGATGTCCATCAGCGGGAACATGTCCTGCGCTTCTTTGGGGCTAATGAGTTCCATCGGCACGCCGAAGGAATTCGCCATGCCTACGAGGCGTTTGGTTTCTTCCATTCTTTCAGCAGATGATGCGAGGCGAATCCCGCCGACCTCTCGCCAGGATGTATCTTGCCCTGTTTCAGCTTTGAGGCTGCGGTACAGGTCTGTGCTGTAGTGCATCATGCGGGTCAGGTTTGCATCTGAGCGCATCTGGCCGACGAGGCCTGCTGAATGCCAGGTAGAGCCTGAAGTTAATTCGTGCCGCTCAAGGACAACAACATCCTTCCACCCTAATTTCGTCAGATGATAGGCGATACTGCAACCGCCCACGCCTCCGCCGATGATAACTGCCTGTGCATGTGTTGGAAATTCTGACATGATTTAGCTCCTGATTTTGGAGAACATGATCGCCCTCCAGGAAAATGTAAAGGTATTGCAAAATGCAATACCTTAAGTATTCACAGACTTATTGTTTTTGCCAGACAGAGTCCGGCCGTGCCATTTCTGCCACAATGTCGAATGTGGAGATCGCTCCAAGCGGAAATGCTTCAGGGTCTTCCTTGTCGATCACGACCAACCGGTGATGGTGATTTTGAATCATCATATCTGCGGCTTCACGCAGGCTGGCGTGAATGTCAATCGTCAGAGCGGGGTGCATCACATCGCGGACAACCACCTTTTCTGCGGTGCCCTCTTTTACAAAGCGAAGCAGATCATGTCCGCTGACTACGCCCAGAATTTTTCCTTTTCCATCCACCACCAGCACAGAGCGCCAGCCGGAGGAGGTCATTGCATATGCGGCAGATGCTACTGGGGTTTTGCCACGACATACCAAAATGGCATGAGACATCACATCTCCAACGGTTTCACGTTTGGCTTTGATCTCATCTGTGATGCTGGCAACAAAATCAGACAAGGAAAAAATGCCGACAGGTTTTTCATTATCTGTCACGAGAAAACGGCTGACACTTTTTTCGATGAACAGGTCTACTGCTTCAGTGAGGGGAATGTTTGCATCAATAGAATCAACTGGCTGCGACATAAGATCCGCGGCTGTGATTGTTCGCATGGCTCCCAGGCTTTCAGAATCGGAGGAAAGCCATTCACCTGCCATTAAATCAAAATCTGAAATAACACCTGTAATGCGCCCATCACGATCAACAACGAACAAGGCATGAACATTGTGTTGATGTAATAAAACGGCAACTTGCCCCAAGGTTGCTGTGGGTTTGCAAGTGATGATGCCGGGATGCATAAGATCTTTTACAAGTTTTTTCATTGGAAACTCCAAATAAAAAGACCCTGAAAGGTTTGTCTATCATTTATTTTTCAAAAACCTTTAGGGTCTGCCTTATGAAAGGTAGTGAACGAATTATAATGAAAAAATCAAAAACTTGCAAATTCCTTCAAATTCTTATATAATCTTCCAGATGGGTAAACCCCTTATCCCTGCTCAACGCCGCGAACGAATTCAGGAATACCTTGCCCTCCATCAAATTGTGCGCACTGCCGATTTGATGGATTTGCTTGAAACGTCTGAGGCTACGGTTCGCCGCGACCTTGAATGGCTGGAACAAAAAGGAATTTTGGAACGCACGCACGGGGGGGCGATCATGAATCAGCGTGTGATCTTTGAGCAGGAGTATCAACAGCGCGCACAACATTTTCCTGAAGAGAAAAGACGCATTGGTGAATTTGCCGCTTCGCTTATCGAAGAAGGTGATATTGTTTTTATAAACAGTGGAACCACGGCTACACAGGTTTTGCAGCATATCCGCCGTGATTCAAAAATTACTGTTTTTACAAACAATGTCAATGCTGCTTTGGAGCTTGGCGAGCCGGGCTTTCATTACTATTTCACTGGAGGGGAATTCCAGTCACGTTCCAACTCTTTGGCAGGCCGCTTCGCGCTGGACAATTTGAATTTGGTCTTTGCCAACAAGGTGATTCTTGGCGTTGATGGAATCTCACTAAAACACGGCTGCACCGTGCCAACCAATGCAGAAGCTGAAGTAGTTCGTAAGATGATCGAACGCACGAAGGGTCAAGTCATTGTGGTGGCTGATCATAGCAAGTGGGGGGCAGTATCGAATTTTCCTGTTGCAAGCATTGAGGAAGTGGATAAGTTCGTGACAGATTCCGGTTTTGCAAAATCTGCTGTGAAAGATCTGGCAGAATATTCTGTGGAAACGTTAATCGTAAACGACGTAACTGTATGAGAACTTAAACACGTACCCATGTAGACATGGTCATTTGTTTACCTGCGTACTTGTATACTTACACATGGAGCAAATATGAAGAGTCAAGCGGAAATTGTTGTCATTGGCGGCGGGATTTATGGCGCGCAGGTTGCTTATCACCTTGCGAAGAATGGACGCAAGGATGTGGTCATTATCGAGAAAGGGGAGATTGCCAGCGGTGAGTCATCTCATGCGGCAGGGTTGGTGACGCAATTCGCTACGTCTCAGGCCATGCTGCGTTTCCGTATGTATAGCGTGCAGTTGTATAAGGAATTGGGACTGTTCGATACGGTTGGCAGTTTGCGTGTGGCTTCAAGTAAGGAACAGTTGCTTGAAATGGAACGTAGTGTCAGCCGTGCGAAGGCATTGGGGCTGGATTGCGAAGTGATTTCTCCTGAAGAATCCAAGCGCCATATGTCGCAGATTTCGGATAAAGATCTGTATGGCGGTATATACCTTCCGGGGGATGGGCAGCTTGACCCATACACCACAACTACTTCCATGGTTAATTTTGCAAAGCAGTTGGGCGTGGAGGTTTATACCAACACCCGCGTGACCGGAATCAAAGTGTCAGCGAAGGGAGAGGTTGAGGCTGTTGTAACAGATAAAGGCGAGATTCGATGCGAGATCATCATCAACGCTGCGGGTATGTGGGCGCCGCGCATCGCTGCCATGGCGGGGCTGCACGTCCCAACCACTCCGGTTGATCATCAACATATTGCGTTGCGGGCTGTACCCGGACATGAATTCGATGCAAAGACTCCGTGTTTGCGCGACCCCGATAATTTGGTGTACATGCGTCAGGAGCAGGGCGGGTTGGTGATTGGCGGATATGAGCCGAAGCCGTTGCCGCGCTGGATCGATGGCACGCCGTGGGAACATGGAAGCAAATCTTTCCCTGGTGACTTTGACCAGTTTGAAATGTTGCTCGAAGGTGCGATTCGACGTTTGCCGTTTTTGGATCAAGCGGGAATTATTACATTGGTTCGTCACCCGGGCGCGTACACTCCAGATTGCCAACCTCTGCTTGGACCCATGCCCGGGGTGAAAGGCTTTTGGATGATGGCGGGCATGTCGCTCAATGGCTATGGCGGTGCAGGCGGCATGGGTAAACTGATCGCAGAATGGATTATTGACGGCGAAGCGCCGATGGATATTTATGGTTATCGCGCCACTCGCTTTGGAAATTATTATTCCGATTTCAAGTATGCGGCGGAACGCACAATGGAAAGCGTGAAGTATTACTATCGCTTGCGCTTCCCGAATGATGAACATGAGAATGCGCGTCCGCATCGTACCAGTCCGGTACATTATCGTTTGATGGAAAACGGCGCTGTCTTTGGCGAGAAGTTTGGCTGGGAACGCGTGAACTACTTTGACCCCGGCAAAGAATGGCGACGCATGGGCGAGGATCAACGTCAATGGGGGTGGACGAAGCCTCCGTTCTTTGAGCGTTTGCGCGTGGAACATATAGCGACTCGTGAGCGTGTGGCTTTATATGATCTGACATCCTTTGGAAAGATTGAAGTCAAGGGAAAAGGTGCGTTGCCATTGTTGCAGCGATTGACTTCCAGCAATATTGACAAGCCCGTTGGCAGCGCAGTTTACACTCAATTCCTCAACAAGAATGGCGGCATTGAATCAGACTTGACCGTAACGCGCTTGGGTGAAGAGCATTTCTGGGTGATTACGGGTTCAGGCTTTATTGCCAATGACCATGCGCGGATTTTGATGCATGTGGATGAAAAAGACGGCGATGTATCCGTTCGTGATATTACACAGGAACACGCCTGTCTTGCGTTGTGGGGGCCAAAGTCTCGCGATGTGTTGAAGAAGATCACCAGTAGTGATGTTTCCAACGAGGCGCATCCATATTTAATGACGAAAGCTATCGTCATTAATGGGGTAAGCGTGCTGGCACAGCGTGTGAGTTATGCAGGTGAATTGGGTTGGGAGTTGTACATCCCAAATAACCGCGCTACGATGGTCTGGGATATGCTCATTGAAGCTGGCAAGGAATTTGGCATGGAACTCGGCGGGTACAAAGTACTCGATCCGCTGCGTTTGGAGAAGGGCTTCAAATATTTCACTGTGGATATTACTCCAACCATCACTCCGTATGAGGCTGGGCTTGGGTTCTGTGTGGATCTGAACAAAGGCGATTTCATTGGACGCGAAGCGTTAGTCAAGCAAAAGGCGGAGGGAGTGAAGCGCAAACTCTGCACATTGGTACTGACCGATACCGAAGAGTATGTACAGATCTATGGCGGTGAAGCGGTGCATCATGAAGGCAAAGTCATTACCCGCGTGCGTAGCGGCGGCTATGGCTTTACCGTGAAGAAGAATATTCTGTATGCATTTTTACCCACCGAGTTGGCTGTGAAAGGCAATCGCTTTACGATTGAATTAATTGAAGGCAACCGCGAAGCAGAAGTGACTGCGGGCGTGTTGTACGACCCGAAAAGCGAGAAGCTGAAAGGATAGACCATAGACCTCAGACGATGGACGTTGGACGTCCGTGGTCTAGGTCCATTGTCTATGTTATGGTAAAGAAAATTCTCAACCCTTCTTATATTGGTTTCGGTATGTTGACGCCTGTCTACATCATGGCGTTGGACAAGTTACCGAAGCTCAACACTGGCGCGATCGTTCATCAGGTCAGTGAGTATGTTTATGATGATGCCGCGATCATTGCATGCAACCTCAGTCAATGGGGTGTGCCTTCCGGCATGATCGGCACATCTGTAGGTGATGACCTGCTTGGTCATCATGTTGCGGATACTTTGAAACGCATGGGTGTTCAAGGCAAGGTGCGCTTTACAAATAAATATAAAACGCCTCTTGAGGTCAATGTCTCGGATAAAAAAGGTGCGCGGACCTATTTCTGGCAGCGCTCTGAAGAGATTTTGAGTACCTTGGATACTGCTGACCTTTCATTGATAAAGAAATCCAAGCTGCTGTATGTGGATTGGTACGATGGCGATACGCACATCCTTCGCGCAATGGAAGAAGCGCATCGAAATAACGTGCCTGTCTTCCTCAATTTTGAGCACGGACATCAGCACCCGGACTTGCTCAAAAAATATTCAGGGTTGGTTACGGTCTGTCAGGCAGTTACGGATGCCGCACAGATCGGAAAGAAACAAGCCATGCTCGGTGTGGCGCGTAAGCTGATCAACTCTGGTATCAAGACCGCCATCATTACCATGGCAAGCCAGGGATGTATGGTGGTGCAGGGCGATGAGATCATTCGCGCATACGCGCCAAAAGTCAAAGCTGTGGATGCATCCGGTGCGGGCGCGACCTTTTCATCGGGATTTGTTTACGGCTATCTTAATGGATGGAGCCTCGAGGAAACCGTCCGTTTTGCGATTGCGGCGGCATCGCTCAAGGTCACACGTTCTGGGCTGGCGATGTTTCCCGTTCAGCAGATCATGGGATTGGCGCGTACGGTTCGCATTGAGCGCATGGTCTATCGCGGTGACCAATTCCACACGATCCGCAAGCTTTTGCACATTCCGCAGGACAACCCGATCGTCAATAATACCTTTGTAAAAGAAAGCCAGAAACTTGCGGCAAAGATTTTGCCGAAGAAGAAAGTAGAACGCAAGAAGATAAAAAGATCATTGGTTGACTAAAAAATTTACAAATAAGGATGTGACCCATGTCATTTGCAGCGCTTCTCACCCAGGAACAAGTTGAACGAATTCATGATGCCTCATTGGAATTGTTGGAAGAAGTTGGATTAAAGGTTCGTTATGAACCAGCCCGCGAACTTTTTAAACAGCACGGATGTATTGTAGATGGGGAGCGGGTTAAATTTCCACGGGCGGTGGTGGAAAAATATCGCAAACTGGTTCCGCCAACTTTTACTTTTCATGGGCGAGATCCAAAATTTGACAAGACGATTCCTCAGGATAGTCCGGTCATTGTAACGGCGAGTTCTGCTCCAGATATTATCGACCCAGTTACCGGCGTGGAAAGACGCGCAGAGTCCAAAGATATTGCGCGGATCGCCCATCTGATCAACGAACTTCCCGGCTATGATATGTTCTCCATATCCACACTTGCGGATGACGCGCCTGCGGCTCAATTCACAATCTCGCGCCTGTATCCGTCCATCAAGTATTGTCTTAAACCGATCCGGGTTACCACGACCGACCACAAAGATACGCTGAGTATTATGGAAATGGCGTACATGGTGGCGGGCGGGAAGGAAGCCTACAAAGAGCATCCATTCCTGACACATCATTATTGTCCTGTTGTTTCGCCGTTGACGATGGATAATCTCTCCACAGAAAATGTGATGTTCTTTGCAGCAGAAGGCCTGCCTGTGTACCCAACCATTGTGCCAAATGCCGGGCTTACTTCGCCCATGTCTATGGCTGGGACGCTGGCACAAGGCAACGCAGAGTTCCTTTCGGCTTTGGTGTTGATGCAAATGGTGAAAGAGGGCACACCAACAATTTATGCAACTCTTGGTACAGTGGCAGATATGCGTTCTGGTGCGTATACCTCAGGCGCAATTGAGTGCGGCATGTTGCACATGGCCTTTGCGCAAATGGCTCGCTTTTACGATGTCCCTGCCGGTGGGTATGTTGGCTTGACGAATGCGAAAGTGAACGACGCGCAGTCTGGTTATGAAACGGGTATGTCTGGCATTGCTGGTTTGCTGGGCGGCATGGATATGTTCAACATTGGCGGTCTGATCGATGCCTTGAAGACCTTTGATTTTGCGAAAGCCGTCATTGACGATGAAGTGGCGCAAATGATGAAACGTATGAAGCGCGGCATCAACTTCACAGATGATGAACTTGGGCTGCCCCTTATTAAAGAGATTGGGCCAGGCGGTTCCTTTATTACAGCCAAACACACCATCAGCCGCATGAAGACCGAGGCCGTGATGACAAAACTTGCCGACCGTGACGCGCGTACGATCTGGGAAAAGAAGGGTTCAACGGATATTCATACCCGTGCAATGAAAAAAGTGAAAGAGATCATGTCGAATAATACTGCGCCATTGATACCACCGGAGTTGGATGAGAAGCTGCGCGCTGCTTTTCCAAATATGGTCCCCGGCGTGCTGGAACCGATCGAGTAATGAAATGTCATCCCTTAGTGGAAGATGACTTAATTTTTTTGGAGAGTGTATGTTTAGGTTGTTCAGGCGTCGTGAAGATGTATTTCAAAAGTTGATAGAGGAGCAGGCTTCTCTTACATATGAAGCATTAAAGCTGTTGGTTAAGTATCTGGAAACAGGTGAATCGGAAGTTGCAGAGCAGCTTTCTATTAAAGAGAAGGAGGCTGATGAGGTGCGCCGCATCCTGATCGATGAGTTGAATCGTACCTTTGTGACGCCATTTGACCGCGAGGATATTTTTTCTCTTTCCCGTTCCATTGATGATGTAGTGGATTATGCAGATAGTACCGTGATCGAGATGGTGATCCTCAAAGTAAGTTCCACGCCTTATATGTTGCGGATCGCATCCCTGTTGAAAGACGCCGCTTACGAGATATGGCATGCCGTACAGCGTTTACCAAAGCACCCCAAGGTTGCCATTGACCATGCCCAGCGTGCAAAGGCCTTGGAGAATCGTGTAGAAGCTGTCTATCGCGAGGCGGTTGCAGATCTGTTCAGCGGGCCTGAAGACTTGCACCATGTCGTTGAAATGTTGAAGCTGCGCGAAGTGTACCGTCATCTGTCCAATGCGGCAGACCGCGGAGATGAGGCCGCGAACATTATTGCAGATATTGTCGTAAAGAAAACTTAACAAGGTGTTAATGTCTTCTGAGTTGATCCTTGTTATTATTCTGGCATTGGTGTTTGAATTTATTAACGGCATGAGAGATTCAAGTAATATTGTAGCAACTATGATCTCTTCACGGGCATTCTCTCCGAGAGTTGCCTTGGGAATTACCGCTATTGCAGAGTTTGCAGCCCCTTTTCTTTTTGGTACTGTGGTTGCGAGAACTGTAGGTGATTCAATCGTAAATTCAAATATATTAACGCTGCGGATGTTGATCGCCTGCCTTGTTGGTACCTTGATCTGGAATTTGGTGACCTGGTTTTTTGGCATCCCAAGCAGTTCCACACATGCATTGATTGGTGGAATGCTGGGCTCGGTGTACATGGCTGTTGGTGCAGGCGCCATTAAGTTTAATGGCGTTTTTAGAGTGATATTTGCCCTGTTTGCCTCACCTGTCCTCGGTTTTGTAGTCGGTTTTTATGTTTTGCGAGTGATTTATTTATTATCTTGGAATGCCTCGCCAAATATTAATAATTTTTTCAAACAGGGCCAGATCGTAACGGCTTTGTCTCTGGCATTTAGTTATGGCACGAATGATGCACAAAAGACAATGGGCATTATTACATTAAGCCTTGTGATTGGTGGTGTTCTCAAGGGATTTGTTGTACCGGTTTGGGTTATTGTGATTAGTGCATTGGCAATGACGTTGGGTTCATTCCTGGGCGGCTGGCGTATGATTCGTGCGTTGGGTGCTAAGTTTTACAAGATTCGTCCAGTACATAGTTTTGCCGCGCAAATGACTTCAGCCTTTGTTATTTTATCTGCATCTCTTGTAGGCGTGCCTGTCAGCACGACACAGGTTGTAAGCTCTGGAATTGTTGGCGTAGGTGCTTCAGAGCGGTTTGGTAAGGTGCGTTGGACTGTAGTTACAGATATTCTGACTGCCTGGGTGATCACCATTCCAGTCAGTGGGCTGATCTCGGCTGGTATTTATTGGCTTATTGTTAGAAAAATGGGAAGTGGATAGCCGCACGAACTTACTTTGGTCATTCATTCAAAGCTAGTTTGACTTTGAATATTGATAATGCTAAAATGTTAACACTTTGTTAATAGATCGGAGGTGCATGAGAGAGAAGTTGTGAAGATCGTATCATTTGTCGAATCAAACTAACAATATATAGGAGATAGAGAGAAATGCGTACCAAGAACTTTGCTTATCATCTGCTCGCCCTGTTCGTAATTGCGGCTACATTGTTGTCCGCTTGTGGTGGCGGTGCTGCTGCAACCGAGGCTCCCGCCGCAGCAACCGAAGCGCCCGCTGCAACTGAAGCACCTGCTGCTGCAACCGAAGCTCCCGTTGCTGCTGACCCCATGGCTGACCTGATTGCTGCTGCCCAGGCCGAAGGTACACTTACAACCATCGCTTTGCCCCATGACTGGTGCAATTATGGTGAGGCTATTGACACTTTCAAGGCCAAGTACGGTCTCGAAGTCAACGAATTGAATCCTGATGCAGGCTCTGGCGATGAGATCGAAGCCATCAAAGCTAATAAAGATAACACTGGTCCTCAGGCTCCTGACGTCATTGACGTAGGATTTGCATTCGGCGAATCCTCCAAGGCCGAAGGTTTGATTCAGCCTTACAAGGTTTCCACATGGGATTCCATTCCTGACGAAGCCAAGGATCCTGAAGGCTACTGGTACGGCGATTACTACGGCGTATTGTCCTTCCTGGTAAATACCGATGTTCAGCCTGAAGTTCCTCAGGATTGGTCTGACCTTCTTGACCCCAAGTACAATGGTCAGGTTGCCATGTCTGGTGATCCTCGCACTTCCAATCAGGCGATTCAAACTGTTTACGCAGCAGCTCTTGCCAACGGCGGTTCCCTGGATGATGCTCAGCCTGGTCTTGATTACTTTGCTGAAATGAATACTGCTGGCAACCTCGTTCCGTTGATCTCCAATAACGGTTTGGTTGCAACCGGCGAGACCGCTGTTCGCATTACATGGGACTATAACGCTCTTGCCGCAGTGGATTCTTTTGAAGGCAATCCTGCTGCTGAGGTTGTGATTCCTGCCACTGGCCGTTTCGCTGGCGTGTATGTTCAGGCGATCAGCGCTTATGCTCCGCACCCCAATGCTGCCAAGTTATGGATGGAATTCCTCTATTCTGACGAAGGCCAGGCGATCTGGATGAAGGGTTACTGCCATCCGATCCGCGAAGCTGATATGCGCGAACGCGGTGTCATTCCCGCCGACTTGCTTGCCAAGTTGCCCGATGTCTCCGGCGCAGTCTTCCCATCCCTCGCTCAGCTCAATGCCGCCAAGGAATTGATCGTTGCGAATTGGGACAGCGCTGTCGGTGCCGACGTTCAAGCTGCTCCTTAATAAATTGATTTTGGTGTAATAACGCGAGACCCTGCCATTCGGCGGGGTCTCGCCATAGCAAGAGATAAGTTGAGGTAAACGAATTATGACCCAAACTGCTCTTAACCCCAAAAGCCCTACCCTTGCTTTGGATTGGAAAAAATGGATTGGTGTAATGCCATTTTTTCTTTTCGCAATTCTGTTTCTAGTTTTACCTTCTCTGCGTCTAGTGGCTGGGAGCTTTTCAAATGAAGAAGGTAAATTTACAATTGCAAATATTCTTCAGCTATTTCAGGAACAAGCCATCCTGGATGCGTATTGGCTGAGTATTCGCATTAGTGCTGCAACGGCTATCGGTGGCGGTATTTTTGGATTTTTACTTGCATACTCTGTAACTGTAGGCGGATTACCCAAACCGCTGCGTTCGGCATTGATAACCTTTTCAGGGGTGGCTTCAAACTTTGCTGGTGTTCCATTGGCATTTGCTTTTATTGCGACACTCGGCCGCACGGGTTTTGTTACTGCACTAATTAAGAGTTTGTTTAATATAAATTTATATCAGCAGACGGATTTTGATCTGTATAGCTTTTGGGGACTAAGCCTCACATATATGTATTTCCAATTTCCCCTTATGGTATTGATCATGGCTCCTGCACTTGATGGATTAAAACGAGAGTGGCGTGAAGCGGCTGAAAACCTTGGCGCAAGCACTACCGAATATTGGCTTCGAGTGGCGTTTCCCGTTCTGCTTCCATCAATTCTTGGTTCCATGATCTTATTGTTTGGAAATGCTTTTGGCGCTTATGCCACAGCCTATGCTCTCACGGGCGGCAGATTGGGTATTATCACCATTCAGATTGGTGCCCAGATCAGAGGAGATGTCCTTCATAACCCAGGGCTCGGGTATGCCATGGCGATGGGAATGGTTGTTATCATGGCTATTTCTTTAATGGGATATTCGTGGCTTCAGAAAAGATCTGAAAGGTGGTTGCGATGAGTTTATTAGCTCGAATTCGCCGAATTCCTTTTTGGAGTTGGCTCTGGTTCATTTTAGGTGCCTTGTATTTTCTGTTACCGTTATATGCGACATTAAATTTTTCACTGCGCATGGAGCGTGACGTTATTGGTTTTAAGGCATACTTAAGAGCATTTGAAGACCCTGATTTCCTTAAGACATTTCTCTATTCGAATATGCTGGCAATTATGACAATTATCGCCAGTATCATTTTGATTGTCCCTACAGCCTATTGGATCCGCCTGCGCCTGCCGGAGGCACGCCGAATTGTAGAATTCATCACATTGCTGCCTTTCGTTGTGCCAGCGATCATTTTGGTCTTTGGTTTGATCCGTATCTATAGCTCCCCAGTTATGCTTCCATTTACAGAGATAAAATTATTGCAGCCTCTTACGACATTTGAAGTAGGTACTGATATTTTGATCGTTGCAGGTTATGTGGTTTTGGGTTTACCTTATATGTACAGGTCGGTAGATACCGGCATGCGTACCGTAGATGTGCGGACACTTACTGAAGCTGCTCAAAGCCTGGGTGCAAGTTGGTTCACCATAATTGTACGAGTGATACTCCCCAATATCCGCGCCGCGTTGTTAAGTGGGGCATTGCTCACCTTTGCAATAGTCGTTGGGGAGGTGACTTTGGCATCCTTCCTTGGCGTGCCTGCGTTTGGTCCTTATCTTTTCTTGCTGGGTCAGCATCGCGCGTATGAACCGGCAGCGCTATCCTTTGCAAGTTTTCTGCTTACCTGGATCGCCATGGGGCTTATTCAATTATTCACAGGCGGACAGGGCCAAACTACTGGGGCACATTAAGGCTAAAGAGGAGAATTTACAATGTCATATTTATCTATTTCAGGGGTTACAAAACAGTTTGGTGAGACAGTTGTAGTAGACAATTTCAACCTTGATATTGAAAAGGGAGAGTTCGTTTCTTTTCTTGGCCCATCGGGTTGTGGAAAGACAACTACCCTGCGCATGGTGGCTGGATTTGAAACACCGACATCTGGGAAGATTTTGCTGGATGGCGCTGATATCACAGACAAAGCACCAAACCAGCGCAATGTAGGTATGATTTTTCAGTCTTATGCCTTATTCCCTAATATGACCGTTGCACAAAATATTGGCTTTGGGCTTCGAGTCCGTAAGGAAGCTGAAGAAACTATAAAGCAACGTGTTGAAGAAATGATCGGGCTGATTAACCTTGAGAAGCACGCAAATAAATATCCATATCAACTTTCGGGCGGGCAACAGCAGCGTGTTTCTTTGGCTCGCGCCCTTGCCATCCACCCGCAGGTTTTGTTGTTGGATGAGCCTCTCTCTGCGTTGGATGCCAAGATCCGCATCTCTCTACGGGCTGAGATTCGCGCAATTCAGAAAAAATTAGGTATCACCGCCATTTTCGTAACGCACGATCAGGAAGAAGCTTTGTCTATTTCAGATCGCATTGTTGTGATGAATTCTGGCTTAATGGAGCAGGTGGGTACTCCGTTTGAGATATACAATTTTCCAACCACTGTGTTTGTCGCCAATTTTGTGGGTTCCTTGAATAATGCGCCTGCTGAGGTGATGGATCCTTCGAGTGGCCTCATTTCCATTGACGGTGTGAACTTTGAATCGGCTGTGGACCTGAGCGCACGCAAAAAAGGCGACAAGGTTCGTGTGGCTATTCGTCCCGAACGCCTGAGCTTTGCCTCTGAACAAAAGAAGGCTAATGTTGTAGATGCCACAATTGAGAACATTACTTTCCTTGGTTCTGTCGTGCGTATTCAGGTAAAGATCGGAAATACAAAATTCAACATGGACACCTTCAATAATCCATTCCTGGAACTACCAAAGATCGGCTCTGTAGAGCAGGTAACCTGCTCCCGCGAAGCAGTCCTTGTATTGGATGAGTAATCGCCTTGCCAGCCATATCGCCACAGAGTCGGCAGAATATTGCAAACTCTGTGGCGATGTTATTTAACAACAAAGGATTTTCAATGACGAAAGTAATTTTGATTCTGTCTGATGCTTTGCGATACGATGTGGCCAAAGATAATATGGGCTTTCTTGGTCACCTTGTTGAGAAAAAACTCGCCAGTTTATATAAAATAATTGGTGAATTGCCGAGCATGTCACGCCCCATGTATGAGACAATCCATACTGGGCTGCCATCCAGCGAGCATGGGGTTGTTGCAAATTCGATCGTGCGGCTTTCCAACCAGCCAAATATTTTTCAATCCATAAGAAATGCAGGCAAAATCACTGCGGCTGCGGCATATTATTGGTATTCCGAATTGTACAACCGCGCACCGTATGACCGTATTGATGATAAAGAAACTGACGACGAATCGTTGAACATTCAACATGGACGTTTTTATACAGAGGATGAATATCCTGATGTTGAGCTTTTTGCAAGCGCGGCGCATCTGGTTCGCAAGTTTTCGCCTGATTATCTTTTGCTTCACCCAATGGGTATGGATTATCACGGTGAAACCTACGGTTCAGACACAAAAGAGTATCGCAACCATGCTGTATATCAGGATTCCAAACTTGCGCCTATGATTATGGAATGGAGGGAACGCGGTTATTCAATATTTGTTACTGGCGATCATGGCATAAACAAAGACGGTGCGCATGGCGGAACAACGTCCGAGCAACGCACCGTGCCATTTTTTGTGATTCAACCGTCAGGTAGGGGAAGAGGCGAGGTTGATGAATTTATCTCGCATTTGCAAATTGCTCCCACAATCCTCAGTCTGTTGGATGTTCCCATCCCATCCACGATGAAGCAGAAGCCTTTATCCCTCGATTAATGCTTTTACCAATTCACGGTTGAAATCTGGAATATCCGCCACTACCCGCCCCCAAACTTGGTTGCCCTCACGAAAGGCTGGTTCATCCGCCCAGACTCCGCCCACATTGAGGAGATCATCCTTGATGCCTGTAGAGCCAGTGACGCGCTGGCCTTTTTTGATAATGCCTGCTGAGATGGCGATCGACCCGCCATGACAGATAATGCCAATAATTTTATTGGCATTATTCATTTCTTTTACAAGATTTTTTACAACGTCATATCTGCGAATTTTATCGGGTGCCCATCCACCGGGGAGAATGAGCGCGAAGAGTTCGCTTGCATGAAGGGATTCGATCGTTACGTCAGGCGTGATGATTAAACCATTTTTTCCTGTCACCTGTTTTAAGTTAATTCCTGCTGATAAAACTTTTGCACCTTCCTCTTGCAGGCGCATCACTGGAACATAGTATTCAAGGTCTTCCACACCTTCAGCGATCAGGGTGGCGATTGTTTTATTTTGTAAGCGCATTTTGTTTTATCCTATTCACCAATAATTTTTACCAATACTCTTTTTTTTCGTTTGCCGTCGAATTCACCATAAAAGATCTGTTCCCAAGTGCCAAAATCAAGTTGTCCATTTGTTATTGCTACAACTACTTCACGCCCCATGATCTGACGTTTTATGTGTGCATCTGCGTTATCTTCACCAGTGTCGTTGTGGTGATATTGATCCGTTGGCTCGTGCGGGGCGATTTCCTCCAGCCATTTTTCAAAGTCATAAAGCAGGCCAGACTCATCGTCATTAATAAATACAGAAGCAGTGATATGCATAGCGGAGATCAGGGCAAGGCCTTCCTGAATTCCACTTTCGCGGAGGCAAGTTTCTACTTGCGATGTAATATTTACAAATCCACGGCGAGTGGGGACGTTGAACCAAAGTTCTTTGCGGTAGGATCTCATAAGCTCTCTGAATATAATTATTAAAAGGATTTTACATGGAAATCTGTTTAATAGCTGAACTCTTTGCAGCGGTTTATTATTTTTACCACAAAGATTCAAAGACTTTAAGTGAAAAAAACTTAGTGGGTTGGGGCTTTGGCGCTTACAATTTTTTACTTATTTTTGTGAGTTTCATTAATCTTGCTTAGCACTTCTTCAGGGACCAATGGAAATTGGTCAAACCATATTCCAGTAGCATCATACATGGCGGCAGTGACAGCGGGTGCGAGGCACATGTTCATAACTTCGCCAAGACCGCGCGCTCCCCACGGACCACGCGGGTCAGGGATTTCCAACACCATAATATTCATGTTTGTGGGAATATCCAGTACAGTTGGCACAAGGTAAGTAGATAGGTTGGTGGTGAGCACCTGCCCTTTTTTTTCAACGAAGTTTTCCATTACTGCATACCCAACCGACTGCACCAGCCCGCCTTGAATTTGCCCAATAACTTGCTGGGGGTTGATGGCTTTTCCTACATCAATTGCGCAATGGATATTTTCCACTTTTACCTGCCCCGTTTCCATGTCCACTACTACTTCGGCGGCTTGGGCTGTATAGGCATAAGCTACGTTCGGGTCACATTGCCCCGTTTCCGGATCTGGGGTTGTTGTTTGGGGTGGCCAGTAGGTATGATCCAGGTGGACAGGGCGCTCTTCATTAGTCCATATTGCCAGTGCTTTTTCTGCGCCTTCTTTGATTGCATTACCTATAAAAAAAGTCATGCGTGATGCCGATACCGAGCCTGCGTCTTTTACATGGGCGGTATCCGTGGAAATGAGCTCAATTTTTTCCATGGGGAGGTGCAGTGCCTCTGCGGCCATTTGAGTGATCACTGTGTGTGCGCCCATGCCAACTTCGCTGGCTCCATGACGAATCACTGCCCGCTCGACTTCGCCATTGCCATATAGGTCGATGCCAATCGTACAGCTTTCGGGATACCCATACGAGAATCCCACATTCTTATGTGCGCAAGCTAGGCCCAACCCGCGGCGCAAGTGAGGTTGCTCAGAGCTTATTTTTTGTGGGTGAGTAAGTTCCCATCCATTTGGTGTGTTGCTCCACCCGGCACCTTCTGCACATGCTTTGGTAACTTCTCGAATGGTAACTCCAGGCGGGAAAGGTGCGCCTGTGGTTTGGAGCGAACCTTCTTTTGCCAGGTTGCGCATACGCATTTCAACGGGGTCAATGCCCAAAGCATCAGCCAGTTTGTTGACCATCTGCTCGGCGCAGTATACTGCCTGAGGCCCGCCAAATCCGCGAAATGCTCCGCGTGGCACATTATTGGTGTATATATCGTAAGCATCTACTTTGACATTAGGGATTTCATAGGGGCCAAGTGCATTAATCACTGCGTTACTAGTCACAATGCTGGTGGTGAATTTATACGCTCCGCCGTCTGCAAGAAGTTTGACCTCGGCAGCGATAATTTTGCCTTCTGTGGTTGCGCCCCAACGGGTGAGGATGCGAAATGGGTGACGTTTGCAATGTCCCAGAATCGATTCTTCCCGGCTCCAAATTACTTTAACAGGCCGGGGATTGCCCATACGCTGGAGTTTGAGTACAGCTAATGCAACGATAATCTGAACTGATATATCTTCGCGCCCGCCAAACGCGCCTCCGGTCATTGGATATATGACCCGAAGTTGGTCTTCATCCAATTGAAGCGCATGGGCTATTTGTTTACGATCTTTTATGCCCCACTGTCCGGTAGTGATTACTGCTATTCGACCTTCTTCATCTACATAAGCAAGCCCAGACTCAGTTTGTAGAAAAGCATGCTCTTGAGCAGGGGTATCTAAAACAGACTCAATGATTAGATCTGCCTGACGAAAACCCGCTTCGACATCCCCGTTATACAGTTTATGGTGCCCAAAGATGTTGCTATCTAGTTCAGGGTGGAGGATGGGGGCATCAGCTTGCATTGCTTCTTCTACATCATAAACCCCTGCAAGGTCTTCGTACTCAACTTCGATCAAGTCTCTGGCTGTTGCCGCAATTGCTTCTGTTTCTGCAACTACTGCTGCGACCCGGTCTCCCACAAAGCGGACTCGGTCTGCGTAGGGCTTTTTACTTGGCCCACAAAGTACAGGCTGATCGTAGGAGTAGTAACCGAATTCATTGCATGGTACATCCTGCGAGGTCAGCACTGTTAATACGCCTGGCAGCGCTTCGGCCTTGGATGTGTCTACACGTTTCACGATAGCATGAGGCCGGTGGGACATCAGCATTTTCATATAGGCCTGCCCAGGCATGAGCATATCGGAAGCAAAGACTGCTTCACCTTTTACTTTTGCAATTGCATCAACCCGTGGCACTGAATGACCTATGTATTTCATGTGTATGATCCAATCTTTTGTTTGTTGAGAAGCGATTGTACATTTTAGCACGAATGGACTTGGCTGCACATAAATTGTGGAAAAGTAACTTGCTGGGATGGAAGTAGTTGGTAAATACACAACCCTTACAGAACATGGCCTTGCCATGTTCTGTAAGGGTTGTGTATTTCGATACGTTTTATTTTACAGATAGCTGG
>CAZHOX010000031.1:0-20863 GCA_964534345.1 uncultured Anaerolinea sp.
GGTCGGCTACAAAATTAAAAATGCGACTCCAGGCAGGAGTCATGTGAGGGAAGTTGTCCTGATATAGTTGATTTTGCATTCTTCACCTTTCTTTGATATATTTTATTATAACGAAAGGGCTCTTTTTTCTACAACTTATATTTTCCGAATGTGACAGAATCACCTTTTGGTCAAGTTTTTTCCTACACGTATCGCCCCGCATCTTCCCCAACTGACGCTTGATTCTGTTTTCTGAAGCATTCCCCCACCTATAACAGTTTCTACTCTCCAGCCCGCCTCAGCCTCACAGTAAATGTTGTTCCTTGATTCACCTCGCTAACAACCGAGATCAACCCCTGTAATTCATCCACAATGGATTTGACAATATACAGCCCAATACCGCTGCCGGGGATCTCCGCAACCGTCACGTTCTTGGCTCGGTAAAAACGCTCGAACAAATGAGAGATCGAATCCGCTGGAATGCCAAGGCCATGGTCTGTAATTGATACAACAGCGTCCGCCTCATCCAGCAGAACTGAAACTTGCACTTCCTTCTCAGGAAGCGAAAATTTCACCGCATTGTTAATGAGGTTGATGAATACCTGTGAAAGTCCGCCAACATCTCCAAGAACTTGCACCGATTCGTATTCCGCCGCCAACTTAACCGAGATATTCCGCTTATTGGCAATCGCCTTTACCGCTAGAATGGATTCTTTCAGAACGGGCATCAAATCCATGGGAACAGCTTCAAGATGAATCTTTCCGCTTTCCAGCCGCCCTGCCAGCAACAACTGATTAATGAGTTCCTTCTGCCGGTTCAGCTCATTCATCAACAAACCCAAATATTCATCTCTTTCTTCTTTCGTCCCGCCTTCCTGCAAAAGTTCAGTCATTAAGATCGCAGAGGTCAACGGCGTGCGCAATTCATGGGAGGCACGGTTAATAAAATCAGACTTCATCTGGTCAAGCCGGGCCTGCTCAGTAATATCACGCACAATAATCAACGCCTCGCCAGAGCTGATGGGGTATAAACGCGCCTCAAAAGTCTGTTCGTGATTCGGCAGGTTGAATCCATACGCCCAATGAGATGTAACAAACCCGCCCTGATCTTCTGTGCCAAGGATCATTTTCACAACATCAAGAGGCCACAAATCTTCGAGCTTTCTGCCGATCACCGTCTCACGGGGTGCATAAAGCGGATGGCCCGGATTCGCGTTGTAATCAAGAATATGCCGATCCAAATCGGTACGCAAAAGCAGGTCGGGCAAAGCATCCACAATAACGCGGTTGCGCATTTCACTGATGCGGATGGTCTCCTCATAGCGTAGGCGCTCCAACGCGGCACCGATCAGGTTTGCGGTCGTCTGAAGCGTGTCAAATTCATTGGTCAACCACGAGAGTTGATTCTCCTTATCAAACAAAGCCAGGAATCCCCAGGAACCCATCGCTCCTTGAATTGGGATGACTAAAATGGAAATTTCAGGAATCTTTTCGTTGTCAATTTGCACGCTAGTCACTGAAAATACGCGTGTGGGATTCTCTGCAATATCAACTAAAAAAGGTTGAAGCGCAGCAGCAATATCGAAGTCCGCCGATTCACGCTCCACCCATTGATATTGATTTACCAACTCCTGCGCGTGGATATTGAATAACACACAGCAAAATACATCCACTGCATAGCCAAGCGACTCTAACACTTCAGGAATGGTCGTTTGAATATTGGGCGAACGGAACAACCCGGCGGTTGCCTCCCCGATCACAGCCAATGCACGGATATGCCGCTTGTACACAGCCTCGGCGCGTTTATGCTCTGAATCATCGCGTGCCAGCAATTGAATATATGCGGGCATATTCTCTTCATCATGCACCACTGAAATACTCACCTCTACTGGCAGCAAGGCGCCATCCTTTTTCTTGAACATGGATGTAGAACGATTCAGATGATTATTAAGCAAGGCCTTCCGCTCAGAGACATCCTCCATCACCATGATGTCTCCAACAGACATCGTCAGCAATTCAGCTTCGTCATACCCCATCAATTGCAAAGCCCGCGGATTGGCAGTGATAAATTTGAAATCAAGGCCGATAATAAATACACACTCCCCCGTTTGTTCAAACACGGCACGATAATCAAGGTCTGCTCCTAATTTATTTTTCCCACTTGTGGCCTGTACCTTGATCTCAACCGGAAACTTGTTTAGTGGAATTGTCTTCTCATCCATACGATACATCTTCAGGCCTTAAGTCAGGCAAAATTGCCTGCACACAGCAACCATAATCAGAATCCACGATCTTCACTTCCCCCCCCAAGCTTGATAACACAGCACGCGCAATCGTCAGCCCAACGCCCAACCCCTGATACTCCCGGGCATCTCCCTGACTGACCTGATAAAACCGTTCAAACACTTTCTCGCGCAACTCAACCGGAATTCCCTGCCCTTCATCCTGCACCATGAAAGACGCACCGCCATTTTCTCCCGATCTCACAGTTAACTTTACAACACCAGAGTCCGGGCTGAACCGAAAAGCGTTATCTAGCAAATGCACAAGTGACTGGGAAAATTCTCGGCGTGGCGCGCTGATCGTCCCTTTCAATTCCAGTTCGTGAACAAACTGCAAATTCTTTGAGGCGTATCGTTCCAGCCTTCTCTTAATCGGCGCAAGAATGTTATTTTCAACATCCAGTGGTTGGCGCAGCGTATTCAATCGATTCTGGTCAATATCTGATAAAAGAATAATATCCGAAAGCAAAGACTCCAATCGATCTGCGCTCGAATGTGCAATGCGAATAAATTCACCCTGCTCTTCAGGGGTCGCAAATTTTCGATTCACTACCATGTCCAAAGACATCATCACATTCCCCAAAGGTGTTCGCAGCTCATGGTTGAAATTCTGCAAAACCTCCCGGCGAAGTTTCTCCATTTGTTCCTGTGCAGCTTGTTTCGCCTGCTCGCCTGCGCGTTCCTGCTCGGTCTTCACGCGGCGCAAAAGCGCTTCGATGCGCGCAATCAATTCCTCCGTCACAAAAGGCTTTGTGATGTAATCATCCGCCCCGCTGCGAATCCCCGAAACCCGATCCTCACTGCCGGTACGTGCCGTCAAAAAAATAAATGGGATGTGCGCAAGTTGCGGGTCTGCGCTCATCTGCTCTTTCATTGCAAGCCCATCCAGATCAGGCATCATCACATCCGAAATAATCAAATCAGGCGGAGTCTGCTTCGCTTTGAGATAGCCGTCATCGCCATTCATGGCGGTTATCACAGCATACCCGCGCCGGCTCAACGTAGCAGCAAGCCCAATACGAATTGCCGGTTCATCATCTATCACAAGGATCGTTGTTTGATTTTCCAATGTCACCTCAATCTTCCGATGGGCATATTATCCTCTCATCAAGGCGGATAATCATTATAAGGTTATAACAAAATAGATTTTATGGATAAAGAACCGCGTCAGTCCTAAACTGTGAACTGACGCAGCATCAATAAACATTTCCTACCCGCAGCCTTAATCGTCTCCCAACCCCGCCACGAATGGGTCTACATCTGGAACCCCAGGTTTGATAAATGCCCGAATCGGGAAATACAGAATCGCGCCAACCACCATTGCACCCAACGCCCACGAAATAGATGCCATGCCTTCTTCAACATATTGGCTATAGATCGCAAGACCAATGATCAAAGCAGGAGCAATGGTCACAAGTGTGAGTCCAAAATAACCGCCGGGTACTTTCTTGCGCTCCAAGTGCGGCATGGTAAAACGCAGCTTCCACATGGCAAAGAATTCCGCCATCAACACCAGCATATTGAGAAAGACATCAATCACCACCAAGGCTGCAAATGCTGAGAGCGAAAAGATGGAATAGATCAGTCCGCAGAAAAGAATTGCCACCCACGGCGTTCCATACTTTGGATGAACTTTGACCATGAACTTCGGCATCATTCCATCCGCAGCCATGGCAAAGGGAACACGCGTTCCGCCCAGCCCATTTCCGATGAACAAGCCGATCATGCTCAACACTGCCGAGAATGTGACCAAACCTCCCATCACAAGAGCAAGCGTCCCGTTGGTTTGACCCGTCAATTTATCCGCCACAACATGAGCGATATCCGGGAATTCCCATCCCACTGAGCTGGATGTATCCACGCCCCAGGATTGCGCCTGCTCATGAGGAACGCCATATTCATCCAAAACCGGTCCAATGCCTTCGCCGCTTTCATATTCTTCAATGCCCCACATTTGGTAACGGCCATCTTCGCCCGCACCGCCATATAAACCGGCTAATGTCGGCAAAGCATAAGTAGCAATGGCTGCGACCAATACCAACGCCATCGCCAATGGGTATGTCTTCTTGGGGTTGACGATTTCATCACCAGCCGCAGCGGGCAATTCCCAACCCATAAAGTTCCACATGGCAACGAAGATACCCGTACTCAACGCGCCAATGGTATTGTTGAAATTCACTTCTGCGCCGCCAGGCAGGAATGGCAATTGAACCGTTGTGCCGCCCTTCATCCACGCCATGAAACCGATGACCGTCAACGCGATCAACGGCAGCAACATAATCACACCCAGCCAATTGGTCAGCAGGCCAGAAAAACGCGCGCCGCGCACATTCAACGCAGAAACCAGCCAGATGAGAGTGACGGCAACAAAGAAAGAAAGCCAGGTGCTATCCACGAATATGCCGCCAATTGTTGTGCCTTCGCGTAAGGCAGGGATGAAATACCCGAGATAATATGCGGCGAGCACGGGGTATATGGAAACATCCACCCATGAAACCACCCAATTCATCCATCCGCCCATGTACCCTACAAAGGGGCCGAAAGCAACCTTGAGCCAATGATAATATCCGCCCTCTACTGGCATCATGGATTGCATTTCACGAACCATCAACATATTTGGAATACTGAAGAATAAAGGAGTTAATACGAAAAGCAGCAATGCCAGACCCGGCCCAGACCACCCCACCATTGGCTCGGCGCCAAATGCCCCACCGCATACTGTGAAATAGATTAACCCAAAAAGTGGTAACAACGTCAATTCGCGTTTTAGCTTTTTGGTTTCAACGCTGACCATGTGCTCTGCCATTTTGTCCTCCGAAAAAACACCTTTTTCTTTTTCAAAAAAAATTAGCGGACAATCGTTCTCACGATTGTCCGCTTTATATTTCTTAGGTGGCCATTTCTTTCATCCCATATGGGAAGCCGTAATCTTCCATTTTTTCCATGAATGGGTCAGGCGGGAAAGCCTCTGGGCCAAGAACACCCACGCCTGTCCAAACTCCATGCTCGATCAAATCCATGGCAATGACTGCGCTGAAGGCAGTCTGTGCGACCACGGCCTGACAGCCCCATGCATCCATGCAGGCTTTGTTATCTGCTACCTGGTAGAGATAAACCTGGCGGGGTTTGCCATCTTTGGTGCCTTTGATCCATGTCCCAGCACATGTCTTGCCAGACATCTTGTCACCGAGATGAGCAGGGTCGGGCAAACATGCTGCAACTACATCACGCGGTGCAACCTGCACGCCTTTCACATTGATCTTCTCTTTGTTATCCAAGCCAAGCATGTGCAAAGTCTTGAGCACGCCAATGAACTGGTCGCCGAGACCGTATTTGAAGGTAGCGCGTTTGGTCTTTACCCAGCGCGGCATGAGCAGCACTTCTTCATGCTCCACGTTGACCACTTCTACAGGGCCAATTTCGGGGAAATCGAATACTTCAGGTTCTGAGAACGGCGCAGTGGTGAACCAGCCTTTGCCTTCTTCCCAGATTACTGGAGGATTCAAGCATTCTTCAATGGTTGTCCAGATCGAGAAGTTCGGCGCGAATTCGTAGCCTTCAATGGCAATATTGGCGCCATCACGAATGCCTAATTCCTCAATCTCATCAAAGAGATGGTCGGCGGCGTAGCGGGCGAACACATCCGCCATGCCAGGTTCCACACCGAAACCCACCATGGCAAGCAGACCTTTTTTCTCCCAGTCTTTCGCCTTGTCAAATTGATAATCGCCCAATTTGATACCGGGCTTATTGAATGGGTCGGTCGGATGCGGCTCGGAGAGGGTCATTGCCATATCCATATATTTTGCCCCGACACTGTAGGCGGCATCGAATATCTGCTTGTTGAAGATCGGGTCAACCGAATTCATGATCAGGTCAACCTGATATTTTTTTGCCAGTTCTTCAATGCTTTCCTGTTTGCTGGCATCTATGAATTCAACAGGAAAGCGCTTGTTATCTCCTAATTTCTTCTGTACTTCCTCGGCGCGTTTGACGTTATAGTCGGCCAGCACCATCAACTCCACCCACTTGCGCGGTTTTGAAATGGCTGCAATGGCTTCCCCGACCCCACCTACTCCGACGAGCAATACTTTCATGAGATTTATTTCTCCATTTAGTTTTATAACCCGCAGAAATGCGAGTTAGATTACAAAAAAAGAATCCCGTTGCATAAAGCAACGGGATAGACTGTAACTACCGATAACGGTTGTTTGAATTGGCCTGATTTCCTGGAAATACAGAAATCATGAGAGAGGTCAAATACACCTTCACAAATGTATCCCCCACAGTCTTTAGTACACGTACAAGGGCTTTCATGTTACCTTTCAAGTTGACTCTACCGTCCGCACTGTTTGGGAGGTAGACATAGATTTTGGAAGCCTCATCAGCTCACAGCGGAGAGTGAAGCGAATTCCCGTTTAGAAGTAGATCTCTTTGGCGATTTTCAAGTAGATGAATGACTCTGCTTCGCGCACGCCATCTGCTTTGGAAAGTTTATCGGTGATGAAGTTCAACAGGTCTTCATGGTCACGGCAAAACACTTCGATCATCAGGTCGTACCTGCCGCTGACTGCAACAATGTAGACGACTTCATCGAACTTGGCTAGTTTGTTCGCCACATCCAGCATTTTGCGCCCATCCGTACGGACGCCGATCATTGCCATGGTGCGCTTGCCCATCATAAGTGGATTGGTTACTGCTACAACCTTCAAGTACCCAAGTTTGACAAGGCGGTTGTAACGCTGGCGGATCATACCGGGCGAAACATTCAGCTTCTCAGCGATCTGGGCAAAGGCTTCTCTGCCATCATTACGCATGGATTCGATAATGAACAAGTCGATCTTGTCCAGTTTCTCTGCACCAATGCCGATTACGCTTTCCATTTGTGTATATTATACCTTTTTTGCATTTTTGTCAACATATCTATAACTTAATTTACCTAAAGGAATATAAATTTAGCGTATTGTGAACTACAGAGTCGGTTTTATATATAAATCGCCCGCCTTGTCAAAAAATAAACCCGACAGGCAATGTGGCCTATCGGGTTTATTTTACTTCAAGCACGGCATTCGCAAATGCCTTTTTCTATTGTCTGGTGGATTAAGATCCGCCCTTTACTTCGACCCAGATATCATCATACAAAGGTGTGGCTTCACCAACATCTCCGATGCGATGGCCATTCTGAATGGCTTCTGCCGGAACATTGGTGATCGGTGATGCCATGTATGCATCATAGAGTTCGGTCTGGTTGGCTTTTGCATATTCCAACGCGGCAGTATTCGGGTTGGTGTATGGGAAGTCACGCAACATCATCCAGAAGATATCGCCCTGCATGGTGTAGTTCAACCAGGCGTATGCCGCATCGGCGTGAGGGGCATCTTTTAGCATGGTCCAGTTATCCTGCCAGAGGATCGCGCCTTCGGTGGGATATACATATTCAATGGCGGGGTTTTCCTGCTGGGCAAGCAAGGCTTCTGCGGTCCAGGTCATACCAAGGTCAACATCGCCAGCGATAAGGGCAGTCTTGGGGCTATCACTGTCAAAGAGCTTGACGTTGGGGACGAGCAAGGATAGTTTTTCTTTGGCTTCAGCGAGTTCAGCAGGATTGGTAGTGTTGACATCATAGCCGAGGGTCAATAATGTCAAACCGATTGTCGCGCGGGAATCATCGAGGAACACCATTTTGCCTGCATATTCAGGCTTCCAGAGGTCTTCCCAAGATTGCGGCACATTTTCTACTGTGCTTGTATTGACCACAATTGCGTCAGTACCAGCCTGATATGGAATGGTGTACTTGTTGCCGGGGTCGAATTCAAAATCGAGGTAGTTGGGATCAAAATTCTTCAACGCAGGCAATTTTGCGTGGTCAAGTTCTTGTAACAGATCCTGGCGCGCCATCAAAGGAACGATGTAGTCCGTAGGCTGTACGAGATCATAATTGGAACCGCCGGCAGAAACCTTTGCATACATTTCCTCGTTGCTGGAATATTCATCACGATTCACCTTGATGCCGTAAACAAGCTCAAAACATTCGATCATGTCAGTTGGGATGTATTCCGTCCACACAAAAATATTGAGTTCAGTGGATGTGACTTCAAGGTCAAATTGCTTGGCAGGGCATTGATATCCGCTGGAAGTTACGGTCCCCCCATCACCAGCAGGAGCTTCGCTACCACCGCCACCACAAGCTGTTAACGCCATGCTTGCGACGACAAGCAAAGCCATCAACTTATACAAAACTTTGTTTTTCATTTCTTCCTCCTTGAGAAGATTTAAATATAGTTTGGAAACGTGGGCCCTCGCCACGATATACCTGAGAGATCTATTACATTATACAAAAGAGGAACGCGTTTTGCGCCTTCCTCTTTTGTATGGAAAATTTTCACAACAAAAACAGGTGTTATGAGTGTTGCTTTGATTCGCGGTTTTGGAGAATCTGCAAAAGCAAAACCGCTGTGAAGATGACCAAAATCCAAACTGTGGACAACGCATTAACCTGCGGGGTGATGATGCGCCTCAGTAAGCCGTACACATAAATCGGCAGAGTGGTTGAACCGGGTCCGTTTGTAAAGAAGGTGATCACAAAATCATCCAACGACAACGTAAACGCAAGCAGCGCTCCAGACATGACGCCAGGCAAAATCATTGGAAATGTAACCCGGCGGAAAGTTGTCCACTCATTGGCACCCAAGTCCATGGCAGCTTCTTCATAGGACTTATCAAACCCTTGCAAGCGGGCTTGCACCACCAACGTAACAAATGGGACCATAAATGCGATATGACTGATTGTCACTGTTGCCATGCCCAATGAAAGACGCGCGTCACCGCTGAGATTAAAGGCTTCGTTTATCCATCCAAACAATTGGCTAAACAGAGTTAACGCGCCAATCCCCATCACGATCTCAGGGATGACGATGGGAATATACAAGGCAAGTTGTGAAAACGGCTTAATCTTGAAATCATATCGCTGAAGCGCGATCGCAGACATCGTTCCAATGACGGTTGCAATGATCGTGGCCGTAAATGCAATGGTCAAGGTATTGCCAGCCGCTTCCCCAACATCATCGTTCTTGGCGAGGTCGCAATACCAGTGAAAAGGCCCGCACGGACTGGATTTGACGAGGCTGCCATCCATGACAACCCGGTCACTAAATTCAGGGATAAAGCCTTCAAACGTCACATTTGCGCGGGAAGCGTTGAAGGAATATAAGACCAGTCCGATGATAGGCGCGTAAAGGAAAATATAAACCAGTACGGCAGCAGCGATCACAAAGGGAGAGCGGCGAAAGGGGTTCATGCGACAACAATCTCCTCTCCGAAACCGAATTTACGAGTGTAGAAGTATGTCACGATCAACGTCATCACCATCAGGATTAGGGATGCAGCAGACCCAAAGGTTGGGTCACGTGCATCAAGGAATTGGCGTTGGATCAGGTTTCCCACCAGAATCACCTGGCGGCCTCCAAGAATATCTGACACGATGAAGGTTCCCATCACTGGGATAAAAACGAGGATCGTTCCAGCCACCACACCCGGCATGGAAAGCGGAAGCGTAACGCGCAGGAACGTCTTAACTGCATTGGCGCCCAAATCTGCCGCAGCTTCATAAAGGGAATTATCGATCTTCTCAAGCGATGTGTAGATCGGCAAAATCATGAATGGCAGGAATTCATACACCATGCCCACCAGCACTGCACCTGGAGTGTACAACATTTCAAATGGCGTAAATGGAATATGCAACATATTCGCGATTGCACCAATAATGATATTGATCGCTCCTTCCTTGCGAAGCAGCATCATCCATGCATACACGCGGATAACAAAATTCGTCCACAACGGAATCAGCACCATGAATAAATAGGTGTTGCGCTTTTTCGGATGCGCACGCGCAATAAAATAAGCGAGCGGGTAAGCCATGCCAATCACCAACACAGTTGTATTAAATGCAAGTGTCAGAGATCGCCCAAGAATTTGCACATACAACGGGTCAAAGCACGCTGACTGGCCGTCGGCACAATCTGTACTATAGCCAAATAACCGGATGTAATTATCCAGAGAGAATGTATAAATCACGTTCCCATCCGGGCTGCGCTGACCAAAACTTACAACAAGCGTAAGAAACAAAGGAATGATCAACAGAAAAAACAACCAGAACGTAGTCGGCAACGCCAGCAGTGTTCCCTGTGTGGCTTTATTTTCACGAATTCGCTTAAGCATGGCTAATCCTTCTTCAACACCAGAGTATTCTCTGGCATGAGCATCAACCAAACATCCTGACCCACAACATAGAAAGATTTCGGATCCAAACGTGAAATACGATTTTGCTCTAAAACCTTTATTTTCGCATTGTTCACATCTACATATACATGCGTATCTGCGCCGATGTAAACTGTATTGGTCACCTTTGCATGGAACAAATTCGTATTCTTAACATCCTTCTCAGTAATGCGAATCTTCTCAGGGCGGATCGAAACCACCACATCCTCGCCTTTGACCAATCCCTCAGAGACAGGCATCCCGACCACTTCCGCATTCAAACTGGGGACAAAAACACTCGCCTCATCTTTCGACAGGGACTTGATCTTGCCTTCGAAGAAATTCGACTCCCCGATGAAGTCTGCCACGAACTTATTGGCGGGGCGTTCATACACTTCCACAGGTGTACCCAATTGCTGAATCTTGCCCTTGCTCATGACAGCAATGCGGTCAGACATGGTCAAAGCTTCTTCCTGATCATGTGTGACATAAATAAAAGTAATGCCCAATTGCTGTTGAAGTGCTTTTAGTTCAAGCTGCATTTCTTTACGAAGTTTCAAGTCTAATGCACCAAGAGGCTCATCGAGAAGCAAAACATCGGGTGTTTTGACCAGTGCTCGGGCAAGAGCGACGCGCTGCTGCTGTCCACCAGAAAGCTGCTTCGGCTTGCGTCGATCCATGCCGGTAAGTTGAACCATTTCAAGAGCATGTCCGACACGCTTCTTGATCTCCTCCTCTTTCGCACCTTCCATCTCCAAACCAAAAGCCAGGTTCTGGTACACAGTCAGATGCTGAAAAAGGGCGTAGCTCTGAAACACCGTGTTTACTTTTCGCTGGAATGGAGGGGTGTGCCCCATGGCTTTTCCCTCAATATAAACCTCGCCTTCGGTCGGCCATTCAAAACCTGCAACCATACGCAAAGATGTGGTTTTTCCACAACCAGAAGATCCAAGCATGGAAAAGAACTCTCCATTCTTGATCTTCATGGTGACATGATCTACCGCTGCCATTTCATTGCCCTCTGGCGTGATAAATCTTTTTACAACATCGCGCATTTCAACTGCAAATTCACTGGTCATTTATCTTCTCCCATTATGGATTAAATTCAATTTCGCAGAGGTCTCCCTCTGCGAAGAGGAGTTACATTGTCCTGCTGATTTCCTGCAATGCTTCACCCAGGCGATCAAGCAATGCTTCCATTTGAGCCTGAGTTACAACCAATGGCGGTTCAATACGAATCGTTTGCGCACTGGTCAATGTGCCTGCCACCAACACATTGCGTTTGAACAAACCTGAGGCAACTTTATAACCAATTTCCGGTGTCTTGAAATGCATACCGATCAAGAGACCTTTGCCCGTTATTTTCTCATAAATTTGTGGATACTGCGCAACGAATTTATTTAATTGTGAAATCAGGTACTCACCTTTTTGAGCAGCTTGTTCCCACAGCCTTTCACGCAACGTAACATGAATGGCAGAGATCGCGGCAGAACAAGCCAACGCACCGCCGCCCGTCGTTGTTGTATGCATGAACGGATTTGGATACATCATTGGCTGATAAATTTCTTCCGTAGTGGTCACAGCGCTGATCGGCATCACACCGCCGCCAAGTGACTTTGCCACTGTCAAAATATCAGGTATTACATTCCAATGCTCAACGCCCCACAGTTTGCCTGTGCGGCCCAAGCCTGTTTGCACTTCATCCGCTATTAATAGCACACCATGCTTCTTCGTTGCGGCGCGAACTCGCGGCCAAAAATCATCCGGCGGCACAATAGCGCCAGACTCACCTTGAATTGGCTCGAACATTACGGCCGCTACGCCAATGCCAACTTTTTCACAAATATCCAACTGCTTTTCAACCGCATCCGCATCCCCAAATGGGACATGGTACACCTGCCCGCCATACAAGGCCCCCATTGGAGAGCGGTAATCTGATTTGCCCATGAGCGAAAGCGCACCCATGGTCTTTCCATGAAATGCCTTCACACCCACAATAAATGCGGTCTTGCCTGTATAAAGTTTTGCGATCTTCATCGCAGCTTCATTGGCCTCGGCACCGCTAGCTGCGAACCAACTATATTTCAAATCACCAGGTGTAATACTTGCCAGCAGTTTCGCCAGCACACCGCGCAATGGATCGATCAATTCCTGCGAAGGCATGGGAGAGCGTTCCAACTGCGCCTTCACTGTATTAACCACATCAGGATGACTCCACCCCAAATCCATCATGCCATAGCCGCCAAGGAAATCCAAATATTCGCGGCCTAAAACATCTTTGAACACCGCTCCAGAACCGCCCCATTCCACCGCCGCCCAATCTCCCGATTCTGTGACACTCTTTCGATACTCCAACCAGTTGCGGTTGTAATGTTCCGCAAAATTCGTTTTCGACTCATCGATGATCTGATGCGCCTGCTCAATCGTCGGAAACTCACTTTTTTGAATAAAGTCCATCCAGCGTGATGAATAGTCCAATGCGTCTTCGTAATCTACAGCCATTATTTTTTTACTCCAAAAAATCTAGAACTTTCTTGTCCACTCTTTGGGCCAACGCTCGACCACAACTTTTTTCTGCGTGAAAAATTCCACCGCATCCATCCCCTGCCCGTGCATATCGCCGAAGAACGAATCCTTCCAACCGCTGAACGGGAAGAAAGCCATGGGCGCAGCAACACCGATATTGATGCCAATGTTGCCTGCATCCGCTTCGTAACGGAATCTGCGTGCCGCATTTCCGCTGGATGTGAACAAGCTGGCCTGATTACCATATTGTCCACTATTCACCAATTGGATGGCATCCTCGATGGTATTCACATGCATGAGACTTAACACCGGCCCGAAGATTTCCGTCCGTGCGATCTCGCTTCCAGCTTTAACATCAGAGAGGATCGTCGGTCTGACAAAGGATCCACGCTCGTAGCCCTTCACCACCGTCCCACGCCCATCCACAGGAACGCCAGCGCCTTCCTTCGCTCCAAGCGCGATCAACTGCTCCACGCGTTGCTGCGAAGCTGTGTTGATGACGGGTCCCATCTGAATGCCCGCATCCAATCCATAGCCAACGGTTCGCGAGGCAGCCGCATCGCAGATCAATTCGGTGAATTCGTTCTTTGACTCGGCAACTGTCACAGCGAGAGAAACTGCCAGACAGCGCTGCCCAGCACACCCGAAGGCTGAATCGGCGATGATCTTCGTCGCCATGTCCATATCCGCATCCGGCAAAATGATGACGGGGTTCTTCGCTCCACCCTGCGCTTGAACACGCTTGCCATGGAATGCAGCCGTTGAATAAATATATTTCGCAACATTGGTTGAGCCAACAAATGTGATCGCGCGAATGGCAGGATGTTCAAGAATTCCATCCACGGTTTCCTTTGCGCCATTGACCATGTTGACCACGCCCTTGGGAAAGCCAACCTGTTCGATGAGCTTGAAAATGAACTGCATGGTCATCGGCACTTTTTCGGAAGGCTTCACAATATAGGTGTTACCTGCCGCAAGCGCATACGGCAGATACCAAAACACGATCATGCCAGGGAAGTTGAACGGTGCGATGGTTGCGCACACGCCCACAGGCTGGCGAATCATGATCTCGTCGATACCGGGGGCAATATCTTCAACAAATTCACCCTTGCTCAAATGCGGCATTCCGCAAGCCACTTCGATATTTTCATAAGCGCGAACCATTTCGGCTTTGGCTTCTTCAAATGTTTTGCCCGCTTCGTTGGTGATGAGCTTTGCGATCTCATCGCCATTCTCACGCATGAGATTGCGCAGCTTGAACAAATACTGCACGCGGTCATTGACCGGTGTTCTGCGCCAGGCAGGCAATGCCTCGCTGGCAGCCTTTGCCGCTGCTTCCACATCCGCTTTTGTGCCAAGCGGAGTCTTTGCGATCACGTCACCTGTGGCAGGGTTGATGACATCGAAATATTCTTTGACGGAGGGTTTGACCCATTCGCCGTTGATGTAGTTCAAGATATCCATGAGTTCTCCAAAGATCGTTTGAAGGTTAGCAGGTTCAAAAGTTTGAACGTTCAAACCTGTCAACTTGTTAACTTGTTAGCTAATTTTTGCGTCCGCAACTGCCAGCGCTTTCTCAACCAGCGCCAATCCTTCGTCAAGTTGCTCTTTGTTAATACACAACGGAGGCACTACGAATACCATGCTGCCCATGTTGTTTGCCATAATGAAAGTGAACAATCCATTCTCACGCAGGGTTTTGCCAACTTCAGCCATTACAGAAGGCGCGAAGATTTCCTTCGTCTCACGGTTGGAGACCAATTCAATGGTTGTAAACAGGCCAATGTAACGCACATCACCCACAGAAGGATGCCGTGATTTGATATCTTCAAGGCATTCACCGAGGTATTTACCCATCGTCGCGGCATTCTCGATGAGGTTATCTTCGTCATAAACCTCAATCGTCGCAAGAGCCGCAGCACAAGCCAAGGCGTGACCATTGTATGTAAGGCCTGCATAAAGATATTTATCTTCAAAGAATTCAGCGATCTTATCTGAGACGATGACTGCGCCAAGCGGAACGTAGCCGCTGGTGATGCCCTTTGCGGTGGTGATAATGTCAGGGGTGACACCCCAATTATCCACGGCGAACCATTTGCCAGTGCGGCCCCATCCGCTCATCACTTCATCTGAGATCAACAGGATGCCGTACTTATCGCAAATCTCGCGGACGCGCGGCCAGTAATCGTCTGGTGGGACGATCAAGCCATTTGAACCAACCACGCCTTCCATGATGATCGCGGCGATCTTGTCGGGACCTTCGTACTTGATCACTTCTTCAAGATGCGAAATACACTCGCGTTTGCAGGATTCCTTCTTTTGTCCAAATGGACAACGATAGCAAAATGGGTCAAGAAAGTGGACTCCGCCGGGCATGGCAGGTTCCACAGCGTTGCGGCGATAGTCGCCAGTTAAGGCAACTGCGCCATGTGTTGCCCCGTGATAGGAACGATAACGGGCAAGGATTTTATGCCGTCCCGTATAAAAACGCGCGATCTTGATGGCATTCTCGTTTGCTTCCGCGCCGCCAAGGGTGAAGAAAGTTTTCTTCAAGTTGCCAGGGGTCACTTCAGACAATTTCTTGCCCAGCAAAGCACGTACATCTGTTGCGTTGCCAGGATGTACGAAGCACAATTTTGCCGCCTGATCCTGAATGGCCTTGACCACCTTGGGATGCTGATGGCCAATATTGGTATTCATGAGCTGGGATGAAAAATCAATATATCGTTTTCCATCCGCATCCCAAAAATAAACGCCTTCCGCCTTCTCCACGGGAATGGGGCTGGCTTGTCCCTGCACCGACCAGGAAAAAAAGGTGTATTCCTTGCTGAGGTCAACGATTTCTTTTGAAGTAAGTTTGGTCATGGGGGTTCCTTGGTTGCAGGTTGAAAGTTACAGATTGAAAGTTTTCCCCTTCAACCTGTAACCTGCAACTTTTGATTATTTTTTTACTTCCTTCACGATCTCCGCGTACACATTCAATGTCTCATCAATATCTGCATCGGAATGTTCGTAGCAGAGGAACCACGGTTCACGCGCATCGCGGTCTGGCATCACGCCGCGAGCGATGGCTTTGTCTGTCAATTCAATATACAGATCATGGTCGCTGGCCGCCCAATCACGCTGACAGGTAACAGCGTCAACGCCAAACGAGAAAGAGAACATCGCAGGGTAACCAGTGAACACGGCTTGAATATCGTTCTCTTCAAATATCTCTTTCAAACCATCCATCAGGCGTTTGCCGCGCTTTTCAATTGTTTTCAAAATAGGGTTGGCTCTCAAGAGATTCAATGTGGCGTACGCACCTGCAATCCCAGGCTTATTATTGGTATATGTTCCGCCCTGTGATACCCCCTGCCCAATAATGGACATGATCTCGCGCTTGCCGCCAAATGCAGCAACAGGGTATCCATTGCCAAGCGCTTTTGCATATGTGACCATATCCGGCTTGATGTTGTAATATTCCTGTGCGCCGCCATTCGCAATGCGGAAGCCTGTTTTCACCTCGTCTAAAATAAACACGCAGCCATGCTCTTCTGTTCGCTTGCGGATCAGTTCAAGAAACCCATCTTGTGGATTGATCGCCGCGCAATTTCCCTGACACGGCTCAGTAATCACTGCGGCAATTTGCTCCCCGTGAGATTTCATCACACGCTCAAAGCCTTCAAAGTCATTGAAGGGCAAGACAATGATAAAGTCACGCATGGCTGTCGGGATGCCGGATGAAGCAGGAACAGGGATCGGACTACGGCGATTCCCATACGCTTCCACAGGTGCGTAGGTTGACCATAATGTATGGTCGTGCATTCCGTGATAATTGCCCTCAAACTTTACGATGATGTCGCGGCCTGTGTAGGCGCGTGCCACACGGATGGCATGCATGGTGGCTTCAGTGCCAGAGCAGGCCATGCGCACCATGTCAATTGCCGGAGACATTTCAACGATCATCTCTGCCACGGCAACTTCAAGCTCACCCGTCATCGCGAAAAGGACTCCGCGTTGAATCTCTTCCAGAACTTTTGCATCAACTTCGGGGTAGGCATGACCGAGAATGATCGGCCCAAATGCCATGCGGTAGTCAATATATTTTCGACCATCCACATCCCACAAATATCCACCCTTTGCCTTATCCACATACGGGGTAATTTCATTACCCCAAAAACGAAAATTGGAATTCACCCCCAACGGGATAACCTTCTGCGCCCGCTGCTGTAACGATTGCGTCTTTGAACCGAACATACATTCTCCTTTTATGGATTATTTGGATGTTACGACTGATTCGTTCTCTGACAATTCATTTGCAATTCGTTCAGGCACTCTCCACTGGTAAACATCTTTCAGAATGATCGGTACGATGGAAGTTGTGGTCTTGCGAACCCCGGGAACTTTGCGAACCACTTCCGTGACAAAGTAATAGATCTCGGAAGTATCCTTTGCAACCACTTGAATACTGATGTCATTCTGTCCAATGCCGCAGGCTACGTACGTCACATTTTCGAAAGAGGCAATTTTTCTGGCAACATCCAATACTGCGTCAGCTTCCACCTCAAGCCAAACATCGGCTTTGATCTTGAAGCCTAGCACTTCGGGATTAACCACTGCGCTGATCTGAATGACACCCTCTTCGATCATTCGGTCTACACGGTAGCGAACTGCGCGTTCAGAAATATCTCCCATACGGCGAGACATCTCCGAAGCGGACATACGGCCATCTTCAAGGAGTAAATTGACGATTTTTATGTCTGTTTTGTCGAATTCATACATGTTATTTTTTCTTCTTTTCCGAAAGTGACACGCGGAATATACCTTATGGCGTTTTAATCGTCAAGTGAGCTTGTTATTTTTGCCACATATTCCTTCGGAAGGTCGTTCAATAGACTTCGTGCAAAAGTATTTTTAGCCACAGATAAATCCCCAAAAATCTGTGCGCCTCTGCGTCTTTGCGTTAAGGTTTTAATCCCTTGTCTTCACCACTGTTAGATTTGGAATGGTTTATTTAACTAGCAAATAATTCCTGGATGGATTATTATCGCCCATCGAAATAAATTGAGGAACCTTCATGTCGGTCATAAAATTTACTGAAATTAAGAATTCTCCGATCATTGCCAAATCCAAAAACATCGAAATTGAATTGCCATCCGCGCCAGCGAAATATTACCGGCATGGATGGCAATCATGGTCGCTTGCCGCGTGGACAGATCTAAAACCATTACCAATCCAAAAGCCAGATATTTTTCACCCACTGCAAGTGGATGCCGTCCATGCACGCAAGACAATTCCGCACAGTTCCTGGGTTGGCGCTGTGGAATTTGAGGATGGCAACATCCTTCTGCTTGGCGCACTTGCTACAGATGCGTATGTGTTCCTCGAAGCAGATCAACTCTCAGGGCGGAGTGAGGCGGATGAGATCGAGTGGTTCATTGCGTATGGGCCGGAAGCTGTCGTCTTCAAAAAATATGCCGATCAGTTGGGAAATCGTTTTGGAACATTAAACAAAAATACCGCACCGCGAGTCTGGTGCTCGTGGTACAGCCTGTACACCGTAATCGATGAAAAAATTCTTTTTGAAATTTTTGATGGTCTAGGTGACCTGCCTTTCGATGTGCTGCAAGTGGATGACGGCTGGCAGGTTTCCATTGGTGATTGGGAAGCGAATAAAAAATTTCCATCGGGCATGAATACGCTGGCCGAGAAAATAAAATCCACGGGCAGGCGTGCGGGGTTATGGCTTGCACCGCTCATCGCTGTGGAATCTTCACAGCTTTTCAAACAACATGCAGATTGGTTTTTGCGTGATGAACGCGGACGATTCGTCTCTGCGGGATTCAACTGGGGCGAGCATTTGTACGCACTCGACACCACGCATCCAGACGTAATCTCGTGGCTGGTTGCGCTCATGAAGCAGGTCCGCCTCTGGGGCTTTGACTATCTCAAGCTGGACTTCCTGTACGGCGGCGCACTGAAAGGCAAGCGTTACAAAGACATGCCGCGTGAAACCGCATATCGTGAAGCACTGCGGGTGATGCGTGAAGCAATGGGCGAAGACGCATTCTTCCTGACCTGCGGCACACCCATCCTCCCTGCCATTGGCATGTGTGACGCGATGCGCATTGGCCCAGATGTAGCCCACAAATGGGAAGTGTACCGAGATGCACACCTGCTGCAAAACCCAACCACGCCCGGGACAAAGAATGCCGTGCGCACGGTGGCACATCGCTTGTGGTTAAAACCTCTGCTGCACATTGACTCGGATGTGGCTTATTTTGTGGAAAAAGAAAATGAGATGACGCAGGAGCAAAAGAAACTGCTGCAAGACCTCGCCATCGTCTGCGGCTTCAAAGCCACCTCAGACCTGCCGCAATGGATGACCTCCGCCGAACGTGAAGACCTGCGTGCCTACCTCGAAGCTGACCCAGAGATCACGCAAACCGGCAGATACACCTTCCAACTCGATAATCGTGCTGTGGACTTCTCTCCCGCTGTCTCCCTGCCTGAATTTCCGCGTGGGTTCAATGCCATTTCAGCTGCCTTCCTTGGCTGGCTGGGAAGCTTCCCACTTGTTTTGAAAATTTTCAAAATGCTGGATGATAAGAAATTGAGAGAAAGACGAGCGGGTTTATAAATTAGGACTTATACGGAAACCACCATGATGAACAAAGATGAACAGAGATCGTAAAACATCTTTGTTTACCCTAGTTCCTCTCTGGTAAAAACAGGAGCTTATCAAATGATCGAAATACTACGAACCGACTCAGGCAATCAGGATTTTATTGAACTGGTAAAACACCTTGATGCAGATTTAGCAGAAAGGGATGGAAAGGAACATTCTTTTTATGCTCAGTTCAACAAAATAGACAAGATCAAACATGTGGTGGTTGCATACGAAAACGGCAAGCCAACAGGCTGCGGTGCAATAAAAGAATATGCGCCAGGCATCATGGAGGTCAAGCGAATGTATACGCCACCCGAAAACAGAGGCAAGGGCGTGGCCTCCAAAGTGCTGACAGAGTTGGAAACATGGGCGACTGAAATGTCCTACGAAAAGTGCATTTTGGAAACTGGCAAAAAACAGCCAGAAGCCATCCACCTTTACCAAAAGAACGGGTACACCTTAATCCCCAACTATGGGCAATATGCTGAAGTGGAAAACAGCGTGTGCTTTGAAAAAGTCCTCAAATAGATTTTGAAGACTTTTTATTGATCACCCAAACAACTCATCCGTCTTTGCAGCCATAATAAAATCGTTCTTATGGAGCCCTTTGATCTTGTGAGACCACCATTGCACAGTGACTCTCCCCCACTCGGTGATGATGAGCGGATGATGATCTTCCTTTTCAGAGATCATTGCGATCTTGTTGGTAAACGCCACAGCCTCGATGAAGTTCTTCAGTTTGAAGATACGCTCAATGCGCTTGACCCCATCCACTTCTTTGATCTGCCACGCAGGCACATGCGGATGAAGGTCGGCGATCTCGGCTTCGGTCAAGGTCGGTTCGCCGCCACGGCAAGCAACACATTTTCCAGCTGCAAGATTAATCATGTGACACCTCTAAAAAATAGACATCGGAAGTCTTGAAGACTTCCGATGTCTTGGTTTGTTTACTACACAGCTTCGATCAACTTTTCAAGATCAGAAGGATTTGAAAGCCGAATTCGGATCGCTTTGCGGCCAGCGGCAAGCAGTGCTTCATAATCACCCAATGCCTGTGCGCGGATGAGGGTACCGAAGGTCAAACCTTGGGTGGGAATTTCAAAATCATTCTCAGCATCGTACACCACCTGAATGAAGAATCCCTTGTTCGGGCCGCCTTTGTGGAATT
>CAZHOX010000031.1:20963-23449 GCA_964534345.1 uncultured Anaerolinea sp.
GCATCGTACACCACCTGAATGAAGAATCCCTTGTTCGGGCCGCCTTTGTGGAATTGTCCCGTGGAATGCTGGAAGCGCGGACCAAAACCAGCCGAGACAGGGCAACCCGTCTTTTCGCGGAGAGCAACACGCAACTTTTGAATCACATCAATCATTTCGTTGTTGCGCGGCAGATAGGCATTGATGGTCACAAAATTTCCAGCCTTTGCCTCGGCAAGGAACTTCTGCAACGCAGCCTTTGCATCTTTTACATCCACAAGATCGATCTCAGCCAATTTGCCTGTAGACTGATAATCTTTGATCTTGGCAATGGTGCGCAACTTGCTATCCTGTACGTCAGGCTGGTCGAAGGTGTTGATTCCCAAAATATGGCAAGCCACCGAAACTGCGATCTCCCAGCGGAAAAATTCTGTGCCGGCATCGTATGGGTTAGTCACTGGTAATTCGACTACGGGGAAGCCAGCATTTTTCAACGCGGCAACACTCGCATCCAACTCGCCATTGTTCCGCAAATACACGAACAGACGATCATTCCCATAGATCTCTGGCGCACCCAAAGGTTCGAGCGCCACAGGAAGGATTCCTTTTTGATTCTTGCCACTGGATTCAGCAATGACCTGCTCCACCCACCCCGCCAAAGCGGATACGGGCGCATCAGCCAAAACCGTGAGCTTGTCTCTGCCTGCGAGGGCAGACTCTCCCAGTAGAGCGCCCAACGCAAAGCCAGGGCTGTATGTAGATTTAGAGACGCTGATAATTTTCTCCGCAGAGGTAAGCAACTTTTCAATATCCATGCCCATAAGGGCAGCAGGGACGAGACCAAAATCGGTCAATGCTGAGAAGCGGCCACCCACATTGGGGTCGGGGTTGAATACTTTTCGGAAACCGCGTTCTTTTGCAAGAGTAACCAGCGATGTACCTTCATCCGTAATGGCGATGAAGCGTGAACCGTTGCCATTGCTTAATTTCCAGACGTAGTCGAAGGCGGCCATCAACTCTGCAGTGCCGCCTGATTTACTGGCAACAATATACAAAGATTTTTCTGGCGGATAATTTTCAAAGGCAAGTTTCACCTGCTGATGGTCAGTTGAGTCAAGAATGGCAAGAGAAAGTTTCGCTTCGATCTTTGCAGCAGCAAGCAAGGAGCTTAATACTTCAGCCGTCAAAGACGAGCCGCCCATGCCGATGACGAGGACACGGTCAATGCCTTCGTCGTGGACTTGCTTGGCAAAAGATGTGTATCCCTCGAGTCGTTTGCGGGCATCGTTCACCGAGTCTAACCAGCCGAGGCGAATTTTGACTTCGGCTTGTCCAGCGGGGTCAGTTGTCCACAGGGTGGGGTCGTGCTGCCAGATGCGGGCGGGGACGGAATCAAGCTCCAACTGAGACAAACGCTCGGCCACAGAATCAGCTAACGGGGAGATTGAAGCGAGGGCTTTTGTCCTTCTATCTTCAATCGCATCCAGAAGAGTCTTGAACGCATCCGCAAATGCTTTTACGCCTTCGTCTTCCAATTCTTTTGTGACGGTGCTCATCGAAATGCCAAGCGCTTTGAGTTCGGCAAAGTGAGCTTGCGATTCTTCCAAGCCTTGCGTGACTGTCATTTTCGCGGTGCCGTGGTCGCGGAAGGCATCGAGCGTGGCAGGCGGAACGGTGTTGACGGTGTCGGGGCCGATGAGGGTATCGACGTAAAGTGTGTCGGGATATTTCGGATTCTTCGTGCCAGTGGAAGCCCACAGCGGGCGTTGGGCGCGGGCGCGGAAGCGAGCCTTGAGCGTTGCAAAACGCGGCGACGTGAAAATGGATTCAAAGGCATCGTAGGCGAATTTTGCATTTGCAATGGCGGCTTTGCCTTGCAGCGGCGAATCAGCGGGAAGGCGCGGGTCAATTTTCGAGTCAACGCGTGAGACGAAAAATGATGCAACCGAAGCGATCTGTTGAATAGGCAGGTTTTCGGCAACGCGGTCTTCAAGCCCGGCGAGGTACGCATCCATAACAGCAGCGTAACGGTCAAGCGCAAAAATGAGCGTGACGTTGACATTGATGCCTGCAGCAATGCTCGCGCGAATGGCGGGAATGCCCTCTTTGGTGGCAGGGATTTTCACCATCAGGTTGGGGCGGTTCACACGATCCCAAAGTTCTTTGGCTTGTTTGGTTGTGCCTTCCGTGTCATTCGCAAGATACGGGCTGACTTCGAGACTCACGTATCCATCGCCGCCTTTGGTCTCATCATAGAGCGGACGGAAAAGATCGCAAGCCTGTTGAATATCTTCAATGGCAAGCTGCCAGAAAATCTTCTCTGCATCCCAACCTGCCCATGCAAGCGGGATCAATGCGGAATCATAATCATTCGTCTTTGCGATCGCATTCTGAAAGATAGTTGGGTTGGATGTGACGCCGCGAATATCGCCGCGCTCGATCATGGCTTTGAGTTCGCCCGTTTCGAGAAGTTTTCTCTGAATGTTGTCATACCAGAGGGATTGGCC
>CAZHOX010000031.1:23549-25463 GCA_964534345.1 uncultured Anaerolinea sp.
ACTCTTCTTGCAAACCGTTCACCATCTTTATTCACGCCAAGATATTGCGCGCCCAAAAATGCCGGGACAATTACTTTCACCAACTCAGGCCCAATCACGCGCCCCCCCATGCACAACACATTCATCGCGTCGTGTTGAACGCCTTGTGCCGCTGAATAAGTGTCATGGCATATCGAAGCATAAATGCCTTTCATTTTGTTTGCCGCGATCGCCGCACCAATGCCTGAACCACAGATCAAAACTCCGCGCTCGGCTTCGCCTGCTTGAATCTTCTCACCAACTTTTTTTACAAAATCAGGAAAGTCCACCGCATCTGCGCTGAACGTGCCAACATCGATCACTTCATGTCCCGCGGCCCGCACGGCTTCGATCACCACATCTTTGAGCGGGAAGCCGCCATGGTCACAACCAACTGCAATTTTCATTTCACTCCATAAACAACCCCTAAAGGCCTTAGAGACCTTTAGGGGTTTCTAATTAAAGTTCCTTTGCTTTCGCAACTACATTCTCAACTGTAAATCCAAGTTTTTCAAAGATGATCTTCGCTGGAGCGGATGCGCCATATCGGTTGATACTGATGGAAGAAGATGCGTATCTTTCCCAGCCCAAACCTGCTCCTGCTTCGACAGCGAGTCTCTTCTGGATACTTTTCGGCAACACAGACTCACGATAGGCTTCATCCTGTTTCTCGAACAGTTCCCAGCTTGGGAAGGAAACCACGCGCACGCCCTTCCCTTCGTCCGCAAGTTTTTGCGCGGCTTCAAGGATGAGACTCACTTCTGACCCCGAAGCCATCAGGATCATTTCTGGTGTACCAAAGTCTTTCAGCACATACGCGCCTTTCTCCACCTGCGCGGATGATTCCAAAGTCGGCAGGTTCTGGCGGGTCAATGCCAGCACAGTGGGACCATTTCGGCGTTCGATGGCAACTTTCCACGCGGCGGCAGTTTCATTTGCATCCGCAGGACGGATGACGACGAGATTCGGGATCAAGCGCAGCGATGTCAAATGTTCCACTGGCTGATGCGTGGGGCCATCTTCACCGAGACCGATACTGTCATGTGTGAAAATGAAAATGGATGGGTAATGTGACAAAGCTGCCAACCGAACAGCCGCGCGCATGTAATCTGCAAAGACGAGGAAGGTCGCGCCGTAGGGAATCACGCCGCCAAAGACTGCCATGCCATTCAACACAGAACCCATTGCATGTTCACGCACACCAAAATGGAAGTTACGCCCAGCGTAGGAATCTTTTTGGAAGGCGGGGCTTCCATCAATTTTTGTATTGTTCGAAGGAGCCAAATCCGCAGAGCCACCGATGAGTTCAGGAATTTTTGCAGCCAAGGCATTAATCACCTTGCCAGATGCCGCACGAGTAGCCATGCCCTTCGCATCCACCGGGAAGGTTGGCAAAGCAGATTCCCAACCTTCGGGAAGTTCACCTCTCAAACGGCGCTGCAATTCGGAGCCAAGTGCAGGGTACAAACGAGAATACGCTTCGAACTTCATCTTCCAGTCATATTCAAGCTCGCGGCCCTTATCCACGGCTTTGCGGTAGAACGCCAGCACATCGTCAGGGATGAAGAAGCGCGGTTCCTTCGGCCAGTCCAAATTATCTTTTGCGGCGTTGAGTTCTTCATCACCCAAAGGTTCACCGTGTGCCTTGGATGTACCCTGTCGGTTCGGCGCGCCAAATCCAATAGTGGTGCGGCACATAATAATGGACGGACGCGGGTCCAGCTTCGCTTGCTGAATTGCTTTGTCAATTGCTTCTACATCATTGCCATCTTCTACCCGCAAGACATGCCAGCCATACGAGCTGAAGCGAGCGGCGCGGTCTTCGGTGAAGGCAAGGTCGGTGGAACCGTCAATTGAAATGTGATTATCGTCGTAGAGATAGATCAAACGGCCGAG
>CAZHOX010000032.1:0-19523 GCA_964534345.1 uncultured Anaerolinea sp.
AGGTCTTCAGGAAGGCGATATCATCGTCAGCTTGAACGATGTCAAAATGGATGAGTCTCACGGCTACTTGAACACGCTTTACGCCTACAAACCCGGTGACACAGTTTCGTTAGGAGTCATCCGCGATGGTAAAGATATAACTTTAAGTATCACGCTTGGTGAAACAAGCCATTCGTAACAAACAAACGGTTGTAAGTTTTAATAGAATAGGGAGTAGTTGCAAACGCAACTACTCCCTATTCTATTTTTATCTATGCACTATTGTCTATTCCCTAAATATCCTCACATGCCTTCGCGGTTCTTTGCCGTACGAGTGAGAAACCAACTCAGCATTGCGCGCCATCTCGTGTTGGAGTCTGCGCACGAGGGAGGAACCCGGGGGCAGGTCTACCCAGCGCTCACCGTTCAGAACGGCGGTGATGGCTTGCTGAGTTTCGCTGCGGACATCATCCAGCACATCACGCGGATGAATTTGGTCAGAGAGGTTGTACAAGTCGCCGAGGAATTGCTCCACTTGCGCCACGGTATTTGCACGCAGTACATAAATCGGCATACCGCGCTGTTCGGCTTCGATGACGGTTTGCTCGCGGTTGCGGTAGTACGTCCGCAGGGTTACCAACACGTTGGCTTCCTCCACATCGGTCACGACCACGGCGGGTACGCCAAGTCTCTTGGCGGCTTGCTGTAATCTGTTGCGAGCCACGCCGTACGCGAACACGCGCACAGTTTGCAATTTTGTGCCGATGGTTGGAGCCACGATCACGGGCGGGGGCAAAGGCTCAGAGCGTGGCGAATGTTCTTCGGAAGCCGGAACAGGCGTCCGCCGAGAGCGAGGCGTTTTTGAATCCACCTTGGTGCTGACTTTGGGCGGCGCAGGCTTCTCGATCTGCACCTGCCCCGCTTCATCATATGTGCGGATTTCGGGCATCATTGGCGCATCACGTAGGAGCGAATCCACGGCCGACATGATATCGAGATGGACTGCAAACCGTTCGCGATTTTGGATCTCGATCAGCACGTCGAAGGTGGGCGGTGCGCGTCTTTCTAAAACTGTTTTCTGGGTGCCGCGCCGACGGGCTTCCTCGTCTGACAGTGTAACCGCTTCGATGCCGCCGACGAGGTCGCTCAGCGTGGGGTTGAGTAAAAGGTTTTCGAGGGTTTGGCCGTGTGCCGTGCCGATGAGCTGCACGCCGCGTTCTGCGATGGTGCGTGCGGCGAGGGCTTCGAGTTCGCGCCCGATCTCGTCGATGACGATGACTTCGGGGTTGTGATTCTCCACGGCTTCGATCATCACTTCATGCTGCTGCATGGGCTCGCGGACTTGCATACGGCGCGCTCTGCCCACAGCGGGGTGCGGCACATCACCGTCACCGCCAATTTCGTTGGAGGTATCGACGATGACAACACGTTTGTTTTCAGCAAGGATGCGTGCGGCTTCGCGCAGCAGGGTGGTCTTGCCCACGCCGGGGCGGCCGAGAATGAGCACAGACTTGCCTGATTCGATGATGTCTTGAATGATGTCTACGGTGCCGTAGACGGCGCGGCCCACGCGGCAGGTGAGCCCTACAATGGCTCCGCGCCTGTTGCGAATGGCGGAGATGCGGTGGAGCGTGCGCTCCATGCCTGCGCGGTTGTCGGCGTCAAAGTCGCCGATGCGTTCGGTGATGTGGTCGATCTCGGAACGGGTGATCTCTTTTTCAGAGAGCGTGATCTCGCCTTCAACGAATCGTGCAGCGGGTTGACGGCCAAGGTCAATGACGATCTCAATCAATTTATCGCTGTTGTTGGCCTTATCCACCGCATGACGGATGTTGGATGGGAGAACGCTTAGAAGAGCTTCAAGGTCGTCTGTAATTCGATGTTGAGTCATATGTTAAGTTTCAAGTGTAAAAGTGTCAGGTATCAAGTGACACGGATGGGTAAACAAAGAGGAAAGACGAAAGAAGGTTGCGCCGCGCGAATTGCGCGGAACACGTTGCAAGGGAATATTTTAGTGGAAAAAGTAGTTGAGCATGATGGAGTACCGCCTGTAAAAGGGATGTCACGTTTCGCGTGCCAGACCTGCCCGCAGCCTGACATTAAATTGGCGTTACGTGCAAAGATATTATAGCAGGGTGGCGGTTAACATAAAATTAAAGGCGTGTATTAATTTCGTTGAGTTGTCAGACCAATTGTGGTGTGTTTTTTGTGCCAGTTTCTGAGTACAAGGAAAACAACCGGCAGGTTCGGGCCGATTCCTGAAATGCGGGCGTAGCGTTTGTTGGTCAGGTCTATCCCAATAAAATAGTTTTTTCCGTTTCGTGTTTGCCTGTAGTTAAAGTGTATGCCCGCGATCTCATGCGCTCGAATCGATTTTTCGCTGAAGAAATATTTAATGAATAACGTATCTCCTTCAAGGTTCAAGGACTTTGGCATGGAGAAGGTTACATAGGCAATGAAAAGTGCGAGGATGAGAAAGAAGATGAAGATCACCATGCCAGTTGTGCCGGCTTGGGTCAAAAGGAAAAGCCCTGTTCCGACAACGAATAGGGCAATAATGCTCAGCAGAACATATCCGTACCAGCTTCTGGACATTTCGCTGTAATCCTGCGGGGCGAACAGGTCAGGGCGTTTGGCGCCGATGAACTCAACGACTTCCTCATATCCTCTCAATTGCGAGCTTGGCGCAACGGTTACATCGCCGTCCATGTTATGCAGTTTGATGGCATTCCCCCAGCCTGAAACACTGTTGATCTCAGACCAGTTCAATGTGCGCGTGCCTAAAAGGCTCTGCGTGGAAATTTCAGTATCGGAGATCGTTGTTTTTACGGTTAATGAATATAGCGAAAAGAGAAATACCAATGCAAAGAAAGCTGCAATTGGAAGGACAGAGGCATACTCTGCGCCATCCCATGAAATAAGCATCCCCACCGTAAGAGCGGCAAAGACAATGATCAAAATTACAACTTGAAAAGGAGAATGACGAAATGTGCGTGGTTCATTAATCATGGCGTTTTTTCCTTAGGTAGACTCTATCATATTTTATGCCTGAGATTCTTTCTTTTCTCTGTGCTATGGTATTCAATTCATTTTAAAACCAACATCCGCCCTTTCTATCCTGTATAATTGAAAACATGTCACAGGTAGAAGACCCAATCATCCCAACGGATCCGCCATCTCGCCCGCGTGCAGAGGACGCGCCCGCGCAACCTGTTCGCCGCAGACGAGCCACGCGCCGTTCCTCCATCCCAAGGGATGCAGAAGGGCAGGCGACTCTCATCTCAGATCTTTCCCGCCGCGCATATCCATCCTTTGAATTATTTATCTTCTCGCTTGTATGCGGCGCGATCCTTGGCCTTGGCTTTTTGCTTGATTCTCAAACTGTGCTGTTGTTGGGTATCCTTGTCGCTCCGTTGATGACTCCCTGGGTGGGCTTCCTGCTTGCTATTCTCACAGGTTCGCCGCGTTTTCTTTTTGAAACGGTTATGGCATTGCTCATTAGCGGCGCTCTGGTTTTTGGGGGCGGTCTGCTAACGGGTTTCGCGGCGCGGCTTTTTCCTCCACTTACACTTACCAATGCATTTGTTCATTCACGGTTATGGATTCCCGCATTGGTCGTGCTTGCCATTGGCGCGGTTACATTGGTCGCATCCTTCGTGCGTTCTGAAAGCAAGCCATTCCTTCCAAGTGTGCTCATCGCGTATGCTTTTTATCTGCCGATCAGTGCAAGCGGACTTGGTCTTGGGTATGGGCTGGTGGGAGTTTGGCCGCAAGGGATGCTGGTTTTCCTGACGCATTTTGCAATTGCAAGCGTGTTGGGCCTTATTACCCTTTATGCTTTAAGACTTCGCCCCTCTATGGGTGGGATCATTTTCAGCGGGGTGACATTGCTGCTTTTCGCTGGGATCCTGTTTGTTGTAACGGGATCAGGCATCCCGACGAAAGAAGCGGCGACTGTGGTTGCCACATCCACACCTGTGACGCAGCCAACTGCGCTTCCTACTTTAACCCCGAGCCTGATTCCAACAGCGACGAATACGATTCGCCCTGCGAACACTTCCGCTCCGCGTACCCCGACAAGTTCCACCACGCCAGACGGAACCATCACAGTGACAGAAACGAAAGAGACTCCAAGCCCTGTCCCAGTGACTATTTCTGTAACTTTGCCTGTTACAGCGACACCGACCATTACACTTACCGTACCAACTACGCCAACATACGCCAGAATAGCAGCCAATGAAGGCGGCGGCGCGAACTTAAGGCAAAGCCCTGGCGGAAAATATATAATGACTCTGCTCAATGGCACCATCGTGGAGACCTATTCAGATTTTCAGGAAATCGATACGGTTACATGGGTGCATGTTTTTGTTACGGTCAATGGGAATCGTATAGAGGGTTGGCTTTTGGAATCAGTTGTGGCGTATGCAACACCTGCTCCAAATTTTGAGGCATCTGCTACCCCGACATTTGGTGTTACGCCTTCTCCATAATCCTGGTAATCCTGAAATGCGGATGTGCTATCCGCATTTCGCTTTAATCTCATTTCAAAAAGAGGAAAATACATGCCCATTCATTTCGGCACGGACGGCTGGCGCGCTGTCATCTCAGACAGCTTTACGTTTGATAATTTACGCATGGTCTCACAAGCCATTGCGGACGCTGTGGCATCCGATCATTGGGATGTTTCTACAGAGAATAAGCCCTCCAAAGCGAGCTCGAACAAGATCGTTATTGGCTACGATACACGTTTTCTCTCCGACCGTTTTGCTGGAGAGGTGGCGCGTGTACTTGCTGCGAACGGTTTCACTGTGTTGCTGGCTCAATCTGATTCTCCCACGCCTGCCATCTCATTTGCTGTAAAACACAATGATGCTATTGCCGGGGTGATGATCACGGCTTCGCACAATGCCCCACGCTACAACGGCGTGAAATTGAAGGGCGCATTTGGTGGTTCAGCTTTGCCCGAACAATGCCGTCGTGTGGAAGTGTATATCAACGATAATGAAGAACAGGCGCGCGGCCCCAACTTGATGGATTTCAAAAAGGCGCGCGATGCTGGCTTGATCCAGAAATTCAATCCATTGCCCGCTTATTTTGACCATCTGCGAACGTTGATCAACACCGATATTATTGCCGACAACCCGCAGCGCTTCGTGGTGGACGCCATGTATGGTTCTGGTCGCGGCGTGATCAAATCCTTTTTACAAGGCACTGGCTGTGAGATCGCTGAAATTCGCGGTGAAATGAATCCCGGCTTTGGCGGCGTACACCCTGAACCCATTGCCAAGTATCTTGGCCCGCTTGCGAGTGCGGTTAGCTCTGGCGTAGGGAATTTCGGTGTGGTCACAGATGGTGATGCGGACCGCATTGGCGCAATGGATGAACGCGGCACCTTTGTTGACCCGCATAAGATCATGGCGCTCTCGCTCAAATATCTAGTGGAAAAACGCGGCATGAGCGGAGCCGTAGTGCGGACTGTATCCACAACCCGTATGATCGACCGTCTTGCAAAACGTTATGGCTTGAAATTGTATGAAACCCCCGTAGGCTTTAATCACATTGCAGATCACATGATGAAAGAAGATGTGTTGATCGGCGGTGAAGAATCAGGCGGCATTTCATTCAAGGGGCATATCCCTGAAGGTGACGGCCCCATTATGGGCTTGCTGTTGGTGGAAATGGTGGCGGCATCGAAAAAGTCACTCACTGAAATGGTGGATGAACTGCTCGCCGATGTTGGCCCTGCTCTGTACGAACGTGTAGATTTGCGCCTTAGCCGCCCCGTTGCCAAGGCTGAAATGACCGAGTTCCTCACGAAAAAAGCGCCCGCCGAAATTGGCGGACAAAAAGTGGAAGAGATCAGCCAGCGTGACGGCGTGAAATATATTATGGCCGATGACTCATGGTTATTGATTCGCCCTTCGGGTACAGAGCCTGTTCTGCGTGTGTATGCAGAAGGACGCTCGCAGGCTATGGTCAAGTCGTTGTTGGAATATGGAAAACTGGTGGCTGAAAGTGTAGTGTAGCTTTCAATAACTTGTGTAATTAAGTAAAAAAGCTGGACGGCGATTTCGCCGTCCAGCTTTTTTTGTGCATAGAATATTTATCTGCTAAAGCTTGGTGAAGTTCGCAACCTGCGAGCGAGCAGGATCACGATCATAAATGCAAGCGCCATCACAACCAACCCCGGTACGCCCATATCATCGATAAAGCCGGTGTTTGGCAGAGCTGTGGTAGTGGGGACAACCGTAAGTTGCGCGGCGGCGGCCAATGTCAACGCAGCGCCTACTGTGGCCGTTGCGGCAGCTGGGGTACCTACCGCTAACGCACCTGCAGAGGCGGGGTCTGGGGTGGATGTGGCTGTTGGAACATTGACCACAGAAGTATTTGTTGGCTCTGGGGTGGATGTTGTGGTGGGCAAAATGGATGCCTCAAAAGTGGATGTCAACGCAGAATCGATGAACTGTTTGTTAGCGGCATCTGTTGTTGCGGCAGCAAGCGTGGCTTCCGTTTGTTGGGTTGCGGTAGTTCCTCGTGAACCAAATAAGTAGACGCCCACAAGACAGGCCAGCGAAATTAATATGATCCCGCCCAGAATACCGACTGCAATAAGAAAAGTACGATTGTTATTTGATTCTTCGGGCAGCGCAGCTTCTTCTTCGCCGTCATCAAAATTGGATTCATCGAAAGACATGTAACACTCTCCTGATTATTTTTGCCACTACAAAATTAAATATGGTCTTTTATACAACAAATTCAAATTTATTCGCAATTATCCCACAACTTCAAGGTTTACAAGAGGCGCAACAACTGTTTCGTTATTTTCCAGCTTCACTTCTGCTGCTGGGGCGCGTAAACCACTTGGCAAAACGCTTAATCCCGGTTTGATAGAGACGATCGAACCGATCATTCCCATAAAGGGTGGGCGGCGCATGCGTACTTGCAGGCCTGCTGCAAAGGCTTCCACTTCACGTGGAATGGGCGGATCTGATGAAACCGGTAATGGGATAATCACTTCGGGCCTTGCGCCGCTATACCGGTCAAACGTTTCTGCATTAACGGTGACTTCACGTTTTATGTTCGTGCTAAGTAATTTGTAAGCAGTCGAATTCATGGGCATGGAGCCAAAGCCATCGGTCACCATGATGGGATAACGCATCTCTCGCGCTTTTTGGAGCAGAGATGGGAAGATGCTGGATAGGATCAATCCACGCACAGGCAGTTCCGCTGCGGCATCCAGAGTCTCTGCATCTTTTACAATGCCAGCCAGAATGATCGAGCCGCGCAGGCTGATATCCAGCTTTCCTGGAGAAAGAACACTGTCTGGCGTTTCAGAAATGTTGACCAACAAGCCAGAATCAATTCGCCCATTGCCCCATACGCCTTGCACCAACGCGCCAGCAGTCTGAATAACCGCGCCGCGATTGGCAATAATTTCGATCACTGTTCCAGGGATGCCGGCGCGAAGCTCCAGTTTTGCCTCGCCAACTTCCATTAATACCTGCCCTCCACCCACAGCAACCACCCGCCCATCACGCGGCGTGCGGACTGAGCGTGGGAAGAGTCCCTTGCACACGGCGATCTCCGTACTGGCAGCGATCCGCTCGTCCACTTTACACTTTACGAGGCGGTCGGCAGCATTGGGTGACACACGCAGTAAGCGGGCAACATCCAAAAGTACATGCTCTCGCGCCCAGCGCGTTTCAGCGATCACATCCATTGGGGTAACTTTTTGTCCAATGCGCGCAAGCACATTTCCAGAAACAGGTAAAAGCCGTTCCCGTACGATAGAGGTAAGTCCGATAATGTGGTTAACAGGCGCCTGCATCTTTTACTCGCCTCCGAGGGTCCAATTCCATTTTTTGATTAATTCACGGCGGCGCACTGCATCGGATGGAAGTTCCAGCGGACGTCCGCGCCCATCGAAGACAACGCCTAATGCCCCGCCGCTAACTGGGAAGGTTCCACTGCGGCCTGATCCAAAGCCGACATCTGCTCCGCGCAGCCCTTGAACAGTGAGAGTGCCCGTTTCGCCGTTTGCCAGAGGCAGGGTTTCAATGGTGCCGTACTTCAATTCAACTCGTGCTTCGGCTCCATTCTCGTATGTCAGTTTTGCTTTTAGGATTGGGGTTCCATAACTGGCGGAAACCACTGGCGAAATAACCGTCCCAACACTGAGGAACGCGCCAGATTCAAGTACCTGCACAGGCAGGATGTTGTTTTGTGAAGCTGCCGCGCCCAAAAGGGGAAGCAGGTTATTTTGATCGATGATGATGGTGGTTACACCCACAGGCTGGATCGAGTCAAGAAGCAGGAGCAGCCCATGGCCGGGGCGCGAAGCGTCGCTTAATGCTCCGCCTCCTGCAATGATCGGCTCGAAGAGCGGAGTCAGGTTTGGTTTGATGGATGCGATGTTTTGAGGGAAATCACGGCGGGCAGATTGCATTGCAAGGTAGAGCGCCTGTCTTGCAACTGCCTGCGCCATGGCAAGGTCTTCACGGGTGGCAGCGATGGTGGATGGGTAGAGAGATTTTTGATAAAGATAATCGCGCAATACGCCTGTGGAAATATCCAGCGAAGACCAGCGCAATATATCTTCAAGCGAGGTGTGGTTCAGCAGGCCTGGCAGGTTTTCACCTAGGCCAAATTGGGGCAAAACTTTCAAAGTGGATTTGCCATTGAATCCAGCGGCTATGACCGCAGCAGACGCGCCGAGGTCCACGCTGAGGATGCCTTTTTTTCCGCCGTATACTTTTGCTAGGAAACGCACCATGCGCCCTGTGGCATAGGCAGTGGGAAGGATATGCCCGCCAGACCACAGATCCATGAGGTCTACGCCTTTGATCTGGCGTTTGCGGATGTTGATCATCATGCGTGCGAGTTCACGTTCAGCGGGGTCAATATCTTCTGTTTCAAGGGATGGGCGAACATTTGGACTGAAATGCAGGGAGGTGGCAAGGGAGCCAACAAGGGTTTTGACTTCCTCTTCCATTTTTTCATTGCCTGCGAAGAGAACAGCGGGCCGCTTTTCTTCGGGCATGAGAAAACTGGCAAGGCCTATGGGTTCGAGTAATTTTTGAATGGAGAGAGATGCGCCGCCGTCGGTGCCGCCAGTGATGACGACAAGGTCTGGCCGCAGGCGCAACAGGCTGTCGATCTGCTGGTCGGGCTTGCGCAGGTCGTTTAAGCCGATGGTATCTACGATGCGGGTATAGGTGGATTCTGTCAGTCTGCGGGCGCTTTCTACAGAGACGTCTTTGAGCAGCCCGACGATGACGGTCTTGATGGCGGAGCCGGCAGACAGGGTAACAACCAATGCATCTACGCCAGTGCCGTTGGACTGGCTGGGGGTGATGAGTCCGCGAGATGCATCAAGCAGGTTTCTGCCCAGAATCTTTTGCAAGTTGATGATGGCGTCACGTGCGCCTTCAGCCACATCCTTGAAAGGCGCTTCTGCCGTGGTTGGCGCATTGCCTGCCGCCACAAAACGATATTCGCCTTCGATCACGTCAAAAAGTACAGCGCGTGTATTCGCCGCGCCGATATCTATTGCAAGCAGGGAGTTACCGTCTACCAGTGAGGATGGCATGATTGTTAAATGCTCCCAAGAAGAGTGGAAATGAAGTTAATGATGGATGCGATTCGTTCGATCAAAGCGGTTAGCGCTGAGGCATATACACCTGCAAAGATCGCGCCAAGTGTAATGCCAATAAAGATGCGCCCCAGCCATGCAAGGATTTCGATCAACCCCATTCTGCGCATGGAACCATCTGCTTTGGGCTTCGCACCAAAGTGGAAATAGGTGATGGTCAATACGGCGCCAATGAGAATGACCAACCCATTGCCGAGGGCTTCGCCTTTGCTGATCCCTGCTGCTACTGCGGTATTCAGATCAAATGCGTTGATGGATGCCATGGCTTGCGGAATGAGTGTGCCGACAACTGCACCAACGATCGTCACTGCTGCGCCCGCGCCAACCAGGTATGCCATGGTCATGCGGGCTACACCTGCCATGCGTGAAGACACTTTCAGAATAATGAACAGCCCGCCAAGCAATGGAATGGCCGCCAATATCTTTTCATTCATGGAACCAAATAGAATGGGGTAGGCAAGCCGGGGGATAAGCACCTGCCAGATGGCAATGGCTGCAACATACCCCGCAGAAACTCCGATAAAAAGGTAAGTCGCAATTCGGAAGAGGGGATTATCTCCGAGCAGGTAGCTGAATATAAGCAGGGTGAATATCAGGCTAATGGCGCCGGTGATCAGGTCAAGGGAAATGATCATCCTATTTTGCCTCCCTTGCTGAAGTGCGGTCTCGCAGACCCAGAACTAAATTCCACAAGCCGCCGCCTAACACCAGAGACATCGCAAGCAGCATACCGAGGCTGTAGGCATCCCAGTAGTTTCTTGCATTTTTGATCGAGCCGGAGTTACTTTGCTCGAATACGGCGCCGCCATATAAGCCTGCTACCATGCCGCGGATTTGTTGTGACTCAAAATAAGGCTGGATCATTGGCGCGGCTTGTGCGCTGGAAATAACGATCACAGGCATACTGCCGCGTGCATTTTCGGTTTGTTCGATCCAGACACGGGCGGCATCGGCACTATCTGTAACGAGAACCATTGCCATGTATAACTGTGGAAGTGAATTGAGTTCATTGGGTGTGGATGTCCATGCTGGTTGGAGGGAGATGTCCAATGGGGTTGTGCTGCGCGGGTTTTGTGCAAAGGCACGAATGCCCAACTGTCCACCGGGGAGGTAGCCAAGATTCAGGTAGGTGAATCCGCTATTTTTGTAATGATCAGCTAAAGGTCCAGATATGAAGCGCTCTACCAGCAGCGAACCGGTTTCGTTCGAGGAGATAAACGTCAAATTGGGGTGGCTGTAGAAAATCATCTGGTCAAAGAACGGCGCTGCGGCAGCTTCCATTTCGCCTACTCGTGCAGCTTCAAAATCAAAAGCCACTAGCACAGGTGCGCCTTGCGGAAGAGAGTGTGAAATTTCTACAGTGCGGCCAATTTCACGCGGAACGCCCAACGGCATGGAGAAGATGGGAGTTCCCAAAACCAATCCTGTGATGACCACCATAAAAATCATGATGGTGAGGAACCAACGCAGGCCGCGCGAAGTCTGTAATGCCGAGAATGATGCAATGGGGACCGGAGCGGTTTCAGCAGCTAATATTTGCTCCAACAATGCAGCCTGAGATTGTTGTTCTTCGCTGGCGCGCAGCCGAATTGAATATGCTTTGGGTTTGCTGGTGGGCGTAAAGCCTGGCACCGAGGGCAAAACACCTTGCAAGCCCGCGAGTGCGCCGCGAGATTCGAGGGTTTTGTCGCTTGAAAAGGCCAGAGATGATGAAAGCGATGAAGGAGCCGCATCCACTGGGCGCATGGCTTGTACCCACGAAGGCAGTTCACCGGGGGCAATGGCATCTGTATTGGTGATCGGCGTTGGCGTATCTGGAAGCTCCATTGCATTGGATAGCCAGTCTGGCATTGCTGCAAAAAGATTGTCTGTGCTTTTGCCAGCTTGTTCATCCTCATTAAATGAAGATGGAATTTCAAGCGAGGATTCTTTTTCGGATGGCTGGGATTCTTCAACAGGTTTGAAGGTGTTAAGCCAATCAGGTGTATCGAAAGATGTATCGGCCGGCTCTTCTGCGGAAGCTTCTGCAGGTGCTTCAAATAGAGTTGATTGCGGGGCAGAGGCTTTCAGCCAGTCGGGAAGATCGCCAAGAACATCGTCTTGTGCGGGTTCGCTTTTTGCCGGCGTATTATCTTTTGGCGTTTCAGGTATGTGAACTGTCTCTTCGCTGGATGATAACCAAGCGGGTAGTTCACCCGTGACAGAGGCAGGTTCATCTTTTTTAAGCCATTTTGGAGTGGTCTCCTGAGTGGGCTTGGGGGTGGTATCAGCTTGATCGTTCAACCAGGCTGGCAATTCACCTGTGGATACAAGAGCGGGCGGTCGGGGCTTCCCGGAGCCTGATTCTGTTAAATTGGGAGTATCGGCGCTTTGAGTATTGTCTTCCACCCCGCGCAGCCAATCAGGTATATCAACCGAGAATTCTTCAGCGGCATTAGTCTCGTCTGTAGCTGGGGCAGATGAGATCAGGGTTTCATCTGACGCTATTTGATGCAGCCAATCTGGGGCTTCAGAATCTGTGTTGGTTGAAGCCGGGTTGGCGGGTATTTCAAAAGAGGCAGGTTGTTGGTTTGTATCTTCCTGCCCAGCGGCCATTTGTCGAAGCCAGTCTGGTGTATCGGATGAGTCAGAAGAGAAAAGACCGGATATTGGAGTTGAGGAGGGGGACTGCTGTGCTTTTTTTGCATCTTCGTCCGCAGACATCTGTCGCAGCCAGTCTGGAGTATCGTCGATGGAAGAAGCGCTTGAGAATGTGTCGTCAAATGAAACTGGCTCTTTCGGCGTTTCTATTGGGTTGGAATCATCTGCATTGCGGAACCAATCAGTCAGTTCGTCTTTTTCATCTGTTTGTGATTCGGTCGGTGTTAAACCAGCCAGCCAGGAGGGAGTTTCAGAATTATCTGCGGGTGATTCTTCTTGCGCGAAGTCTCCGATGCCGCCTAATTCAACCCTGCGTGCCCCGGAAGATTCAGGGGTGCTTTTTTTCGGTTTGGGCGCTGCACCTGTGATGTTGGCAAGCCAATCGGGTGTATCGTCTTCGTCATCATCGCCTGACTGGGAGGTTAGCCCGGCAAGAAAATCTTCTGATGAGTCAGCAGGTTGTTTATGTTCGGGCTTTTGTGAAACCTGTGTTACTTCCTGTGGGTCGGTAGTACGGGCAGAGTCTCTGGCTTCTCTTAGCCATTGAGGCAGAATGGGTTCAAGTTCGGCAGTAGTTTTTTTTGTGGGGGCCTGCCCAGGCTTGATCAATGAATCTGTGCCTTTGGCAGCTTGGAGGCGAGATTGGCAATTTTTGCAGAATTCCTGATCGGCAGGGTTATTCTCGCCGCAAACTGGACATTTAATGGGGTCTGCCATTATTGTCCTCCGTAAGGTCTATCGATACCGAATAAGACGCGTAAGGCTGTGGTTAGCGTTCCGAGTGCCACGCCAATTAATATTCCACGTGCGCCGCCAAGTGCAAGGATCTGGCTGACCCAGGGGCGGATCAATGTGCCGATCACTGGAATATCACCGAATGGCAGGGTGGCTGAACCGAGGAAAAGCAGGGAGGCTGTTACCAAAAAGACGATGCCCATCATATCTGCGCGGCGGCGAAGGAGTCGAATGGCTGCGTAAAGGAGCGAAATGGTTAACAGCCCCATGAGTGCTGCTTCTGTTGGAATGATAATGCCGTTGAGTACCATTTGCATGGCACTGTGCTGCGGGCGCAGGAGAATGCCAAGAGAAAGAGTAGCAACCAACCCGATAATAAGAAGCGCGCTGTATGTGCTTCCCTTTTCACCGTGCCGTATCTTGTTCATGTGAACAGAGGTCAGGTTGAATATCCCAACTAGTATGGCTACGCTTGCAAGAATGATCGCCCAGTTTAGTAGCAGGGTTTGCACAATTGCGAATGGCTCGAAGAAATAGCCAAACAATATCAAAATGCCTGTGGCAATGGCGATGACTGCGGTAAATACTCGCATTAGATCGTTCCCAAAAGTTTGATGGCTGCCCCGCCCAACAGAGCCACGATGACCAACCAGCGCAAAATATCTTGCACGGTTAGGCTGGCTGTATGAGAGGCTCCTGCCCCAAGATAGGCTCCGGCGGCAAATAATTCTTCGCCGATCAATGCATCCTGTGTGTTTGCAAACAGAACGGCTTGGCCGCTGATGTCGTCACTTGCCCCGATCATGGTGATGTTGTCGCGGTCTGATGCATCTGCAACGAGTGCAGCTTCTGGGCCAAAGTGCCCAAGCATGACGGTCGTAGAAACTTTTTCATTTCGGGATATTTGCATTGCACCGGCGGCAAACCCAAAGGGAGTTAATCCGGTAACGCGGCCTGTAGTCGGGGAATACATTTCATCAACACCGGCTGCCTTGTAGCCGGCTTGTAACGTGTCCTGTGTGAGCAACCCAAGTACAGGGTCTCCTGAGGATGCAATGGCTGGCATATCGCTGACTGAAGTTTTTTCTGCAATGATGCGCAAGGTTGACAGACCAGCCAGTGCAGAACCGCCGCGTGCCCCTAATAAATTTCCATGCCCAAGTGAGATGTGCAGGCGCGTTCCATCTTCAACGCTTAAGCCTAACATGCGGTAGAGGCGGCTTAGCGCGGGGATGTCTCGTAGTTTGGCTGGGGAGTTTCTTTTCCATAGTGTGATCGCCAGTAAAAGAAATGCGGCGAAAACAATAACTACCAGTGGAAACAATTGTGTAAGAAGTTCAATCATCCCTTTGCTCCTTCTCCGACCAGGAAGGACGCAAATGCGCGTGCTTCGGTTTCTTCTTCAAGTGTTTCTGCGAGTGCAGTGAGTTGGTCGCTCTTTAAAAAGCCGCCGCTAAAATAAATCGCCTGCGCTCCAAGCAGAGCAAGAGGACTTCCTGCTTCAAGGAACGAGGCGATTAGATCGTTAAGTTGGTATCGGCGCAAGGACTCAGCCCAGCGCGGCCAAAATTCGCGCGGTGACTTCATAATTAATGCGAGTATAGCATAATTTAAAGGCCGTCCCGCATACCCTTTATGGCTAAAAGGTTACAGTTATATGAAGTTTTTATTTATAGCACTACGGTGCAATGGTAGTGCCGGGTAATAACTCTGCATCTTTTGGTATGACGACGATGCCATCACGCACATACCAATTCACATTATCAATATCTGTATTGCGAGGGAAGGGTTTGATGGTTACGTTGTTTCCAACGCGCGCATTTTTGTCGAGAATGGCGCCTTCAATATGGCAATTCATACCGATGCCAATAGGAAGCTGACCTTCACGTTCACGCTCATAATAATCTGAGCCCATTACAATACTGTCTTTGATCACACATCCAGATGCGATCTGGCTGCGAATGCCAATGATGGAGTGGGATATCTCTGATTTAAGAATGCGGCTTCCTTCCGAGATTAGAACGTTACGGAAATTGCTGTCTTCCACAATGGAGCCGGGCAGGAAGCGCGTATCTGTATAGATTGGGAGTTTTGCATCATAGAAGTTGAATGGCGTTTCAGGGGTGGTCAGAGCAAGGCTGGTCTCATAAAACGAGCGGATCGTTCCAATGTCCTGCCAGTAGCCATCGAAGTCAAAGCCAAAGACTGCGTGAGAAGTAATGGCCTGCGGAATGATATCGCCGCCAAAATCATCGTGGTTGGGGAAGCTCGTTAACAGGTCGATCAGCACTTTTGTTTTGAACATATAAATGCCCATGGAGCCAAGGAAAGGCCTTTCCGGGTCATCGCGGCTGATAAATTTCTTTTGAACTTCCGGGTCTTTGGGTTTTTCTACAAAGGAAGAGATGCGTCCGCCTTCTTCGCGCTTTAGAATTCCAAAGCGTGTCACTTCTTCTTTTGAAATTGGCTGTACGGCTACGGTAATATCGGCTTTATTCTCCCAGTGATACTGAGCCATTGCTTTGTAATCCATGCGATAGAGATGGTCGCCCGCAAGGATCAGCACATGTTTTGCTCCGGAGGCCTGAATCTCAAGCAATTGCTTACGAACCGCATCTGCCGTGCCCTGATACCAGTCAGCGCTTTCGATCGTCTGCTCTGCGGCCCAAATTTGTACCCAGCCCTGATGGAATGAGTCAAAGTTATAGGTGCGGGTGATGTGACGATGCAAGGACACAGAGTTGAACTGTGTCAGGATCGCGATACGATATATTTCTGAATTGATGCAATTGCTGATGGGAATATCAATGAGGCGGTATTTTCCTGCGATGGGTACGGCTGGCTTGGAACGCATTTGCGTTAATGGATACAGACGCGCGCCGCGCCCTCCACCCAAAATTACCGCCAGGATATCGTTTAATGAGGGCATAGTAGCCTCCTGGAAATTTCTTCGCCTGTGCTGCGCGGCGAGATATTCCTATTTTACACCCATCATCTTGCGAACGCGATGAAAAATGAACACAAATGGATAGATCAGCAGGATCAGGAAGTCGATAACGGCAAAGAGTAGATAAAGTTTCATAGCATTAAATCTCCAGAAAAGAAGCGGGGACTCGTCTTAGGAGAGCTTACGTTTTTCAAAAGGTAAAGTTTCAATTTAGATTTTACAATCTCAAAAATCCAAAGTCAACGCTGTATTTCATCGTCATATAAAATTCAAACGTCCTCCATTTCTGGAGGACGTTTGAATAGGATACCGTAAGGTATAATCTGCCAGTGCCGAAGGAGGGAATCGAACCCTCATTCCCGTAGGGAACACGATTTTGAGTCGTGCGCGTCTGCCTATTCCGCCACTTCGGCTCTTTTGCGAACGCAAGTATACCACTCCCAACAATAAGGTCAAGATGAAACTAGGAATTATTGGATTACCCCAGTCAGGAAAGACAACGATTTTCAACGCGCTCACCCGCGGCAATGCCCCCACCAACGCATCGGCGGGACGTATTGAAGTACACCAGGCAGTCGTGGATGTTCCCGACCCGCGCGTGGATCTGCTATCGAAGATGTTCAACCCGAAGAAAACGGTCTACACCAAAGTGACATACGCGGATATTGCCGGTCTGGATACTGGTTCGGCCAAAAGTGGCATTTCTGGGCAACTGTTGAATCACCTCAACCAGATGGAGGCTTTGATCCTTGTGGTCCGTGCCTTTGAAAATGATAGCGTGATGCACCCCAGCGGAAGTATCGATCCGCTGCGCGATGTGGACACGATGTTGACCGAGCTTTTACTCAATGACTTGATCGCTGTGGAACGCAAACTGGAGCGTCTGGTGGATGAACGCAAAAAGGGTGGCACTGATAAAGTTGTAAACGCTCGCCAGACGGAATTGTTTGAAAAGCTGCATAAGACCCTTTCGGATAATTTGCCATTGCGAACCATGGAGTTTACGAGCGAAGAGCAGAAGGAGCTTGCCAGCTTTGGCCTGCTTACCCGTAAACCCATTCTCACAGTGTTCAATCTTGGTGAAGGACAGACATCTCCTGAGGCAAAACTTGACCATGCTTCGGTGGCATTGATGGGTAAGCTCGAAATGGAAATTGCACAGCTTTCTTCGGAAGATGCTTCTGTTTTCATGGAAGAATATGGGATCAAAGAACTTAGTTTGAATCGCATGATCAACTTGTCTTATGAGCTATTGCAGATACAAACTTTCTTCACGGTTGGCGAAGATGAAGTGCGTGCATGGACAACACACCGCGGCGCAACGGCGCAGGAATCTGCTGGGGAGATCCACACGGATCTTTCACGAGGGTTTGTTCGGGCTGAGGTGGTGGCTTACGAAGACTTGATCAGCCTTGGGTCGATGAATGAAGCGAAGGCCAAAGGCAAGTTAAGACTCGAAGGCAAGGAATATCCAGTTAAGGACGGCGATATCATGCACGTCCGATCCAGTTTGTAGTTTTGAGGAAAGATGATCCTGGATAAACTCGCAAGTGCTGGGCAGTTCTGGTTCGATGTTCTGTTCAAAAAAGCCGAATCTTCAAAAGCTAAATGGGTCGTTGGTCTCCTGCTGACAGTTCTGTTTGCAGGAGGCATGTTCTATTGGGGTTCCTTTCTTGATTGGTTCAACAATCGCTTTGATATTCAGGATTGGCATGTGCATGTGGGGCCGTATCTTGATTTTGTGAGCAAGGCGCTGCGCAGCGGACAGTTTCCCATGCACGCCGATTCGCCTTATATGATCCCTGCTCAGTATCTTGCAAGACAGAATCGTCCGCTTTCTCCTCAGATCCTTTTGCTTGTCTTTTTGAATCCGGCCACTTATGTTCTTGTAAATGTGTGGATCTTTTATGCCCTTGGTTTTTGGGGGTTGATGTTGATCCGTGAAAGATACAAACTCTCGTTCGTTTCTTTCCTTTCGATGTTTTTGCTGTTCAACCTGAATGGGCATATTGTTGCACATATGGGGTCGGGTCACTTTGAGTGGGTGGGATATTTTCTTTTGCCTTTCTATGTTTTGCTTGTCCTGAAAATGGTGGAAGGGGAACAGACCGGTTGGCGGTGGCTGCTTTCCATGTCTATTGTGTTGATGGGAATCGTCTTGCAAGGCGCCGCACATTTCTTTATTTATTGCGCCGCTTTTCTGTTTTTGCTGGGCATATTTCAGCCGCGCAATTTTCCGAATGCCATCAAGGCGATTGCCTTTGGCGGACTCGCAAGCATGGTGCGCATCCTTCCGCCTGCCATTCAATTCGCAGAAGGCACTGGACTCAAAAGCCTGGGAGGGTTTGAGTCTGTCAAGCAGATGTTTGAAATGCTCATTTCATCAAGCAGCCGTGGGTATTGGGAACAGACTTATTATGTAGGTATCCTTGGGTTTGCATTCATTGTTTATTTTGGGGTTGTCAAAAATTGGCAGAGAAAATTGAGCCACCATCCGCTTTACCTTGCTTCTTTGACGATGGCTTTTTTCTCAGTAGGGGCCATTTACCTGCCGTTGTTCAGTTCCGGAATCCCGTTTTTAGACTCGCAGCGCGCGCCAACCCGTTTTTTGATCGTTCCACTGGTTTTTCTAATCATTTTTGCCGGGATTCAATTCCAATCTCTAATTAACGAGTGGGATGAAAAGAAGAGGGAAAATGGGATCGTAGTGCTCTTTGGGACGGGTTTGATGGCGTACGATCTACTTGTCAATTCACGGATCTGGAGCCTTGATAATTACAGCATTTCTGCGCGGGCAACAGATGTCATTGAGGTGGCTGTGGCGAATTACCCCGACCCAGCATACACGGCTACGTTGATCATCGGTTTTGCATGTACTCTGGCTACGCTTGGATTTCTCGCCTTTTTTGCCTATCGCGAGCGAAATAGATTGGTATAAAATAAATTTACGGCTTTAATAAAAGGAGAATCTTATGGCTTATAAACTTTCAAAATGGGATCTTTCCCCACTGTACCCGAGCTATGAAAGCCCGGAACTGCAAAATGCGTTCGATATGGTTGAAGAGCAGGTAGCTTCCTTTGAAGGAGTACGCAACAAACTTGCGCCAGATATGCCTGCTGAACAATTTGTGGATGTGTTGAAAGCCAGCGAATCAATGACGCGCATTGGCAACAAGATGTACTCTTTTGCCGGGTTATCTTTTACGGCAGATACGCAAGATCAGAAAGCACAGGCGTTACAGGCACGCGTGATGCAGTTTTTAGCAGAGATCGAAAACCGCACACTGTTCTTCAGCCTGTGGTGGAAGGAGTTGGACGATGCAAATGCAAAGCGCTTGATGGATGCTTCGGGTGATTATCGGTATTATCTCGAAGCGATGCGTTTGTACAAGCCGCATACCTTGAGTGAAGCAGAAGAGAAGATCGTCAATATCAAGAATGTGACGGGCGTGAATGCGCTCGGTAACTTGTATGACTCCATCACGAACCGTTACATGTTCAAGATGAAAGTGAACGGCAAAGAGAAGGAGATGACCGCTTCCGAGTTATTCTCTTTTCGTTACAGCACAG
>CAZHOX010000032.1:19623-20792 GCA_964534345.1 uncultured Anaerolinea sp.
GGCAAAGAGAAGGAGATGACCGCTTCCGAGTTATTCTCTTTTCGTTACAGCACAGACCCGAAAGTACGTGCGGAGAGTTATCAGTCGCAGTTCAAAGTTTATGCTGAGGATGGCCCCATCCTTGGGCAGATCTATCAGACGATCTTGCGTGACTGGCACAATGAGAATGTCAACTTGCGCAAATTCAAGAGCGCGATTGCGCCGCGAAATCTGAACAATGACATCCCTGAAGAAGCTGTGGAAGCATTGCTCGGCGTGGCTCGCAAGAATGTGGGCATTTTCCAACGCTACTTCAAGATGAAGGCCAAGTATGTTGGCATGAAGAAGATTCGCCGCTACGATATTTATGCGCCTGTGGCGGCTTCAAAGAAAACATATAGTTGGGACGACGCTGTGACCATGGTACTGGACGCGTTCAACGCCTTTTCTCCACAGATCGCAGATTTGGCAAAGCGCGTTTTTGACGAGAGCCGTATTGACAGCGAAATTCGCAAGGGTAAGCGCGGCGGTGCATTCTGCTGGTCTGTTCTGCCTGAGATGACGCCATATGTGATGGTGAACTACCAAGGCACAGGACGTGAGGTGGCGACCCTCGCTCATGAACTCGGTCATGCCATCCATGCCATGCTGGCATCCCATCACAGTACGTTCACTTTCCATTCGTCACTTCCATTGGCCGAGACGGCTTCTACGTTTGCAGAAATGGTGCTGATCGACAAGCTGCTCGCGGAAGAAAAAGATGAATCTGTACGCCGCGATATTCTCTTCAAGCAAATGGACGATGCCTATGCAACCATCATGCGCCAGTCCTACTTTGCGATGTTCGAGAAGACCGCACATGAGATGGTGCAAAAGAACGCCTCAGTGGATGACCTGAGCAATGCCTATCTCGAAAACTTGAAGGAACAGTTCGGAGACTCTCTCGATGTAAGTGATGAGTTCAAATGGGAATGGGTGGGTATTCCACACATTTATCAGGTTCCATTCTATGTGTATGCTTATGCCTTCGGGCAATTGCTGGTGCTGGCTTTGTATCAGCAGTTCAAAGCAGAAGGTGAATCGTTCAAGCCGCGGTATCTCAAGATCCTTTCGGCGGGCGGTTCCGAAGCGCCAGAGAAGATTCTGAGCGAGGCGGGCATCAACATCCGCGACCCGAAATTCTGGCAGGG
>CAZHOX010000032.1:20892-22823 GCA_964534345.1 uncultured Anaerolinea sp.
TGAAAGCGAAGAAAGCTGTCAAGAAAGTTGTTGCAAAGAAAAGTGTGAAAGCCAAGCCTGTGAAGAAGAAAAGTAAGAAGTAAAGAGAAATAAGAAAAAAGTGACCTGCGATATCGCAGGTCACTTTTTTCTTTAGAGACTTTTTTATAACTATTTTTTACCACAGATGAACACGGATAAACACTGACTTTTGATGAAACAACCCCAATCTCCCTTAATATCCTTTTCATCTGTGTTGATCTGTGGTTGACTTCACTTGAAAAACGCTCTCTTACAGGTCTGTGCCTTTTAGCTTGCGGGAAATTTTCCAGTATTGAAAGCCGAAGATAATTCCAAACGTGAGGAAGATCAGCACATTGACCGGAGTGTCGGCCCACATCCAGTGAATGCCGTGTGAGTCGAAGGTGAAGGATGCAGGCAGCAACAGAAAGAGAATTGTGAATGCCAGGTAGGTGGAGCGTTTCTGTAAAAGTTTTCTGGTTTCGTTTAGAGTGTCCATTTCAATATCCTTTGATAGTTTAATTTGACCATCGGGGAGAACGGCGCCATTCTCGTCGATAAGTTTCGCAAATTCGGGGTCATCTTTCAGGAAAGATTCAACAAGCGCCTTTGTATCTGCGCTGGCTTCACCTGAGAGATAAACGGGCAGAAGGTCGGTGACAATGTCTCTGGTGATTTTCATGAGCGGGATTCCTCTTCTTTCATTCGATATGCATTCAATTTCAACCGCGTCCTGTGGACTTTGACTTTGGCGGCCGCCAATGAAATTCCCAACGCTTTGGAGATTTCCTCATAAGAAAGATCGTCTTGCGTGTGCATGAGCAGGGCGGCACGGTCTATCTCTGGCAGGGTTTGCAGGAATTGCATGACACCTTGCAGGCTGAGATTTGTTTCGGAGGTTTGCTCAGGCCCGTTGCTAAGGGCAGGCAGGCTTGGGGTTAAATCCGTGAGGCGGTTTGTTCGCTTGGTTCGTTTGAATGCGAGGTTGCGGGCAATGGTCAGCAGGTAGCCTTTGACGGTATCCGTCCGAATCTCATCAGCAGAAGTCAGAGCGCGGACGAAGGTTTCAGAGGTGATGTCCTCTGCATCCTGCGCGTCTCCGCAGAGCCAGTAGGCAAAGCGGTAGACATCCTGCGCGTACTTTTGATAGAGTTCGTGGAAGTTGATGACCATGATATAAAGATAATATCCCCCTGACGTGAAAAAGTTACAAGTTAACTCCAACCAGAGCTTTGCGCTTCCCAGCCGAGCAGATCGCCTTCGATATGATCTTTTAGCCCGACTCTCTCCATGAGGAACATAATGTGGGCGCGGTGATGCATGTTGTGGGTGATAACGTGCCCGATGGTGCCTCCAAAGGATTTGAGTTGCGGCGGGGTGTCGAGTGTGTCCAGAAAGAAATCGTCAAAGCGTTTTTCGCGGGAGACTTTATGTGCAAGTTTTGAGAATTCACGGCTGGCGAAGTTCAGTCGTTGCAGTAATTGCGGAATGGATGTTCCCTCCTTGTGTTGAACAGGGCGTTCGTAAAGCAGATCTGTCCACACTTCGAGGTTGTCGATCATGTGGAGGAAGGTTTCACGCAGGGATTTGTGGTCAATCTCGAATTCTTTATCCAAAAGCTCATCTGGCAGAGACTGGCAAGCCACAAGCAGTTGGCAGGTTGTCCATGTATCATGCGCGAGAAGTCTGTCGAGGATGTCCATTTTGGTTTCTCCTGTTTGTTGATCAATTCGTGAAAATCAGCGTTGGCGGCAAAGGATTAGCTCTTTTTTGAGGAGAGCAAGTTAAGAGAAACCCGCCCTGCAATTCGTTTCAGGGCGGGTTCACGTTTCATTATCTACTTTTCACTTACTCACCGGTATATTCGTACTCACCCGGGTCTTCTTCCATAGCCATCATCGGCTCTTCGGCGGGACGTTTATCAAGGAATT
>CAZHOX010000033.1:0-22332 GCA_964534345.1 uncultured Anaerolinea sp.
ACAGCCCAAAGTCGAAGACTTGGGTGCATCTGCTCAGGAACAAGATGATGCCGTAGCCTGGCTTGAATCGCTTGCTGCCAAGCATGGTGCCAAACCCGAAGAACTTGTCACCGACCCGAACAAACGCAGCGAAACCCCGCCCGAATGGGTGCAACAAGCCCAATCCATTGGCGAAGTACAAGCTGCCTCAACCGAAACTCCAGTTGATAAATCAGAATGGAGCGAGGGCGCTCAAAACATCGGCGAACAATTTTTCGCTGAATTTGAAGGCACATCCACATCATCGCCTGATGAAACCGGCATGTGGCTTCGTGACCTCGATAACAAGGAAAAGAAGGAAGAACAGGAAGAATTGCCGCTTGAACGTGGCAACATTCCTGATTGGCTGAACGATGTTCAACAACCTTCTAATTCTGACAATAAATTCGACTTTCCAGAAGAGAAAGAAAAGCCTCAAAATGCCGACCTTCCTAATTGGCTGAGTGGCATTGACGAAGAAGCTACCACCGAAAGTGGCGATTACGTCAGCCAAAACCTCTCCAATCAGGACCTTTCTGACTGGCTCAGTGGACTTGACGATGAGCCCGGCCTCAATATTGATCCCGAACTCATCCGCGCTCCCTCAAGGCCGCCTTTCCCAGGCCAGCCTGTTGCTGCCATGCCGCCAGTTGAATCCCAGCCTGTAAAATCTGACCTGCCTGATTGGCTGAGCGATGTGGATGCTGCGTCCGAAGTTGAATCAGAGGATGACACTTGGAAAGAATCCATTGAACCAGCAGCCACCGCCTCGGTCCCGACCGAGGAACCTGCTCCTGTTTCTCTAACAGCTGACCTGCCCGATTGGTTGAAGGGCGTAGATGAAGAAACACCCGTGGCAGAACAAGAAGGTGAAGACGCTCCACCGTGGCAACACCGTGAGCAATATGAAGCTGAAATGCCGCAGCCCAAGCCTACTTCCCCTTCAGACTGGCATCCTTTGGAGCCAAAACCAGAGGTGGTTGCACAACAACAAAAACAAGCACCTGTGGCTCAGCCTGTTTCTATACCACCTTCGCCTCAAACAAAGGCGCAGCCCATTATGCAGAATCCGCCTTCTCCTGAGCCGAGCGAAAAGCCTCGCGTTGAGAAGAAGAAACCTGCTGTTAAGGCAGCTCGCCCAGTAAAAGCAGAAGGGCCGACCAATGTCAATGTGTTAGTGCAAGCCAAAGGTGAGTTGGATCGTGGCGACATCCCAACTGCATTAGACCATTATGGCAAACTCATCAAGAAGGGCAAACACCTTGAGGAAACCATCCGTGATCTGACAGAATCCATTTACCGCTACCCGGTGGAAGTTGGCATCTGGCAGACCCTGGGCGATGCCTACATGCGGGCAAACCGTTTGAAGGAAGCCCTAGAAGCCTATAACAAGGCTGAAGAATTAATTCGTTAAATCCGTAGGGGCAGCCGCACTGGTTGCCCTTTGCGTATATATTTTATTTCGGAGGAAATTTCTGTGGAAAGAACGCTCGTACTTGTAAAACCCGATGGTGTGCAGCGCGGCTTGATCGGTGAAGTGATTGCCCGCTTTGAACGCCGCGGACTTCGCCTTGTTGGCGCAAAATTTATTCAGGTCAGCCAGACATTGGCTGAGACACATTATGCTGAACATAAAGGCAAGCCTTTTTATGATGGCTTGATCTCCTACATCACTTCTGCGCCTGTGATGGCAATGGTATGGGAAGGCCCCAACGCAGTTGCCGCTGTGCGCCAGACCGTTGGTTCTACCAAGCCTGTCGAAGCTGCTCCAGGTACCATTCGCCACGACTTTGCTCTTGAAGTGGGCCGTAACCTCATCCATGCTTCGGATAAGCCTGAAACCGGCGAACGTGAAGTTGCTCTCTGGTTCAAGGCCGAAGAACTTGTGGATTGGAAACGCGCTGTAGATGCGTGGGTATTCGAGAAGTAATTTTTGTAAGTTTGTAGACAAGTAAACAGGTCAAAAAATGACATCCCGCACAGTTCTGTGCGGGATGTTTTTGTTTGGTGTGTATTTTTTACTGTACTCTCAGCAATACTTTTCCATCTTCCCAGAGTTCTTCAAGCAGATAGAAATCGCGCTGGTCAGGAGAGAAGAGATGGAGGATGACATCACCAAAATCCACGATCACCCAGCCATCGCGAGAAAAGCCCTGCTGTTTGCCTTTTTTGGCATGTTTCGAGCGGATGTCTTCGATGACAGATTTTGCGAGCGCATCGATCATGCGGTCGCTGGTTCCGGTACAAATAATGAAATAATCGGTAAAGGAAACGATGTCTTTCAGGTCAATAAGGACGATGTCTTCCCCTTTTTTATCTTCAAGGGAGTTTACGATTTCACGAGCAAGTTCTAGTGCGTTCAGGTTTCACCTCAGTTGTTCTTTTTCAATGGTGCGGAAAATAATTTTGTGTACACGGAACCGCTGGTTTGCAGTTCACTTTTAAACAAGTGGATGGAGTCTACTCTGGCGGAGCCGATATTGCCAAGTTGAATTGTATCCAATATTGTGCGAATTTTTTGCAAGCCAGCTGGGTCAATGTTCTGGCGGACGCGCCCCAAAGTAAGGTGGGGGGAGAAGGGCTTTTCTTCTTTTTCGTAACCTAGGCGGGTTGTGCCTGCTTCGATACTTTTTTGCAGGGCAGACAAACCTGCCGGAGCGTGGATTCCTGCCCATAGTACCCGAGCCCGCTTCGAGTTTGGGAAAGAGCCGAGTCCACTGATTTGCAAGTCAAACTGGGGGTGTGAATCTGCTGTTTGGGTAATGAGCTGGTTGATAAATTCCACATGCGAAGCGGCAATATTCCCCAGAAATTTTAAAGTCAGGTGCATGGTTTGCGCGGGAATCCAGCGGATGAGATCGTCCCCCAGCGATTGGCGCAGGCGGATGGTTTGTTTTTCGAGCGCGTCTTGAAGTTGATTTGGGAGTTCGATGGCAATAAAGGCGCGCAGCAGATTCATTTTTTGGGGTTGGCTAAAACTTTTTCAGCGGCTTCTTTTAGATCAAGAAAACCTACAGGTTTGGTGAGATATATGGATGCTCCTGCATCAAGACCGGTTTTAATATCACCGGGCATGCTTTTAGCAGAGACAACGATGACAGGGATGGAGGCAAGGTCTGGTTCGCGGCGCATGTAGCGTAGGACTTCGAGGCCGGAAATATCAGGCATCATAATATCGAGAAGAATCAGATCTGGCTTTTCCTGCGAGATCATTGGAATGGCAGGTGCGCTGGAAAACATTTTTATTACTCGGTATCCGTTGACGCGCATCATTTCTGCAAATAATTCAGCGGCATCTGGTTCGTCTTCGATGATCATGACAGTTTTTTGTGTTGAAGCCATTCAGTTTGTCCTCTTTCCTAAAAATAGCATAAAGCGAATGAATTGGCAAGGGGCTGTTATTTCGGTTATGGTTTCGTAAGAATTCAAGTTGAGTTACTGTCTATTGTGCATAATCTTATGGAGGCAGAATGACAGAGTTGGATGCGTTTCGCGCTGAGAAGGATGAGTTTTTTGGTAGTCACCCGCAGAGCCCGTTGACTCGTGAACAAAAACAAGATTTTCATGGGTTGCAGTATTTTCCTGAAAATGATTCTCTGCGATTGGAAGTGAAGGTGGATGAGTTTGAGAACAAGCAAACTTTTGAAATGCAAACTTCCACTGGTGACGTGCAAATCTATGAAAAGTTTGGGAAGTTCCGTTTTGAAGTGGATGGTGAAGAAGCTGAATTGACGATCTACCAAAGCCAGCACGGGTTCTTCCTTCCTTTTGTTGATACCCTTGCCGGAAAAGAGACATACCCTGCGGGCCGGTATCTTGAGCCTGAGCCTTTGCCGGGCGGGCATTTTATTGTGGATTTCAACATCGCATACAATCCGTATTGTGCATACAATGAGATGTGGTCGTGTCCGATCACTCCTGCGGAGAATCGTTTGAAGGTAGCGATACGGGCAGGAGAAAAGCTGTTTCACGCTTAAATAAAAAATGACGGGCCTGCAAGCCCGTCATTTTTTATGATGGTTCTTCTTTTGTGTTTTCTAGCACGGCCAGGAGGGCTTCATATTCTTCGCAGCACTCAGGGCACATATCCAGGTGTTCGTGAACCAGTGGGGCGATCTTTTCTGCATCCTCGCCCTGAACTTCATTTTCTACGAATTCATCGAGGCGTGCATACATCTCGGTGCAGGATAAATCCTCTTCGCGGGCGTTTTCCAATACGCGAAGGAACTTAAGAACGACCTCATCCTTGAGTTCAAGGGTATCCCGTTTGGGGCTAAACGTATTTTGAATGCGTTGAATAAAATTTTTTATGTTCATGCTAAAGTTGTGACGATTAATCAAATATTAATCTTACTTTTGCTCGAAGGCAGTTAGTAGATCCTGTGGGGTGAGTTCTTCGAGTGCGAGGCGTCTCTTAAGCCTCAGGCGTGCATCATGCAGCAACTTATACAGGGCATTGCGATTGGTTTTCATGCGCTTTGCGGCTTCTTCCATGGGCATATCTTGCAAACCCAATAAAACCAAAGCCTCACGTTGCTTGGCGGTAAGTTCTTCTTCCAGAATGCGGCGGACGCGGACGAGCATATCTGCACGTTCTGCTGAGGTTTCAGGGGATGCTTGAGAATCAGCAAGTAGGCCAGGGGGAGGGGGAGCGTCTTCATTTTCGGTCAATTCATCGAGAGAGGCATCCCGCCAGCGTTTGCGGCGAAGTTCAGTGAGCGCTATCCGAATGGCGATCTTGTGAACCCATGTGGTGAAAAGACTGCGGCCTTCAAAAGTATTGAGCTGGTCTAGCACGCGCAGCAGAGTTTCCTGAGTAACTTCTTCCACGAGAGGTGGAAAGAGAGGGTCATCAGATGAAAGCCAGCGGGAGAGGGCATAGGGCAGGCCCTTGAGGATGATCTCACGCAGGTCATTTAATGCTTCAGTATGCGTTTCGCCTGTGGCTCGTAAGTCTGCCAGCCAAGCTTCGTTGGTACGTGTTGTCATGGTGGGCTGATTATAAGAGAGAATTCATCTGAAAACTGGATTCTTATGAAAATATGAGACTTTCTGATAGAGTTGAGCTGAAGGTGCGAAAATAAAAAAACTACCTTTTGGGTAGTTTTTTGTGGTCGCAACAGGACTCGAACCTGTGACCTTTCGGATGTGAACCGAATGTTCTAACCAGCTGAACTATGCGACCTGGAAAGCGACCGAGATTATAGTATAGCCTTTCGCCTTTGGCAAGTATTAGGGCGGCGGCAAATAATCCCACGGATTGACTTTCATGCCTGCCATCAATTCAAAATGCAAATGAGAGCCGGAAGATCGGCCAGTGGAACCAACCGCGCCAATACCCTCTCCTTGCCCCACACTTTGGCCGCAGCCCACGTTGAGAGCGCTGAGGTGGGCATACAACGATTGAAAGCCATTGCCGTGGTCGATCATGATCATATTGCCGTACCCATAATCATTCCAGCCTGCATAGACGATCACGCCTGCATCTGCGGCATACACGCCTTCGCCTTCATTGCCGGCAAAATCAAGGCCAAGGTGATTTGTCTTTGTTGAATAATCAAAGCCTGAGAGGTAATGTTTGTTGGTCGGGTAGACGTAATATCCGTACCCAACCGCACCGCCGCTAACAGGGTCACAAGCGCCTGCTCCCAGCACGCGGGCCGAGGCTGGGTTTTCACGCGTCACACCGAGTGGCGCACTCCAACTGACAAAATCTCTTTTCCCGTTGGGAATGATAAGCCATGTTTCAACTGGGATATTTGCGTTCTCATAATCGCCGATCGATTTTGCATCAATATTATTTCCCGGGTATTCAATAATATCCGCAGCAGTCACACCATAAAATTCAGCCCATGCGCCAAAACTTAATCCGCCAAGCCATTGCCAGTACACTCCATCCACAGGCAGGATATTCAATTCCTGTCCGGGGCGCAGAGAGTGGGGATCGTCAAGCAAGATTTCATAATTTCCCCATAAAATAGTTTGCGGATCCAGCCCGAATTTTTCAGCGATGCCAAAAACAGTATCACCTTCCTGAACTGTATAGGTGGTGATTTCATTTCGCGGTCGGCTTGGAATATTTGTGTGGATTTGTGCAGATCGAGCGATGCCATCGATAACCGGATTCTCCAACGCCGAGGCAGAGACAGGCGCTACGCTTTCGCTCTCCACCGGACCTGTAGGTTGGTTGCTGTTTCCTGCAAGCGGAGAATTAATCTGACGGAAATACGTCTGCACGAGAGCGATCACGATCACAATAGCGATGATCGAAAATAAATTCGTTCCAATTCGTAAAAGCGATTCCCCCAACCCCATATCTACGAGGAAATTCATCCCACGGCTGAGGAGGCCGCGTTGTTTGAGTGGAGAGCCAGCATCCTGTCCGTTTTTCTTGTCATTGTCAGAAGGATTTGGGGCATCTTCGTTGAAGTTATTTTGCATATTTGTCATCATAACATGGGTAAAAAATTGAAGTCAAGCTGGGTTGAAAATACTCATTCTGCCTTAAGCCGCAATTTTGCTTTTTTGCCGAAAAAACAAGCGCACAAATACAATTCCAAGCAAACATGCAATTCCACCGATCAAGATGGCAGTTTGCACATCCCAGGTTTGTGCCAGCCAGCCAACCAAAATGCTCCCAAAAGGCGCTACGCCTTGAAGCGCCCAAAAATAGACGCTGAACACCCGTCCGCGCAGGTCGTTGGGTACCTCCATTTGGATCATGGTATTCATGGTCACCAGTTGGGTAACCGTTCCCCAGCCAATGAAAGCCAACAATACCAATGAAATATTTAAGTTGGTTATCATGCCCAGCATGATGACGGGAATAATAAATGCAACCTGTCCCCAAAAAAGCATTTTACTTTTATTCGCCGAACTGAGATACGCCACAAGAAAAGCAGCCAGTACAGCGCCAACTCCCTGTGCGGTGTATAAACTACTTGTTCGCGCAGCGATGATGGGTTCTGTATCCAGCACGGTTTTCAAAACATCACGAGCCAGTGCAGGAAGTTGTTGAAGCAATGGCATACCAAAAAAGCCCAACAACGAAGACATCAAAATTGCAGATAAAACAACCACATTTCGTCTGATGTAGAGCAGGCCTTCTTTGAAGTCGTTTCCCATACCTTGAGATGTGGCCGCTTCTCCCTCCACCTTGAAACGGGTCCGCGCTATGAAGAGACCTATGATCACGAAAATAAAACTGATCCCGTTTGCCAGAAAGACGCTGCTCTCGCCGCCCGTTGCAGAGATCAGCCACGCCGCCGTCAATGGGCCCAGCACGCGCCCAAGGTTGAATGCCGTGGTTTGCAGGGCAATGGCACTTGGCAACGCCTCTCGGCCAGCTAATTCAATGAGCATGGCCTGGCGCGCGGTCACTTCCACAGCGACTGCGGAGCCGTAGAAAAATGCCAGCGTAACGATATGCCAGATCTGAATCTGTTTTGTGTAGGCAAGATATGCCAGACCAAATGCCTGAATGGACATGATGGCCTGAAACAGAATGACAGTTTTACGTTTGTCTCGGCGTTCAACCAACACGCCGGCAGGCAGCGCAAACAACAAAGTAGGGAGTGTATTTGAGAAGCCGATGAGACCTAGATCCAGCGGACGGCCAGAGATGCGATAAGCAAGATAGGGCAGGGCAGTGGCTTGCATCCACGTGCCAATGACAGAGATAAATTGACCGATCAGAAATAGAACGTAATCGCGTGAGGCAAGGGCTGGGAAGTGGTCAATTAACCAAGTTTTGAGTGGGCGCATTTTTGATGTTTCATTGGAGGCGCGAAGCCTTTATTACTGCAAAGGGACAACACATTCGGGGCGGTCATTGCCTGGTTTGTTGACCAGAGTTGAGACAGCGTAGGCAGACATTTTGTCAGCGGGGAAAGGCTTGATGAGGTGGAGCAGGTGTTCGGGAGTCTGAGGCGCGGCGTCCAGCCATTGAGCATAATCCTTTTGATTCAAGATCACAGGCATTCGGTTGTGCAGGGTCGCCATCAGTTCGTTAGGTTCAGTAGTGATGATGGTGCAGGTTCGCAGGGTGCTGCCATCAGGTGAGTGCCATTCGTCCCATAGACCTGCGAAAGCAAAGGGGGAGCGGTCTTTCATGTGAATGAAGTATGGGATTTTTGTTTTTTCACCGCCTTGCGCTTTCCATTCGTAGAATCCATCCACGGGGATGAGGCAGCGTTTGTATTTGAAGCTGCCGCGAAAGGATGGCTTTTCTGCTATGGTTTCGCCGCGCGCATTAATGAGGCGGGCGGCGATGGTTGGGTCTTTTGACCACGATGGGATCAACCCCCACGAAAAGAAATCTGCTTTGTTCTTTGCATCATTTGGGATGGCGAGCACAGGTTGGGATGGCGCAATGTTGAAGCGGGGGGCGAATTGGGTAGGGAAGGTAAAATCGCCGAAGGCTTCTTGCAATTGCGAGGGATCAACAGTGAGTGTAAATCGTCCGCACATGGCTTCTCCTTTTTATATTGATAAATTAACGCTTATTTGGATAGTGTGAAATAAAACGTGGAGCCTTTGCCTGGCATTGACTCAACCCAGATCTTTCCACCATGCACTTCGATAATACGCTTTACGATGGTCAACCCGACCCCTGAGCCTTGCGAGTTTGCATCCAGTTTGTTGAACAAGCCAAAGATACGTTCGCTGTATTGAGGTTCGATTCCGATGCCATTATCTTGTACGAAGAAGGTCGGTTTTCCTTGTGCATCCATGATCGAACCAATGTGGATGCGCGGGTTGGGCTGTGTGCCCATGAATTTGATGGCGTTATCTATCAGGTTTTGTATTGCTTCAACCAAGCGGATAGTATCTCCACGGATCACTAGTCCATTGTCTACAAATTCAAAACTTATGTGTTTCTGCGCCATCTGTCCTTCTAAAATAGACAAAGCCTCTTTTACTATTTCACCAAAGCTTATTTCCACTGGCTCATTCATGATTCTACCGATGCGCGATAGCTCTAATAGGTCTTTTAGTAGTTCTTGCATCTTTTGCACTGCATGTTTTATACGGTCAACATCCTTATTGAAACTTTCAAAATTTCCGCTGCGGGCGTCTTTTTCGAGATAGCTGAGAAACCCAGTGATGGTGACCAGTGGAGATTTTAAGTCGTGCGAAACCGTGTAGGTAAACCGCTCCAGTTCGGTGTTCTTTGCTTCCAATTCGGTGATCAACTTTTCGCGTTCCAGTTCGGCTTTTTTTCTTTCGGTGATCTCACGGGCAATTCCAGTTGTGCCGATCAACTCTCCATGCATATTGCGGATGGGGGTCTTGATGGTTTCAACCCAGTATTCCCTGCCCGTGCTGTCAACTTGTGGTTCTTCCAATTGCCGGCGTTGACCGCTGTTCATCACTTCCAGATCATCCTGACGATATTTATCGGCAAAATCTTTTCTCCAGATGTCATAATCTGTTTTGCCGATAATATCTTCCGTTTTATACCCGCATGTATTTGAAAATTGTTCATTTACTGCAATGTACATGCCCTTGGTGTCTTTTAACCAAGCCATGTCTGGAATGTTATCAAGAATGGCATTTTGCTGAAGAAGGGTTCGCTTGAGCATCTCTTCAGCTTCTTTTTGGATTGTGACATCCTGTACGGCCCCCACAATACCGGCTAGCCGGTTCTCTTTTTCATTCCATACCGGGTGGGCGAAGATGCGCTCCCAACGGATATCCCCATTTTTTGTAAAGGTTCGGATTTCAGAATTTACAACATCCTCATTCCTGAACAGCTTTTCCATATCTTGGGCATCTTTTTCCAGATCCTCCGGGTGGACGTGAGCCAGCCAGCCGCCTTTTTGCACGTATTCATCGAATGTGTATCCGGTCATCTTCTCAAACGCGCCTGCCACCCAAATCAATTTTGCGTTGCCATCTTTTTCAATATTACTTTCAAAAGTATAGTCAGAAATGACGCGCGAGATCAGCCGATATCTTTCCTCGCTCACACTTGCACGCTGTAATGCGTTCTTAACTGTTCTCGACGAAAGGTATTGCAGCGTTGCACTCATGGGAAAAACAGCAAAACTGAGGATCCAAGTTAAAACTGGCGAATGTTCAATAATGGGGTTTATAAAACCCTTATCTTGGGCGTATAGCATGGATAAGCCTGCTAGCAAGGAAAGGGTTGTTACCGCGAGGGTTGCATACCCGCCTAATAGAACGCCGGCAACTATGATCACAAGCGGATACCCCAAAAGATACGCTTCTCCTGGCACGCCATAATCAGTGAATGCAGAGATGGTAAAGAACAGCCAGAATGCGGTTACCTGAACGATGGATGCAAAACGAATATATCCGCGTTTTAGCAAAACCAACAAGGTGATATTGATTAATTCTCCAATTCCACCTTGCACCAGGGCGCGCATGGATTCCTGTGGAGCAAAGAGGACGAAATACAACACATATGGAATTGGTACGAGCACCAATCCCCATAAGATCATGTGAAGTAAAAATGCCTGATGAGTATCTTCTTCATTCTTAAACTGCGGAGGTGAAAATAATTTTTTTAGAATGGCAAACATGGTTTTACTTTCTCAGCTTTCTTGCATCCCCATCTCGCATCGTGACACCTATCGAGTCCAGGTGCTCAAGTAATGCCTGAATGTATTTTCTGGTCGTATCCAGCATATCGCGGACTTCGCCGAGAGTGACCTGCCCTTTTTGCTGAATGGCTGCTTTTATTTTCTCCACCATCCCATCGTAATCCTGCTTGCGGAAGATAACATCCTGAGAGACAGATACAAGTTCGCCCATCTCTATTAATGCGTTGACAATTTCCTCGCCAACCTCTGCCATACATTCTTTGACGCTGGGTGTGGCATACGGATTCGCCTCGAACTTGCGCATCAATATCTGGACTTTAGCCTGCTCTTGTCCATTGAATTGAACCTTATGCCCAGGTATGGATACCGCTCCGCGCTGGTCATTTAGCTCGCTCAAAAACACCATCCATGAGATGACGTTGTTAAATGCCTTGGGCGGCAGCTTTATTTTATTTTTCAACTCTTCCCGCGGCATTCCCCTTCGCAGAGAATATTGCTTGTGATATGCACGTACCAATTGAAATATCTTTCCCTGCAATTCCTCCCAGCGAGGGAAGGCCATTGCAAGAATATCACTTTTGGGGTCTGGGGCACTTTCTTCCAATAATACCAATTGGCCCGTGCTCGCTAATTCTTCAAGTGCAGTTTTTGCAGTGGAAGCATCCAGCCGCGATTTGGTGACGATCTCTTTGATCGAGGCGATGTTCAACGCCAGTGCAGCTTCCAGCAACACATCTGTAGGAGAACCTTGCGCAAGAGATTCCAAAGATTTGAGCACATTTTCATCAAAACGTTTGTGCCTGCCTTTAGGCTGATGATCAATGACCATGCCGCCGCCAAGGGTTTCACTGGGTGATGGGCGGCGCAGAATATAGCGGTCGCCGCGGACAGTAACGAGCGGGTCACGCAGTTCAAGCTGTATCCAGCCTTCTTCACCAGCTTTGAGTTCTTCGATGCCGAGCAGCCGCAAAGTTGCCATTGTCTCGCTTGCACCGACAAAGAATTTCACCTCGTCGCCATGTTTCATGGGAATCTCAATATCATTGAGCAAGCGAAAACGCGCGTCAATTCTGCGGGTGGGTTGATATTGATTCGGGTGAACGACCACTTCTCCACGCCGTATCAGTTCTGTATCCACCCCTGAGATGTTGATCGCTGTGCGCGAGCCTGGGATGGCGGTCTCTTCTTTTTTCTTGTGTGTTTGCAAACCGCGCACACGTCCCTTTTGGCCTGAGGGCAAAATCTCCACTTCATCACCAATGGATAGATGCCCATCGCTGAGTGTGCCAGTGACCACGGTGCCGAATCCGCTCATGCTAAAGACTCGGTCAATGGGCAGGCGTGGGCGGTTTAGGTCGAGGCGGGCGGGTTTATTTTCAAGCAGTGTTTGGAGGCTGGCAATGAGTTCTTTGAGGCCGGTGTTGGCTCGTGCAGAGACTCGGAGGATGGGTGCATCTTTGAAGACGGTTTTGCTTACAGCGGAGCGAATGTCTGTTTCCAGCAGATCAAGCCACCCTGAGTCTGAGGCGAGGTCTGTTTTTGTCAGCACGATCAATCCGGCGGGAATCTGCAAGAGATCCAAGATCGCCAGGTGTTCTTTTGTCTGCGGCATAACGCCTTCATCTGCGGCGATGACAAGCAGCGCTGCGTCAATTCCGCTGATGCCTGAAAGCATGTTCTCGATGAAGTCGCGATGCCCGGGGACATCTACGATGCCAACTTCTTCACTGTTGGGGAGTGTGAGCCAACCGAAGCCAAGTTCGATGGTCATCTCACGGGCTTGTTCTTCTTTTAGGCGGTCTGGGTGTGTACCAGTAAGCGCTTCAATTAATGTGGATTTGCCGTGGTCTACGTGTCCTGCTGTTCCAATAACTCTCATGCCTTAATTTAACCACACTTTGAAAATAAAACAGTGGAGATATTCTGATCTCCACTGTTTGCGGTTTCCTTTTTTCTGCCTACTTTTTCGTTGGCTTTTTTCCGTGACCCATAATGCGTTGGTAAGATGTCATCCATTCATGCACCACGTTCATCATTTCCTGCAATTGCATTTCGGTTGCGTTGGTGGTCTGGTGCAGTTGGTCTTGCAAAACTTGAGTGATGTCGTTGAGCGGGGTGATACGCGCATCATATTTTTGAACTTCTTTGCGAATGTCGCGGAAGGATTCTTCGGAAGAAAGGCTGTAGCCTGTCCAACGTTTTTGGTCGTCGGCTTTGAAGCTGATCCATTCCTGTCTTAATCGATCTTCGGCAAGGCGCTGCATTTCTGTCACTTCACTGATGCGGCGTTCCAGTTTGGTGTTGAGTTCGAGGTAGGTCTCCTGTGCTTTCTTTGCGCCGCGCAGGGCTTCATCTAACTTTTGGATGTGGACATCAAGACCATCCGATTCTTTTAGGAATGCTTCGTATTTTTCCCGCCATTCTTTCCAGGCGCGGTCGCGGTCTATTTGAGCAATGGTCTGCTGCTCGATGAATGCGGTTTGTGCCTGCTTGCGTTCCAGTTCAGATGCGACCAGGTCTGTAAAACGGTTTTCAACGTTTCGGACACTGTCTGCGGTGATGGTGGTTTTTTCGCGATTCTCATCGATGCGTTTGCGGATGGATGTGAGTTCTCCTTGAACATCGGCAACGCGTTTCAAGTCGTTCTTGCGCGCTTCTTCTGAGGCTTTCAAGGCATGTTGAACATCTTCGTTGGCGCGTTTGGCTTCCTCAATACGCACCCGCATATCATCAAAATTTGTTGCCACGCGTTGGATCTCGGTCTCGCGCTGTTTGATCTGCCTTTTGATCTCTGTGAGATCTATGGCTCCTTTTATTTGGGCAATGGCTTTGTGTAAATCAGCGAATTCTGTTTGAGAAGCCTTTGCCATATCACGTTCTGCTTTTGTGTGGGCTTTATCTTTTTCTTCGATCATTTTCAGAAATTCGTTGCGTTGTTTGGTTACCAGAGTTTCAAACTGCTCCACGCGTTTGGTGGCAGGGGTAATATCCTCCACCTGCTTTGTGAGCGTCTTGATCTGTTTGGAAACCACCACAACCGAAGACTCAAAGGAAGCCATACGCTCGCTTAACACGCCAAGGGTTTCCTTGTTTTCGCGTTGTTGTTTTTCTAAAAAGTCGAGCCGTTTGACGATTTGTTCAAAATCCATATAGATTCTCCGCTATTTATGAGAATGCGTTATTTTAGTGAGCAGTCTCTGAGTGGGTTTGTCTGTAAAAAATAATTAAAATTATAGCACGCACAAAGGGGCTTATTGACCGATGCGATTAAAGAGTGAGGGCAGGTCTGCCAGGAAGGGCTGTAATATTTGTGGGAGCATTCCGAGGATAAAAAGCCCGATCACTCCAAGCCCGAGCATGGTCATTTGCACCCAGGACTCGTTCACACTCCATTTTTGTTCTTCCTCTACCATGACGAACACAGCCAATGTACGGATGGCTGCCACCAAAAGTCCCAGCATTCCCACGAATGCCCATACGGTTATGCTGAGAGATTGTGCTGCCAATTCCTGCCAAATGGCAAGGCGGGCAGGGAAACCAGCCAGCAGGGGGAAACCCGTCATGGAGAGGTGGGCAAGGATGAGAGCCGCAGTTGTGATTGGGTAGCTGCGGGCAAGTCCCTGCACCTCGCTGAAACGCAGGGTGTAGGCTTTTCGTTTGAGAATGGAAAGCGCCAATGCCCAGACGGCTAATGCAAGCCCACGCGGGATGAGAATAAGGAATGTGAGGTTGACGATTTCGGAGGACCTTAATCCCATGATTAAGATCAGCAAGCCAGTTTCGGCAATGGTGGCATACCCTAACATTCGCCCAATATGCCGTTGCAGAGATGCGAAAATACCGCCGCTTGCCACCATGAAGACCCCTGCAAATTGTATGGCGCTGGCAAGTTGCGGCGTTGTGCGCAGCCACGCGTACCGGTCTAAAAAGCCGAGCGCAAAAATGATCGTGAATGTGGGCAACGCCCAAAGCAGGAAGCCGGTTGCGTAGGGAGTGGCTTCTTCCATTAGCATGGGAATCCAGTTATAAAGCGGAAAGACGGCCAGCAGAAAGGCAAAGCCGAGGCCAAGCATGGTGCCTGCCTGTGTGGTGGTTCCCAGATCGCCTGGGCTGGCTTCTACGCCTGCAAGCATCCACCCTGAGAAAAGGATGAAGGGCATGGCGATAGTTTGATAGATAAGAAAGCGTACCACTCCACGCCCGGGTTTTTGATAGATTGGCACAAGCAATGGGATGACGAGCATGGCGGCAATTTCAAGCAGGAGCGCGGCGAAAAGAAACGGCTCCACCGCAATGGAGGCTGTGAGCAGGGATAGGATCATCAGCCCGATGGATACAAAGCGATTGGCTGTGCCGGACGCCTGCGTGCCAAAGAACCACAAGGCCCCCACGCCATAGATGATCGCAAGCAAAGGACCGTCGGCTATGCTGAATTCAAAACTGCGCCCAAAGAATTGAACGGAGGGAGATATCTTCAACGAGATTGAACCAAGCAGCAGGGCGGTATCGATCGGAATGATCAGGGCGATCAAGGCGAGGATGGCGGATAATGTTCCGCCTACCCAGGCAGAATATTTTTCACGAAGCAGAAAAAGGATCAGAACTCCGGCAATGAAAGGGGCTGCAATCCACAAAATGGGGGCGCTCATAACTCTTCCTCTACTTCAAGCGGAGTTGAACCAGCCACCAGCAGATAGGAGCCGACAATGCCCAACCCTAAGTTTGTCACTGCCAAAAACCCTGTGACGAGAATGGAACTTTCAACGGCTGCGTAAATGACTTCAAACCCTGACAACATGGTGAGCAAGCCGAGAATTACCCTCAGCAGATCGGAGGTTACGCCAAGGTGAACTACACCTGCGCCAATGAGTAACAACCCGCCTGCGATGACGGGAAACCCTAAGCCGGGGATGGCGGCCTCGATCCGTGGGGTGGCGCCGGCCGCTACCAGCGCAACAATAAAGATCAAGATCAAGCGAAACCACTGTCCGCGCGGCCAGAACGTATCTTCCTCTTGATTATCGAGATTGGTCAGCCCGAGGCGGGTCATGCCAAGCGCAGCTACCACCATCCAACCAGCGATCAGTTTGACGGAGCCCATCACAAAAGGCAGGTGGCGTGATACCAGCCAAAAAACAGAAATATATTGCACTGTCAGCGCGCCGAGGCTTACGCGCCAATCACGATTAATTAAAATAGTTGTGGATGTTGCCAGAATTAGGGCAACTGCAACCCAAGAGATGATGGTAGCCATATTATGGAGCGCCTTGACTTAATAGTGAAACGAAGAGGGCCAGGAATAGCAGTGTCCACATAATGCCGCCTTCCCCTTCCAAGGTTGTGATGATGGATTGACTAAGCCTTGCTAGAAAACGGTACAAGCCCCACAGCCCTTGATAAACGCCGTTCAAGCGTGAGACCGTAGTGGGTGTAACCCAATGAGCGCGGATCGGGTTGAGGATGCGGAAACGCGGCGTTGCCCAGACCAGGCCAAAGGTCAGGATCGAAGCGATGAGTGCTTGCAGCCAGGCCCCGATCTGGAGAGCTCCCTTCCAGCCGATAAATCCCAATATCAATTGAGTAACGATCAACAGAATAATTCCCGCAGGGTACACAGCACGCGCCCAGCCGGGTTGCGAATCAAACGATTCTCTTTCGCCGGGCCGCAGTGTATGGCGGATGAATCCTGCAGTGGTGAGCGCTTGCGCAACGATCACAAAGGGGAGGAAAATTCCCAACCTGCCTACCCATGCGCTAGCCGTTAACGAAAATGGCAGTGAAGATAGACTCCACACACCAACCAGCATGGCGCGGTTTACCCAATTGATCTGGATGGAAGAAAGAAAAAGTGTACCCCCAACCAGAATCAGCGCGCAGCCCCATGCAATTGCGCCGGTTGGGTTCCCGCTTAATGCAGAAATAACAGATAGCGCTACAAGGCTAATCACCCAATACGGGCGGCCATTCAAATCATCAGGTGCGCGCAGCCACATCCAACCGCTGTATAGCGTGGCGCCCAGCGCGAGAATTATCAAAAATGGAGTAACAATGGAGTTCAGGCTTTCGGCAGGGATATGAGCCAAAACGACCATACTGGAAGCCGCCGAAATTAAACGCAGCGATGTTCCTAGTCCGCGCCGCAAATTGGATTCGGATGAATACGGCAAATGCAGGGGAAACACACCCAAACGCAGCCCCGCCGCCGTAACCAGGTACAACCCCGAGCTTGCCGACATGGATTGAAAAGTGAGCGCACTTCCCTCACTCACACTTACAATGTTTGCCCATAGCAGCAGAGCAAGACCAAATGTGCGCGTTGAAAAAGAAATGACAACTTTTTCATTATTTGCTTTTCCCTCTACTGAGCGCAATTGGGTAATCAGTTCGGTTATATCTAAAAATGCCCATACCAATAATAAGGTAAGCGGGTTATCTGCTGTAACAGCCAAAATACCCACACCGCCCAAGGCAAGCACACCTACCCAGGTATAGTCATTAACAAATACCGGTCGGGCAGCAGCCGTTAACAAAGTGGACAAGGTCAACACTGCTATGCTGATCGCAAACGGCCACGAAATCTCATCGGCCCGAAATAGGATAGGGGTTGAAAATAATGAAACGGGCTGCCATGAAGGCAGAACAACTTCAAAGGGAATCTGCGCTTGCCAAAGAAAAACACTTAACAAGGCCAGAATGCCGCCAACCGCCGCCACCATCCATGTATAACGGGCATTGGGTTGGAGCACGCGCAAAATGATCAATGTCAGAGCTGTGACAAACAGTAATAAGCAGGAGATCAAAATTAACATGGGAGTATGCAATTGTATCAGTTTTATTGCTGAGGCAATTTCCCCGTTTGCTTTTGGTACAATCCCTTGCATGATTTATCGCAATCAAAGACCTGTTGGACAAAAGATCCTGCCCCTGATTTTTACCATTTCGCTGATCGCATCCTGCGCTTCCCCTGCAACTTTGCCCGCAGAAGAAGCGACGCCTCTTTCTTCTCCGCAGCCTGTCTCTGTTTCCTCTGATATTTACCCCACTCTGACGCCGTTTCAGCCTCAATCTGACGCATCCCCTGATCCATACTTTTCAAATAATACCCCCCAGCCCCTTCCCACCTATACACCCTACCCAACCAAATACATCCTTGGCGATGGCCTGCCCACACCAGCGGATGTTATTCCATCTGCTGAAATTGCGAGCTCCATTGTCAACAACCCATTGACAGGGTTGCCCGTAGCCGACCCATCCCTTTTGCAGCGCCGTCCGCTTGCCATTAAGATCGGCAACTCACCAGATTATGTTCGCCCGCAATCCAGCTTAACTCTGGCAGATGTTGTCTATGAATATTACATCGAGTGGGGAGATACTCGTTTTGTCGCCGTTTTTTACAGCAATAATTCTCCCATGGTGGGACCTGTCCGCTCAGGCAGGTATCTGGATGAGCATGTGGCACGTATGTATCATTCCTTCCTTATGTTCAAAGGCGCCGACCCGCGTGAATTAAGTTATTTTCATGACTCAGTGATCGATGACTTTCTTGTAAGCGTGGGAATCGGAAATTGCCCGCCTTATTTTATTGGCCCATACAAGCGTGATTCTTATAATAACATTTTTTTCAATATGAACAAATGGCCTGCCTGCATCCAGAAAAAAGGATTGGACGATTCTCCGCAAACCATTAGCGGCGGCTTTTTCTCAACAGATGTACCCACAAGCCAATTACAAGCCTCACGCATCTATTCTTTTTACTCGGAATATAGTTATAACTATTGGGAGTATGACCCCTTCACTACAAATTATTTTCGATATCAGGAATCGCAGGATATGGTCAATGGCAAAGCAGAAGCCTATGCTCCTCTTACAGACGCACAGACGAATCTACCCGTCACTGCTGCAAATGTGGTCACCCTTTTCGTTCCCTATATTTTTGCAAATTCATACAACGCGCATGACGAAGTGTACAACATTGATTTGATAGATTTTGGAAAAGCGTTCGTTTTTCGCGATGGCGTGGCAATTCCTGCGTACTGGAACCGCACAGCTATGGATCAACCCATCCTATTAACCAATTTAGACGGAACCCCCATCTACATGCGCCCGGGGCGAACCTTCTACGAAGTAATAGGCACCACCTCCACATATACCCAGAATGGCACAGACTGGCATTTTAAATTTCTAACTCCTTAATTTATAAGAGTTTCTTTTGTGGACAGCTCACTATCTCCATTAATAGATTAAAATGCTTGCATCCCCGGTTGGCCCGGAGTCCCTATGACCTTTGACCCCGTTTTTCTCAGCAGTTTAACCCTTGTTCTCACCGCGTTTGGTGGAGCCTTTCTAGCAGCCTTGTGGATCAGCCTCGTAGTGTGGACGTATCGTGACATTCGCTCCCGCGCCCGTGACCCCTTGGTGCAGACACTGGCCGCCTTGCTTGTCGCGGTCTTGAATCTGCCTGGCGTGCTTGTGTATCTCATTCTTCGTCCGCCGCGCACCTTGGAAGAAGAATACCAGCGTACCTTGGAAGAGGAAGCCTTGCTTCAAGCATTGGAAGACCTTCCACTTTGTCCGGGTTGCGAGCGCCGCGTCAAAGAAGATTGGCAGATCTGCCCCAACTGCCACACTAAATTAAAGAAGACCTGCCACAACTGTTCCAAGTTTATGGAACTCTCGTGGAACCTTTGCCCATATTGTGGAACCCCGGCACCCGGAATGAGGTTGGAATCCACCAGCATGGACGATGCCTTGCGCAGCATGAAAATGAGCGAAGACCAAGGCGACGTGAAAATCGAATAGAATTGGAATCCGCAAGTTCTGCTTGCGGATATTTTCTATCAGCCCCAAAGCGGAAATTAATCTCAACCCATCATTCAAATAGGAATTCCATGAAAATAGAATCGATCACCCTGTACCATGTGTCCATGCCATTGATCATGCCATTTGAAACATCCTTTGGCCGCGAAACAGACCGCCAATGCGTCATCATTGAAATTCACTCCGAAGGGCTGGTTGGGTATGGGGAATGTGTCGCCACCTACGACCCCGGCTATAACTATGAGACCACTGGCACATCCATGCACATTCTCAAGGATTTCATTGTGCCATCCATCCTTGGCAAAGATGTGAAAGATGCGGCGGACTATCAGGAAAAGATCCTGCATATTCGCGGACACCACCTTGCTAAAGCAGGCGTTGAAATGGCAATCTGGGATCTGCTCGGAAAACGCTCTGGCAAGTCGCTGCGCGAACTGTTCGGCGGGGTGCGAGATAAGGTCGAAGTTGGCGTATCCATTGGTATTCAAGAATCTCCTGCAAAAATGGTTGAAACCGTGGCTGGGTTCGTCAAGCAAGGCTATGGACGTGCCAAGCTCAAGATCAAGCCAGGCAAAGACGTGGAAGTTGCCGCCGCAGTCCGCAAGGAATTTCCCAACCTCCGCCTGCAAGTAGATGCGAACTCCGCATTTTCGATGGATGACGCGCCCAGCCTCAAGCCGCTAGACAAATTAAATCTGCTGCTCATCGAACAGCCTTTGTTTGAAGACGATATTTGGGATCATCATAAATTTCAAGCCCAATTTGAGACCCCCGTCTGTTTGGATGAAAGCATCATCACTCCGCGCCATGCCCGCTACGCCATTGAAATGAACGCCTGCAAGATCATCAACATCAAAGCAGGAAGATTGGGCGGCTTGAGTCAGGGTGTGATGGTGCATGACATGTGCAAAGAAATTAACATGCCCGTTTGGTGCGGCGGCATGTTGGAAACCGGCATTGGCCGCGCCTCCAACCTTGCTCTCTCCTCTCTCCCCAACTTTATTTTGCCCAGCGATGTCTCCGCGTCCAACCGATATTACAAGCAAGACATCACCAACGAGACATTTGTCTTGAATACCGATTCCACCATCAATGTGCCAACCGGCGCAGGCTTGGGCGTGACCGTGAATCAAGAAGCGTTGAATTCATTTACGCTTGCCAAAGTAACTTTGTAATAAATTTTGCAGTTCATCATTCTTTGATGAACGAACCACCGAAGCACGAGGCGTGCAATTTGCTTCGTGCTTTTATTTTGAAATCATATCGAGATTTGCATGAAAAAAATAAGTAGCTTGTTGGTTTTTGTTTTCATCCTCGCCGCCTGTGCTCCGGCAACAGAAGCGCCAGTTGTTCCTTCTGCAACTTCATTGCCTGTTTCAACTGCAACCGCAACTCCTGCAACCCCCGCATTGTGGGTGAGTCCTGCCGTGCCAGATGATCTGCGTGCTGTGGCGAAAACTTGGGACATTCCACTTGTTGAGGATTCTGCTCTCGCCACACAAAAATTGGATGTGGCTGATTCAGGCGCTTTGTGGATGTACGCCCTCGTGGCTCCATTCCCTACTGTGACAGATGATGTGACTTATGCAGATTTATCCTCCGCCTGGAAAGGCGCTTCATCTTCTGGACCTTTTGCTGGTCGCGGTTTACTAATGGCAGAATCCACTCTGGAGGCGTTCACTGCCCTTTGGGGTGAGCCAGCTTCCGGCGCGGTGCGAAGCGTTCCGTCAGATGAGATGTTGGATATCGCATGGGGAGATCTATCCAGTTGGGCCATCATCCCGTTTGAGGAGATCCAACCCAAATGGAAAGTGTTGAGCGTGGACGGGCAATCTCCCATTCACAAAGACTTCAATGCAGATGTGTATCCGCTCAAGATATATTTTGGCTTGACCGACCCCGAAGCCTTTGCTTTGCCAGAGTCGAATCGAGATGCATCCAAATTGACCACAGTGGTTTTGACGGGTGTAACCGCCATGGTGCGCGCCACCGCATTTACGATGGAAACCAAAGGCGTAACCCGCCCAGGCGAACTGATCCATGACTGGCTGTACAACGCAGATGTGACGCACATCAGCAATGAAGTGGCGTTTGATGCATCCTGCCCGCCGCCAACCCCCGGGTACAAAAATTTTATTTTGTGCAGCGACCCAAAGTATCTTGAATTGCTCAAATATGTTGGCGCAGATGTTGTTGAGTTAACAGGCGATCATTTTATGGATCGTGGGGCGCAAGCTCTGGTAGATACGCTGAAGATGTATAAGCAAAATAACATTCCATATTATGGAGGCGGAGAAAATGAGACAGAAGCCCGCCTGCCTGTGTTGATGGAAGTGAATGGAAATAAAATTGCATTCATGGGTTGCAATGGCAAGGTGTCGTATGTTTTTGTGAAAGCAACAGATTATTCCCCAGGTGCGGCTGATTGCGGTGATTACAAATTTTTCACAAAGCAGGTTGCAGATGTGAAGGCGCAGGGGTATATGGTCATCTTCACTTTTCAGCATGAAGAGTGTTATCACTATGGTCCGTGTTACCAGCATGAAGATGGCTTCCATGCCGTTGCAGATGCAGGCGCAACGATTGTGAGTGGCAGTCAGGCGCACTATCCGCATTTGATGGAGTTTCGTGGTGATTCATTTATTCACTTCGGTTTGGGAAATCTTTTCTTCGACCAGATGACCTACGAATTGCCCGATGGCTCCGTGATCGACGAGACCCGCCGTGAATTCATTGACCGCCATGTTTTTTACGATGGCAAATATCTCGGCATGGAGTTGTTGACCGCCATGCTTGAGGATTTCTCCCGCCCGCGCCCGATGAACGAACGCGAGCGCACACAATTCCTTTCTGAGTATTTCGCGTACAGTGGGTGGGTGCCGCTTATGCCAACACCCATCCCTCAGCCAACAGTCACACTCACGCCGAT
>CAZHOX010000034.1:0-18592 GCA_964534345.1 uncultured Anaerolinea sp.
GAAGAGACCTCGAACATCTCACAGGGACAGATGCAGTTGCTGACGATTGCGCGCGCCTTCCTCGCCGACCCGAAGATCCTTATCCTCGATGAAGCAACATCCAGCGTGGACACGCGCACCGAAGTGCTCATCCAACGTGCCATGAACAGCCTGATGAAGAACCGCACCAGCTTTGTCATTGCGCACCGTCTCTCCACCATCCGCGATGCGGACTTGATCCTCGTGATGAAACACGGCGACATCGTGGAGCAGGGCAATCACGAAGAACTGCTTGCAAAACAGGGCCATTACCACGAGTTGTATATGAGTCAGTTCAAGAAGCAGGAAGAAGTGGCTGTGTAAAGAAGAATAAACGAAAGAGGCTCTCGCATGTGAGAGCCTCTTTTTACATCAGGATATCCATTAATTTTGTTGTATCTTTCAAGATCACATCTGCCCCCATTTTCTTTAACTCAGGCTCTTCGCCAAAGCCGCACAGCACTCCAACGGTTTGCGCTCCGGCAGATTTTCCTGCACGTATGTCCACGGTGGTATCGCCGATCATCAGGCAGTTTTCTGGAGAAACATTCATCTTTTTCGCCGCAAGCAAAATTGGATCAGGGTAGGGCTTGGTATGCGGGGCAGATAAGCCGGTAACGATCACGTCAAAATATTTTACGAGATCATATTGTTCAAGGAAAGCCATTGTGCCTTGTTCATCCCGCGCACTGACCACAGACATGGGATAATGCCCATAAAGTTGCTGGAGTAATTCATCCACACCGGGCACAAGCAGAAATTGTTTTGAAGAATGTTTTCGGTGAAGGGAAAGCCAATTGATAACAGCAACCATCTCATCGTCCAGCCCGAGCGTATCGGCTAACCCAAGCAGAGCGTTGCCGGGGGCTTCGATCCACATGATAAAGCGGCGGGCAGCATGTGCTGGGTCTTTGAAGAAAATGGATGGAAAAAATCGCCTGACTTTTTGTACGTACAAGTCATCTGTGTCACTCAGGGTGCCATCCACATCGAAACACAGGGCTTTGATTCTTTTTGCATCAATAGACATAGGTGGATTAATTGTACCAAAAGGACTATACTTAATCAGGTTTAGGAAATGTCAGAAGACCGCACCCGCTCCCTCCTCGAATTATTGATCAATGTCAGCCGTGAAGTTGCCACAGCGTTGGATCTTCGCACGGTATTACAACGTTTGCTCTTTGCCGCAATCCAGTATGTTGGCGGCGAACGCGGCAGCATTGTTGTCATGGATGATATGGGAAAACCTGTAGACGCGACCATAGTGTATGGCAAACAATTCCATGACCATACAACACAACAATTGCGCGATACCGTAGAACGCGGCCTGGCGGGCTGGGTGGTACAACACAGAAAACCAGCTCTTGTACCCGATACCAGTAAAGATGACCGTTGGCTCCGTCGGGCAGACGATTCTGCTGAAAACAGCGGCGCAAAATCTGCGATCTGCGTACCGCTTATGGCGCGTGAAAGAATGGTGGGCGTTCTTACGCTGGTTCATTCTTCTCCAAATGCATTTACAGAAGAACACCTTGAGTTGATGAAAACCATTGCCGACCAGGCAAGTGTGGCGGTATTGAATGCACGCCTGTACACAGAAAGCCAGCGGACGGCACGCATCATGTCCGCGCTGGCAGAGGGTGCTGCTGCGATCAACACTTCCCTCGAAATGTCAGATGTCTGGCGCCGCATCCTTAACCAGACCATGCAGGCACTGCAAGTGGAAACAGTCGCTCTGGCTATGATCGATAGCGCCAATGAGGAACTGGTCTTCCATGCTGCGGCTGGCAATAACTCCGGAAGTATTCCCGGGCGGCGTATGCTTGCCGGGCAGGGATTGGCAGGGAAGGTTGCATCCGAAGGGCGCGGGTTTGTAGTACCAGCCGTTAAATACGAAATGCGTTTTTCCGAAGTAGATAGCTTCGCCGGCATTGATGCGCGTGCGATCGCCATTGCTCCGATCCAATCACAGGGAAAAGTGATTGGCATCATTGAGGCGATCAATCCTATCTCAGGTTCATTTGATCCGGATGCCATGGTGGTGATGACCGGTCTTGGCAGCCTGGCTGGCACCAGCATTCAGAATGCACAACTGTTTGAACGTTTACAGGCTGCTCACCAGCATTATCGTGAACTGTTTGAAGACAGCGTAGACACGATCCTCATCACCGATTGGGACGGCAAGGTGTTGGAGGCGAACCGCCAGGCCGCAACATTGAGCGGTTATACGATTGACCAATTGCACACCATGAATATTGATCAGTTGCATGAAGTCAACCGAAATAAAACCGGTTTGAAGTTCGACTCTCTGAAAGGCGATCAGGAATGCAACTATGAATCAAGCATCCGCCGTCAGGATGGCGCTGCCACGCCCATTGAGGTACATGCGCGCCGCGTAGAGTTTGAAGAGACCGACTCGATCCAATGGATCCTGCGAGATATCACTGAACGCAAAGAGTTGGATTCATTGCGCGACGATATGACCTCCATGATCTACCATGACCTTCGATCTCCGCTTGGAAATATCGTTTCAAGCCTTGAAATGATGAGCGGGTTAATGCCGGCAGATGAAACCTTGAATACCATGCTTAACATTGCGCGAAATTCCACCGCGCGTATTCAACGTCTGGTCAACTCTTTATTGGATATCAACCGCCTGGAAGCTGGGCAGCAGATCATGGAACAAAATTCTGTCGATCCCGTGCTTCTTGTCCGTGAAGCGATCCGCGATGTGGAGCCGGGTGTGAACGGCCGCCAGCAAACATTGATCAATAAAGCGACAAGCGTCCTCCCGCTTATTTGGGTGGATGTGGATATGGTTCACCGTGTATTCATCAACTTGATGGAAAATGCCATCAAATTTACACCCGTGGAAGGCCGCATCGAGATCGGCGCTCAAACCACAGACGGTGTATTCGTCAAATTCTGGGTGCGAGATAACGGCCCCGGAATTGCACCCATGGATCAGGAACGCATCTTCGACAAGTTCACCCGCGTGCGAGGCAAAGATCGCCCGGGCGGTCTTGGCGTTGGTTTGGCTTTTTGCCGCCTTGCTGTGTTAGGCCACGGCGGCGAGATATGGATCGAAAGCGAAGTCGGAAAAGGCACTACTTTCTGGCTTACCTTGCCTGTTGCTCAAAAGAAGGCCACTGGCCAACTCAAACGCCAGACGGGCAGGTTGACCATCAGGCCAGACCGATAACTTATCCCAAATTTTATGTTGGAAAATAAAAAATCTGGTGGATGTTAATCCACCAATTTCATTTGTCAGGAGTACCATGCAGGAAATTTCAAAGAACGTACATATTGAAGACCAATACCCCGGCGTCACCTTGGGAGTCATTGTGACACAACGCGGGTTAATTCAGATCGATGCGCCCCCCTCTCCCGAAGATGCCCGTTCATGGCGCGCTGCTCTTATGAATCTTGGCGGCGGTATGGAACGCGTGCTCATTAATTTGGATGCCCACCCCGACCGTACTCTCGGCGCTCGCGCAATGGATTGCACCGTGATCTCGCACGAAAAGACAGCCAACACCTTCCGCACACGCCCAAGTACATTCAAAGCACAAGGCGAAGAAACAGGCGCAGATTGGGAATCAATTGCCGGGCTTGGCAGTGTGCGCTGGTCTCCCCCTGAAATTTCATTCGTTGACCAAATGACCCTGCACTGGAGCGATTCCCCTGTACTTCTTGAACATCATCCCGGCCCATCCAACGGCTCCATTTGGGTGCATTTGCCCGAGGAAAAAATAATCTTCATTGGCGATGCAGTTTTAAAGAACCAACCACCATTTTTGGCAGGCTCAAACCTCAAAGCCTGGCTTGAGTCGTTGAATATCCTTCTTGACCTACCCTACAAAGGGTACACCTTCATCAGCAGCCGCGGCGGTGTGGTGAATGCAGCAGCCATCAAGACCCAGTACGACTTCTTGAAACAAGTCAATGACAAGCTGGATAAGATCACATCCAAAAAGCCAAACCCGGCTGCTACCGAAAAACTGGTCACAACCCTGTTGACATGGTTCAAGGCCCCCGCCGCACGCCAGAAACAATTTGCACAGCGCTTGCGCTATGGATTGCTCCACTACAACTCGCGCCATCACCATGCCTCCACCCAACCCTATGAGGATTAATGAATTCTGCACAGCCCATCCTTGAATTGATTCGCGGCTCCATTGTAGAAGCCACACATCTTGGCTCCATCGCAGTTGTAGATTCCACCGGTAAACTCCTGCACTCCCATGGCGACCCTGAAACGGTCGCCTTTTTGCGCTCATCAGCCAAACCATTTCAAGCTTTGCCTTTTGTGGAGCAGGGCGGCGTGGAACACTACAACTACACCCAGGCAGAGATCGCCCTTTCCTGTTCCTCTCATGAGACAGCACAACTGCATCTTGATACAGTACAAGGGATGCAGAAAAAGATCGGCATTCAAGAAAGCAATTTACAGTGCGGCCCGCACCTGCCCGGCGACCCCGCGAAATTAAAAGAAGTCATCATCCATAACATTCACCCAACCGCAAATTTCAACAACTGCTCAGGCAAGCACACCTCCATGCTAGCCTTTGCCAAAATGCGCGGATTGCCCCTCGAAAACTACCTTGCGTTCGATCATCCCATTCAACAAGACATTCTAAAAACACTTTCCGAAATGTGCAGCATCGAAATGGAAAATATCGGCCTCGGTATCGACGGTTGCTCCGCGCCGAACTTTGCCATCCCGCTGCGCAATGCGGCGCTGGGCATGGCGCGCATCTGTGACCCGCGTAGCCTAAGCGAAGCACGCGCCGCCGCCTGTAACAAGATCACCGCCGCCATGATCGCGCACCCTGAAATGGTCAGCAACTATGGCGAGTTCGATTATGAACTGATGAAAACTGCAAATGGAAAGATCGTTACCAAACGCGGTGCCGAAGGTTTCCAGATCATCGGCCTCATGCCCGGCGTATACGGCGAAAAAGGTGTAGGCATTGCCTTCAAAGTAACCGATGGCGACAAATACTCCATGAGCGACAATCTTGAAACCACCACCCGTGTCCGCCCGCCAGTGACCCTCGAAATCTTGAAACAGCTCAACGCGCTGAACGAAACGCAGTTGCAGGCACTCGCAAAATTCGGCCCTTCAAAAACATTGAAGAATTACGCAGGCCTTGCCACTGGCACATCACAACCCGTCTTCAAACTTGCATGAACCTCCTTCAAGACCCATTGATCAAAACACTCATCGCCCGGTTGAATCAGCCGGGCGTTATTGGTCTTGCAATTACCGGAAGCTATTCACGAAATGACCATAACCCACACAGCGATGTGGATATGGACATCTTCATGGATACCCTGCCTGATGATGACACATACACGCTTCAAATCTTAAACGGGAAGTTGGTCAGCCTCAAATACATTCGCCTCGCTGATGAATTCGACTCATTAAAGAAACCCGAACGCGCCATCTGGGCTGTGCCTGGCATTCGGCAAATGCAAATTCTTGTGGATGAATCCGGCAGGCTCGCAAAACTAAAACAAGCAGCACATGATTTCAAATGGGACGCGCTGCAAAGTGCCGCGGATGAATATGCCGTAGAAAGCCTCATGGGCTGTGCCGAAGAAGCACACAAAATCATCAGTGGACTCATGCAAGAGAACGAATCAAAAGTATTGTATGCCTCGTGGGGAATGTTCAAAGGCTTGTCATTTGCGGCAGCCGTACAAGCAGGCTTGATGATCGAATCTGAAAACAAAATATTCTCGATGATGCAGGAGCATTTCAAAGACAACCCTGCCTGGGTTCGTGCCTTCCGCTTGTCCTTCGGTATGGATGTGGAAACGAATATCCCTGTCTGGAAAACCCGCGGCAAAGCCTCATTGGATCTGTACGAGCAAACGTATTTGCTTTTCAAAGACCTTATTAATGATAAACATCGTGAAGTGATCGAGAATACGCTACAATTAATTTCATCTTACAAACAGAGCGATCCTCATGAATGATATAAAACAACGCGCGGTCAAAATTCACCAAACCCTGCTCACTGCCTTTGGCGAACCCATCTGGCGCAACCCGCTGCCCGCTATTGACGAACTTGTCTCCACCATCCTCTCGCAAAACACCAATGATATTAACCGTGATCGCGCCTTTGAATCTCTGCGTGCAAAATTCCCCACTTGGGAAGCCGTGCGCGATGCAAAAGAAGAGGATGTGGTCAATGCCATTCGCCCCGCTGGGCTTGCCAACCAAAAGGGACCACGCATACAGCAGGTTTTGCGCTCCATCACTGAAGAACGCGGCGAACTGAATCTGCAATTCCTTGTGGATATGCCCATCGAAGATGCCAGAAACTGGCTGACCAAATTCAACGGGGTAGGGCCAAAAACCGCCGCCATCGTTTTATGTTTTTCATTGGGAATGCCCGCTTTCCCGGTGGATACGCACGTCTACCGTGTTACCGGCCGCCTCGGCCTGCGCCCCGAAAAAATAACCGTGGAACAGGCGCACCCGTATCTGGAATCTGTTTTTCCCCCTGAAACTTATTACGCTGCCCATCTCAATATCATCCGTCTTGGGCGCGAAATTTGTAATGCCAGAAAACCCAATTGTCCGCTATGCCCCGTCAATGCATTGTGCAATTACAAAGAGAAGACGAAATAAATCCAATGCCTGCGCCAGAAATGGACAGGCATTTTTTCTGCAAGGCGGTTTCTAAAGCCAAATACCTTAATAAAAAACATTTTTCAGGCTGCTTTATCCGCTTTCATCTGTGGTGAAAAGACAAGTTAAGAAACAGACATAATCGCTTGAGCCTGTTAGAATCGCTTCTATGGAAAACCCTCCCGTCAGCATTGCTTTAGAAAAACTTGGTGTGCCGCATACGATCTTTCGGCATGAAAACCCTGTCCACTCGTTTGAGCAAGCCGCAAGTGACAGGGGGCAGCGCCCCTCTCAGGTGGTGCGGAGCATCCTGTTCCGTGTGGCAGAGGATGAATTTATAATGGCTCTTGTGGCTGGCCCTGACCAAATCTCGTGGAAGGCGTTGCGAAAGTATCTTGGTCGTTCACGGGTTTCGATGGCAAGTGAGGACGAAGTCCTTACTGTGACAGGATACCGAATTGGGACGGTGGGACCATTTGGCCTGGCGCATCCACTCAAGGTGTTGATCGATGCGAGTGTGATGAAGGAGGAGGAAGTGTCCATTGGGTCGGGAATGAGAAATACAGCAGTGATCTTGAAGAGTGGGGATTTGCATCGTGCTTTGCAGGATGTTGAAATTGTTGAATTAGTTGAGACTTAAAACGGAGATTATCAATGAGCTACAAACAACGCACACTTGACTTTATCGAAATTGAATGGGCTACTTATATTGAACGCTTCAACCGCCTGCCCGTAGACGAAGGACAGAACCGTGTAAAGAAGCAGGGCTATGCACAGTTCCGAGACATGCTGGCGCATATTTTGAGTTGGTGGGAAGAAGCCATGCCGATCATCCTTGCAATTGCAGAAGAGCGTGAATATGAACGCAAGAAATATGATTTTGATGTGTTCAACGCAGAGGCTGTTGCAAGATATAAGGATTGGGATGAAGAGCAGTTCCTTGCTCGGTTTGAGGAAATGCGTCAGAAAGCCGCAGCAGACCTCAGATTAATGAATGAAGCGGCGTGGGAGAATCGCCGTGTGAAGTCGTGGATCAACGGGGTATTCATCCACCATGCGCGTGAGCATCTTGTCGCATTGAGCAGGTTCCTCACGCTTGATACGCTCGAATACGAATGGGGTTCGTACATTGCAAATTTTGATGCGTCTGATAAAAAAGATGAATTTTTGAAAGATCAAAGTGCAGTGCGCTTTGGTGATTTGCTGGCGCATAACTTTGTGTGGTGGGAGGAGGGCGTGAATGCTGTGCAAGGCGCATTGAAAGACCCATCATTTACATATGCAGGTCCGGCGAATACAGATGCGTTCAATGCTGAACTCGTGGAAAAATATAAAGAGACAAGTGAAGAGGAACTGCGCTCATTGTTTGAGCAAAAACGTTTGGCGATGATCGAACTCGTGCGCGGATTGCCCGACAGTGCATTTCAAAACCCGACCATCGAAGAGTGGCTTGCGGCAGATGTTGTAGAGCATTACGACGAGCACGCCATTTAGAAAGGATTCAGCATGGAACATGTTGTGTATCTCGCGCTTGGAAGCAATGTGGGCAACCGTCTTGCCAATTTGAAGAATGCCATTAGCAACTTCACGCCACAATTGAATGTGAAGAAGAAATCGCCAGTGTATGAAACACCGCCCTGGGGGTTTAAGGAACAGGATGCGTTTTTGAATCAGGTGGTGATGGCGGAAACGTACCTTGAGCCTGAAGCATTGTTGGGACACTTGAAGCGCCTCGAAACTGCTCTGGGTAGAGAAGTGAGTTTTCAGAACGGTCCACGCCTGATCGACTTGGATATTTTGTTCTTTGACGATCTCATCATCGATTCGCCGCCGCTGGTGGTTCCGCATCCGCGCTTGCATCAGCGGGCGTTTGTGCTCGTGCCATTGAATGATATTGCGCCGAACCTGTTTCATCCGCTGCTGGGCAGGCAAATTCAAGACCTGCTGTTGGATGTGGATCGGATCAATATCAATGTGTACGAAGGCAAATAAGTTTTGAAATTTTAACCACGGAAACACGGAGTCACAGAGTCGAAGACATATAAAAGCTTAGTGCCTTTGTGTCTCCGTGGTTAGTTTTGGGTTTTTGCAAGAGGTTCAATCTTTTTAGTTTCGACTTGTCGATAAGGAAAATAGAATGAAAATCGTTCGTTATCAAAATGAAGAAGGCCCGAAGTACGGTTGGATGTTGGAAGACAAAGTTGGGGAGATTCAAGGCAATATCTTTGGCGAGTACCGCCGCCGCGAAGCAAAAATTCCAGTAGGTGAATTGAAATTGCTTGCGCCTTGCGAGCCGAGCAAGATCATCTGCGTTGGACGCAATTATGTGGAACATGCCAAAGAGTTGGGCAATGAAGTTCCCAAAGTACCGCTCATCTTTTTGAAACCGCCTTCGTCGATCATTTCAAACGGAGAGAACATTATTCTGCCGTTGCAATCCAAACAGGTGGAGCATGAAGCGGAGTTGGTCGTTGTCATTGGCACGCGTGCAAAAAATGTCACAGCTGAAATGGCAAAGGAACACATCTTTGGCTACACCATCGGCAACGACATCACTGCCCGCGACCTGCAAAAGACAGACGGTCAGTGGACACGCGCGAAAGGCTTCGACACCTTCTGCTCTTTTGGCCCGTGGATCGACACCGAATTCGATGCATCCGATGCAGTGGTCACCTGCCGTGTGAACGGACAAATGCGCCAGATGGCATCTACACGTGATATGGTTTTCAATGTCAGCACATTGATCGCGTATATTTCATCTGTAATGACCATGGAGCCTGGTGATATTATTTTCACAGGCACGCCCGCCGGCGTGGGAGAATTAAAAAACGGCGATGTGGTGGATGTGGAAATTGAGGGGTTGGGCAAGTTGAGCAACCCAGTTAAGGTATAAAGATATTCACCGCAGATGGTTGATGAAAAACTTTTTATCAGTGTTTATCTGTGGTTAAAAAAATCCAGGAAAATGTCATGCCAACAAAAGAATTTCAAACCTTTCTCGAAAAATATCCCACCTATAAAAAAACAGAATCCATTGATGCGCTGCGAAAAAAAGATTACGCCCGCCTCGATGATGCCGAGCATATCTATTTAGATTACACAGGCGGCGGCATTTATGCTGAGTCACAGATCAAGAAACACCATAAACTTTTGAACGAGAACGTATTCGGCAACCCGCATTCATCCAACCCAACTTCGCTCGCGGCCACACATCTTGTGGAAGGCACACGCGAATACATCCTCAAATTTTTCAACGCCGATCCCGATGAATACCTCGCCATCTTCACATCCAACGCCAGCAGCGCGCTCAAACTCGTTGGCGAAAGTTACCCTTTCCCCAATGGCCGCTATCTTTTGACCTTCGACAATCACAACTCCGTCAATGGGATTCGGGAATTTGCACACGCCCGCGGCGCAGAGGTGACGTATATTCCCGTGATGCTCCCTGAAATGCGAGTGGACGCTTCGCAACTTAACCTTGAGCTGGCCCGCCCTTCGACGGCTGGTCATAACCTGTTTGCATTCCCCGCGCAATCGAACTTCTCCTCGGTCAAACATCCGCTGGAGTGGATCGAGCAGGCTCACGCGTACGGCTGGGATGTGCTGCTCGATGCCGCGGCATTTGTCCCCACCAATAAATTGGATTTGAGCAAAGTTAAACCTGATTTTGTGCCGATCTCATTTTATAAAATATTCGGCTACCCAACAGGGCTTGGCGCGCTCATTGCGCGGAAATCTGCCTTGGCGAAGTTACATCGTCCGTGGTTTGCAGGCGGGACGATCACTGTGGCATCTGTGCAGGGAGATAAATATTATCTCGCCGATGGCGCGCCCGCATTTGAAGACGGCACGCTGGATTATCTCAACATCCCCGCGCTTGAGATTGGCTTGAAGCATATCGAGTCGATTGGGTATGATGTCATTAGCGAGAGAGTGAAAACATTAACCGGCTGGCTGTTGGAAAACCTCACAGCCATGAAGCACTCCAACGGGGAGCCGCTTGTTCGGTTGTTTGGACCAAATTCCAGCGAGGGAAGAGGCGGCGCGGTCACTGTCAATTTTTACGATAAAAATGGCAAAGCCTTCGATCATCGCTTTATCGAAAGTGAAGCGAACAAGGTCAATATCTCTTTGCGGACAGGCTGCTTCTGCAACCCGGGCGCGGGCGAAGTGGCCCTGGGTATTTCTCGCGTGGAGTTGGATGTGTGCTTCACCCGCCCTGAAAACGAAGACAAAATGACAATTGATGATTTCCGTTTGTGTATTGATGGCAAGTCATCTGGCGCGGTGAGAATTTCGGTGGGCATGGTCACGAATTTCAACGATGTGCAGGCGCTGCTGATGTTTGCGAGAGGGTTGCTTTCATGAACGGGCAAACCCGCTCGAACATCAAACCCGGCATGGCTGTGTTGATCGTGCTGAAACAGGATCAACGCACGGGCAAGCTCACCAAGGGCATTGTCAAAGATTTGCTTACCAATTCGCCTACTCATCCGCACGGAATCAAAGTCCGTTTGATGGATGGGCAGGTGGGACGTGTGAAGGAAATTGTTGTTTCCGATGAATGATGGTTCGATTTGAATTCTCCGAAAACAAAAAATCCGTCAACTCTTGGTTGACGGATTTTTTGTTTCAAAAAGAAAAATTACTCGTCCACGTATGGCACGTACTCGGCGCGGGCAAGGCCTTGCTGGAAGGCTACTTCTGCAACGGCACGAGCAACGGCGCGGTGTACTTTTTTATCCAATGGGTTGGGAACCAGTTCGCCGGGCGGGGTCATTTTTGCAATTGTTTTTGCGGCGGCTAAATACATTTCGTGGGTGATGCGCGAAGCCTGCGTATCCACAATGCCGCGGAAAATGCCAGGGAAGCCCAATACATTGTTCACCGATTTCCCGTCCGCAGCAAAGGCCGCCCCGTGTTCCATTGCAACATCGGGGTCGATCTCTGGGTTCGGGTTGGAGAGCGCGAGGATAATTTGTCCCTTGCGCACCATTTCAGGTTTGATGAGATTCGGCGCGCCTGTGGTTGCCACCACAATATCGCATTTTTCCATGATCTCTTTTAAGTTGGATTTGATGCCGCCCGCTTTTTCAAAACGATCCAATGCTTGTGGATTCAAGTCTGCACCATAAACTGGGTTCCCCGTCAGACGCATCATCATCTCACCGATGGCATGGCCGGCCGCCCCAAGCCCGATCTGCCCGATGACCGCTTTGTTCAAATCTGTATCTGTTTCACGAGAGGCAACCATCATGGCTGCCGTGCAGACCACGGCTGTGCCGTGCTGGTCGTCGTGCATCACGGGGATGTCGAGCATGGCTTGCAGGCGTTCTTCGATCTCGAAGCAGCGCGGCGCGGAAATGTCCTCCAGTTGAATGGCGGCGAAGGTGGGGGAGATGGCGGCAATGGTATTGACGATCTCATCTGTATCTTTTGTGTTGAGAAGGATCGGAATGCCCGAAAGCCCTACGAGAGTTTCCATCAACATGGCTTTGCCTTCCATCACGGGCATGCCTCCCAGCGGGCCAATATCTCCAAGCCCAAGCACAGCCGTGCCATCTGTGACGATTGCGACCATGTGGCTGATGCTGGTGTATAGCCTTGCTTGTGTGGGGTCCTTTGCAATACGCAGACAAACCTCCGCCACGCCCGGGGTGTAGACCCTTCGCAGGGTGGTCAATGATTCAATTGGGTAGCGTGAACGGATGGCGATCTTTCCTTTTTGGTGAAGTTCCAGAACTTCATCGCGCACTTCGAGAATGCGTGTGCCTTCATTGTTTTCGATTGCCGTCAGAATTTCTGCGAGGCTTTTTTCGTCATCGGCTGTGATGGTGATGTCGCGCACCACGTTTTGCGTTGTTTCGGTGAGGAGAACGATGCTGCCCACGTTCCCGCCTGCCTCAGCAACGGCGGTCAATAGTTTTCCGAGTACGCCTTTTTTTTGTGAATTACGCACGCGCACATTGCGCATGATCTTTCGTTCCCAGGCCATGGATGCCTCCTTTTGTTTCAACACCATTTTATCGCTTGTTGCATGGATTATAAGTCGCCTGCAATAAAATACCGCGAAAGGGTGAGCTTTCGCGGTATGGGGCCGTTGTGTGAAGTTTATTTTAGTAGTTTATGAAATTCTTCGAACGATTTGATGACGGCGCACTCTGCTTCGGGGAAGAGACTGCCCGGGTCGTAGAGAACAGGCGTCAGTCCGGCGCGATGCGAACCGATGATGTCGGCAAAGTAATTGTCGCCCACATACATCGCTTCGCTTGCATTGACTCCGGCTCGCTTCAATCCATGTTCAAAAATGGCTGGTTCTGGTTTGAAGGAGTTGACTTCGCCGCCTGCAAGGGAAAAGCTAAAGTACGAATCAAGCTTTAGTTCTTTCAACTCTTCATGGAAGGGTTCGTCGCGATTGGAGATGACACCGAGAATGTAGCCATCGTTTTGCAAGGAGGTGAGCAAGGTGCGCGATTCTTCAAAGATGTGTGGTTCGGGTTTGTAATGGTCGCGCATGTAATGTGACATGCGCTCGCATAAATTTATGGCTTCTTTTGGATTACAACCTAACGCGATTAGCTTTCTGCGGCTGAAGTTTACCCAGAAGGCTTCGCCTTTGAATTCGTTGATATCTTTTCTGATCTCGGGGGAACTGGCAAAATAAAAATGCTCCCAGCGTTCGGCGCGGATGCGAGACTCTTCTGAAACGTGCAGCCCGAGTTCGCGGGCGCCTGCCGAAAAAACATCCCCGCCATTGGGGATGTTGTGACGAAGCGTTCCGTCGAGGTCAAATAATACAGCTTTGATCTGTTTGTGCAAAAACTCCTCCAGAGTTGTTTGAATTTGTTCTTTGCGGTTTCATCATCCGCCAATGTGAGACATTTCCACTTTGGGGAGATTGATGGTATTTTCAGAACGGATCTCAGAATATCGGTCTGCCCGTTTGTTCCAGACACGGGCGATCTCGTTTGATATTTCATCATCAGTTGCACCATCACGCAGCAGGGCGCGGAAGTCGTGACCTTTGACGGCGAAGAGGCAGGTATAAAGCTGTCCTTCGGCTGTGATGCGGGCGCGGTTGCAATCGCGGCAGAATGCCTGTGTGACGGAAGCGATTGTGCCGATTTCGCCTTTTCCATCTTTGTAGCGCCAGCGGCCGGCAACTTCACCGGGGTAGTTCGGGTCTGCGGATTCAAGCGGCATTTCAGCATTTATCATTTTTACGATCTCTGCCGCTGAAACCACTTCATCCATGTGCCAGCCGTTGGAGTGGCCTACATCCATGTATTCGATGAAGCGCAGGATGTAGCCCTTCTCACGGAAGAAGCGTGCCATGGGAAGAATGCTGCTTTCGTTGACGCCGCGTTTTACAACCATGTTCACTTTGATGGGGCCAAGCCCAACTGCGGCGGCGGCGTCCATGCCTTCGATCACTTTTTCCGCTGGGAAATCTACATCGTTCATGGATTTGAAAATTGCATTATCCAGCGAATCGAGGCTGACTGTCACTCGCTTCAGTCCTGCATCTTTGAGGGCATGTGCAAACTTGGGCAGCAGTGAGCCGTTGGTGGTCATGGTCAGGTCAAGGTTTGGGATAGCGGCGAGCATTGCGATGAGGTCTGGCAGGTCTTTACGGACAAGAGGTTCGCCGCCTGTCAGCCGTATCTTTTTGACGCCATGAGCGACGAATATTTTTGTCAGGCGTGTGATCTCTTCAAACGTCAGCACCTTGTCACGGTGAAGGAATTGGTGGTCTGGGCCAAAGAGTTCTTTCGGCATACAGTACACGCAACGAAAATTGCAGCGGTCGGTCACGGAAATCCGCAGATCGCGTAAAGGGCGGTTGAGGGTATCAATAAGTGGCATATTCACTCTTTATCTAAATTTAATTGCATCAGGGGAGTAAATCCAGCTGGTGCAATGGACTGCGAGTGGAAATAGACACGCATTATAACAACAATATAAGAATTAAATTGTCACAATTGACGAGGTGTTATACCCGTGCTATTATCTTATTTTCACTATTGTTTTGCATTTATTTTCAAAGGAGTTATTATGAGTTTTGAGTTTGCGCTTCGTATTATTGGTATGATCGTGTTGGCAGTTTCCGGGGGATATTTGGGATTTGATATCTCAAGATTTACACCTGACGATGCAGTTCGCACCACACTAGTCTTTGGGCTGGTCGGTGCATTAGTGGGTTTGATCCTCACTCCATACTTTACCACCCGTCCCGCCCGTGCTTTGCGCTCATTGCTTGGGCGTTTGGCTGCGGAAAGCCTGTTTGCTGGTTTAACCGGTTTGGTTGTTGGCTTGCTCATCGCTGCTCTGCTGGCTTTTCCACTTTCCTTGCTGCCTGACCCGTTTAGCCAAATCCTGCCTTTTATTGGTGTGTTGATATTTTCCTATCTTAGCGTTTCTCTTTTTGTTATGAGACAGGGAGATATTATGGGCCTACTCAGTGCATTGAGCGGACGCGGCGAAGGCGGAGGTTCATCCTCTTCGTGGACGAACCTCAACCGCAACATCCTTCTGGATACCAGCGTTATCATTGATGGACGTGTGGCAGATATTGCAAAGACAGGCTTTTTGCCCGGCACGCTTCTTATTCCCCGCTTTGTGTTGAATGAACTCCAGTATATTGCTGACTCCCCGGATGGGATGCGCCGTCAGCGTGGACGCCGTGGCATGGAAGTGCTGGCTGAATTGCAGAAACTCCCAAATGTCCTCGTCCGTATCTCAGATATTAACGTAGATGGCGTGCGCGAAGTGGATGATAAATTGATCGTGCTCGGTAAGCAGTTAAAAAGCCCTGTGCTGACGAACGATTACAATCTCAATCGCATCGCTGAACTACAGGGCGTAACGGTTTTGAATATCAATGAACTTGCCAATGCTGTTAAATCTGTTGTGCTTCCTGGCGAGGGTTTGCGCATCAATATTATTCAGGAAGGCAAGGAGCACGGCCAGGGTGTGGGATATATGGAAGACGGCACCATGGTTGTTGTGGAGAACGGCAAGGATTACATCGGCGAGTACATGGAAGTCAATATCACCAAAGTGCTGCAAACTGCCGCAGGCCGCATGATCTTTGGCCGTGTGGACGAAGAGAACGGCAAAAAGAAAAAGAGTTAGCCGCGCACGAAATAAATGATCGAAACGATCACGCCGATCGTCACAACCGTCCATCGCAAGGTGGACGGTTTTACTTTGCCGGCCAGTTTTCCGCCGAGCGTCCCGCCGATCAATGCGCCGACAGCCATGACGGCTGCCACAGTCCATAGCACATGCCCGGAGAAGATGAAAAATATTGCAGCGGCGACATTGACCGAGAAAGCAACAGCCTGCTTGAGCGCGTTAAGACGCGTGAGCGAATCTTCCAGCGTTAATCCCAAGGCGGAGAGCACGATCACGCTTAATCCTGCACCGAAATATCCGCCGTAGATGGAAGCCAGTCCAACAGGTAGCCATGATAAATTTTCCAATTTTGCGCCATGACCTTCACCCATGCGCTTTGTCAACCATGCGCGGACGGGGTCTTGAATGGCAAGCAAGCCCGAAGCCAGCAGGATCAAATAGGGGACGAGGTCTTTGAATAATTTTTCGCCTGTTTGCAAAAGAAGGAAGCCGCCAAGCACTCCGCCGATGATGCTGGCAGGAACAATAAGCCATAGCCTGCTTTTTTGTCCTTGCAGGTCTTTCATCTGCGCAAGTGTTCCACCGAAGTAGCCGGGGCAAAGTGCTACAGTGTTGGTCACATTCGCAACCACAGCAGGTACACCAAGAAAGGTGAGTAGGGGAAAGGTAATGAGCGTGCCGCCGCCCGCAAGAGCGTTGATTGCGCCTGCGGCAAGTGCGCCGAGTGCGGCAAAGAGAAAGTCAATTAAGTTGAGATCCATTTGGAGAAATTCCTTTTTATTTTTTCGAGTTGAGCAAGTATAGCATTGTGAAATTCAATTACTTCCCTAGTGTTTGAGCGGCAATGGTTTGCAGAAAAAGTGCATCCTCATCTGATATGTCTGAGGTATATCGAATTCCAACTGGGCTTAGATCGTAGATCACTCCATAAAAGACCGCAGTTGCAAGGTAAGTTCCAAGTGGAGTGGGGTGACCGTCTTCTGAGTACAACAGCAAATCTGGGCGCTCTCGCAGCGACTTTGCAAATGCCAACCCCACTGGAGCAATTTTTATTCCGAGTTGCTGCCCAAGATAAGTATAGTTATTGGATAGTTGTTTGGTTGTAACTCCATATTGAACACTATCTGGTCGTTCCCATGTCATAAACAGGATCGTTTCAGCTCCTGCGGATTTTATTTCAGCATCCAGTTTTTGTGCATATTCAGCAAAGGTATTGTAATTAGTGACTGGGGTTTGACTTTGCTCTTGTAAAACTACAACATCCCATTCTCCAGAGCGGATGGTTTGTAATGTGTTTGCATCTTCCCAATGATTTTGCAGGGTATATCCTCCCGGGCTGATGCGGGCTGTGTCAGAGTTGGGAGCAAATTTTAATAGTTGATAATCCAAGCCTTTGTTGAAGTCAGTGTAGCTATTGCCTATGAATAATATTTTTTTAGGCGGGATTTCTGAACCTTCAAATACTGCGCATGAGTTTGTAAGAATAACGAGCAAAAATAGAACTGCTAAAAAAATTGAAAGCCTGAATGTAGGAGACTCACTTTTTAAATACGCCATCATGATGACCTGTTCCCATACCTAATGGACTATGCTTTGCATTCCTTTTGCTTTTGGACAGTATAGCACTGTTAACCTTGCGGGTCTTTTGTAGTGACAAAAACAGGATGAAAATAACACGGAGTATTTTGAAACACGCGTATAATTTCTCGACAATAAAGCGAGTGATATCAAAAGAAAATGCTATGCGGAAGGTGAAAACTGATGAATAAAATGGTCTATATCGGCACAGATGGCGGCGCGACTACATCCAAGGTGGGTGGTGTGTGGAGTGACGGTTCCACAATCTCGACAAAATTATTGCAAGCTTCCACTAATTCAGCGCATGGCCCTGAAGCTGTTGTGCGTAGCTGGGTGGAGGCAATTAATTCGTATCTCACTCAACATGATCTCACTTGGGAGCAGGTCAGCGGAGTGGGGCTGGCTGTTCCTGGTCCTTTCCAGCGCTATGGCGTTTTTGACCGCTCGGCTAACCTACCGGAAAACTTTGCGGGGTTTGATGTGCATACTGCTTATAGCAATGCACTGGCTGAAAAGGCTGGACGCGCCATCCCATTGACAGTTGGAAATGATGGCGATATGGGCGGTATCGCAGAAGCTCAACACGCACGTGGCAACAGCAATGGGACAGTTCTCATGCTTGCCCCCGGCTCTGGTTTGGGATGTGCCTACATCAATAAAGATGGGTTGGCCTTGGACGGTGATACCCTGGCTGGGATGGAAGGCGGCCATATGCCAGCGCCTCTGCACTTACTGGGAGCGAAACCCTATCCCTGTGGGTGTGGGCGCACCTGGGGCTGTATCGAAGTCTACACCTGCCTTTCGGGTTTACCCTATTTGCTTTCTGAAAAACTGGAGCAATATCCCGACCATGATCTGGCAAAGTCAACGCTTAGCATGAAGGAACGTGCTTTTACTTTGCGCGGGTTGGCTCAAAAAGGAGATAAACTGGCTGTGGAATTATTCGACTTCCAAGCCAAGGCTATGGGTTTACACGTTGCCAATATGGTCATGGCACTCGACCCCAAATTTGTCGTCATTGGCGGCGGGTTGATGGACCCTGAAGCTACGACCACCGCCTTCCGTGAGCGCTATCTGGACATTGTGCGCTCCAATGCTCGTGAGTATCTGTGGCCTTACCAGCGCGATTCCATTAGTATTGTCCCTGCTGCGCTTGGTGATCTTTCGCAAGCCATCGGTGCGGCCTTGGCGGCTTTATACAAAAATAGGGTGTAA
>CAZHOX010000034.1:18692-22013 GCA_964534345.1 uncultured Anaerolinea sp.
TGTTTGATAAGAAAAAATCCATTTTGGATTTTGATATTAGGATATTGAATAGATTTAATTTGTCAGAAGTTTTGCTTTCTGTGGGGATTTTTGTATCTATTTTGTGGTCGGTCTATTTTGCTCTGAAAACTATTTCTTTTCCACATCAGATTTTCTGGAATGAGGGAACAGCCCAGGTCCAAACCTGGTTTTTTCTGCGGGGAAGCAATCCGTTTATTTTAGAAAACCAGCCTTTTGGGATGAATAATTATGGATTGGGATATAGTTTGGCAGTGCTTCCTTTTGCGGCATTGTTTGGAAATACCTTGTTGGTGCATCGCTCGGTAACATTTATCTTTATTATTTTGTCTGCTTTGACTGGCTTTTTAACTGTTTACCGAGTCGGAAAAAACAGGTTGTTTGGATTGGCTTGTGCTGCTTTTATCATGGTCGGATTGATCGCAGGCCAGGGAATTAGCGCTTTCCCATCTGCAACGGGGACTTTTCTGTTTTTGATGGCGATAGTAGTACCATTCGCTCGCAATTTTGATACGAAAAGTTTATTTGTAAGTATTATTGTTTCATTTGTAGCCTTTTATACAAAACCTTATTTCGCTTTGTCGTTTGGAGTTGTGGCCTCATATCTGTTTATTTTTGTTTCCAAAAAGAAAGGCCTGTTTTATGGTCTATTCTTTACTCTCGTCCTTATGACCTTGTTGTTGATTTTTAAGTATATATTTCCCATGTACTTTGTTAATACGATTTTGGGTAATATATTTAACTCCATGATCAGTCAGGAACATTTGCTTCGTCAGTTGAAGGAATTATTTTTTACTTTCCTGCCAATTCTGATAGTTATGCTTTTTGCTCTCGCATTCCGTAGTAAGGAATTGAAAAAAGAGCCCCGATTCTTAAAGAATATTTTTACACTAAATATTCTGGAATGGAATCGGCCATTCCTTGGTTATCCCTTGAGCTATCTTCTTTATTCATTCCTTTTCTCCTTTTTAGCATTTGTACTAATCCTTGGGAAGCATGAAGCCAATAATCTATATTACGCCTATCAATTGATTTTGCCTTTGTTTTTTTGCTGGTTTTTCGGGGAAGTAGTAACGCTTGATCGGATGAAGATTTTTCTTGTCTTGTTGGTGCTGATCAATTTATTTACCTGGGAAGGAAAACTTCTGCACCCGAATAGGCTGAGGCAGGAAAGCTCTGAAGAGTGGGCTGAATTATTCAGTTATATGCAGTCTTCAAAGAACATTTTGAATGCTCCAACTGTGGTTTCGGATGTTATGGCGCTTGGATTAACTCCCGTAGACTCAGGCCAAACGATATTTTTTTATAAGGTGCAGCCATACCCAGACACAATATTCTCTGATATCTCCTATGACCAGATCCGGATGGATGGTTTTAGGTTTGAAAAAATAATCAATCGACAAATCGAAAAACAAAAATTTGACCTTGTGATCACAGTAAAAGATAAAGGTAGTTTTTTTGATCCTGGTCTTGTGGAAAAATACTACTTGCAAGTTTCAGAGGTAACTGTGTTTATGCCCAACACCGGAGAGCAATGGACCATGTTGGTATGGAAACCACGCTCTCCATGAGGGTTTCTCCGGCAGTAAATGTAATTTGGCTTTATTCTTGACTCTCCCTCTCCTCCCGCATATAATCCCGCCATTCAGAAGTAGTAAGCGCGTTCCCATCTGATAGAGAAGAAGGTCACTGGCTGGAAGCCTTCACAGAGAAAAATCGCTGAAGTCGTCTGAATTGACTTGCCGAAGAAATCCAAGTGAAAGTAGAACGGCACGGGATTGCCCGTTACAGCAAAGACCGATGATTGTCGGTCGCCAAGTGCAGCTGAGAAGCTGAATTGAGGTGGTACCGCGGAGCACACGCTTCGTCCTCTTATTGGACGGAGCGTTTTTGTTTTAAGTGCCGATATTTGGAAGAACGATATTCGATACTCGAAAACCGAATAACGAATTATCGAATATCTAACTACGAAGGAGAACGAATGACAAAACAGGAACTACCAAAAGCGTACGATTTCAAATCCACCGAGCAGCGCATTTACAAGATGTGGGAAACGGGTGGATTCTTCAAGCCGCACAACGACCCCAACAAACCGAACTTTGACTCGAACGTCAAACCGTTTGTGATTGCAATCCCTCCGCCCAATGTGACGGGCGAACTGCACATCGGTCACGCCATGTTTGTCAGCGTGGAAGATCTTATGGTTCGCTACCATCGCATGAAAGGCTTCTCTACTTTATGGGTTCCAGGTACCGACCATGCAGGCATTGCCACACAATTAATGGTGGAACGCGACCTGCTCAAAACCGAAGAAGTGACTCGCGAAGAGATCGGGCGCGAAGAATTTCTCAAACGCACTTGGGAATGGAAACACAAATACGGCGGCATGATCACCAATCAGATTCGCCGCCTCGGCGCTTCCTGCGACTGGGACAGAGAACGCTTCACTCTTGACGAGGGGCTGAGTCGTGCGGTGCGAGAGGCATTTGTCCGCCTCTATGAGAAAGGACTGATCTACCGCGGCCCGCGTCTCATCAACTGGTCGCCCGGGTTGAAGACCGCCGTCTCGGACTTGGAAGTGGAATACAGTGACGAAGAAGCGAAGCTGTATTATTTCAAATATATGATCAAAGACTCCGACCCCGCTACGGGGGCAAGTGAGTTCATTCCCGTTGCAACTATCCGCCCTGAGACAATTCTCGGCGATACCGCAGTTGCAGTTCACCCTGAGGATGAGCGATTTAAGAAATTCATCGGCAAGAAAGCCATCGTGCCCATGCTTGGACGTGAGATTCCCGTCATTGCGGATGAATACGTCAGCATGGAATTCGGCACGGGTGCGCTCAAGATCACGCCTGGTCACGACCCGAACGACTATGCCATCGCGCAACGCCACAATCTACCCATCATCTCCATGTTGGATAAAGAAGCCAAGGTCAACGAGAATGGCGGAAAATTTAAAGGCTTGGATCGGTTCGAGGCGAGGAAGCAGCTTTGGGCGGAGATGAAAGAGGCGGGGCTCGTCATCAAAGAAGAAAAATATATGACGACCATCCCACGTTCGCAGCGCGGCGGTGAAATCGTCGAACCGATGATCTCGGAGCAGTGGTTTGTGAAGATCGAGTCGCTTGCCAATGCCGGCTTGGATGCTGTCCGCGATGGACGCATTCGTATTGTGCCCGAGCGTTTTGAGAAGACCTATTACAACTGGCTGGAGAACATCAAGGATTGGTGTATCAGCCGCCAGTTGTGGTGGGGACATCGCATCCCTGTGTGGTATTGCCCTGACAATCACATGACCGT
>CAZHOX010000035.1:0-5024 GCA_964534345.1 uncultured Anaerolinea sp.
CATCATTAAACGTCCACACACGGGCGCGGATCTGCGAGGTGGGGGAGTAGGATGCGCGGGCGAGGAAGCTGCCATTTGGCGCAATCAGGTCAACGGTTGAGCCGGAGGCGGGTTCTTTATCCACTGGTTGAATGGCGCTGGCGAAGACCCAGGGATGACGGCGCAGCAGACTTTTTTCACGTCCAGGTTTGATAATGATTTTCATGTTATTCACCAGGGAATGGACGCAGGCGCTGCATCCATTTTTCGGGGTCGGTTAGTTGTTCAAAGTCAAATTGCTGATACAGGCCATGCGCGTCGTCGGTGGCAAGCAGCCAGCGGCGGACCTGTTTTAGATTTGGATGTTCGAGAATGCTTTGCATGAGCCATTTGCCCAACCCGCTGCCGCGATAATCATCGTGGATGAAGACATCGCAAAGATAAGCGACAATGGAATAGTCGGTAACGACGCGTGCCATGCCGATCAGACGGCTGCCTGCATACATGCCAAAAACGAGCGAGTTGGCGAATGCCTCTTCAGTGCGTTCACGCGGACGCCCCTTGGCCCAGTAGGCGCGGGAGAGAAAATCATGCACGGTGTTCATATCCAGTCGGTTTGGGTCGGTGCTGATGGAAAATGTGTCACGATGGGTTTCAAAAATTTGTGCCATAGTGCGAGTGTATCACAGCAAGATGCTGTGGGCATGGTATCATCACGCTTTCAAAGGAGAATAATGTTAAAACCAATTCGCTGGAATACATTTGCGTGGGATTTCCTTCGCATTCAGGTTGGGTTTATGTTGTTTGGGCTGGCGATCACACTGATGATTCGCGGCAATATCGGGACGAGTGCCTGGGCTGTGTTGGAAGTGGCTCTGGCACAGCGCATTGGCATTTCCATTGGAACCATGACCGTGCTGATGGGCTTTTTTGTTTTAACGGGTGCCGTGCTGATGCGCGAAAAAATGGGCTGGGGCACGCTCGGAAATATCCTGTCCATTGGGCCGTGGGAAGATATGTGGCTTTCCATCATCCCTTCGGTGGAGCATAATTTGCCATTGCAGGTTGGCATGTTGCTGCTTGCCATCTTTATTATGGGGCTTGCCAGCGCCATCTACATCGGTGTGGATGCGGGTGCAGGTCCGCGGGATAGTATGATGCTGGCGATAAAACGCACCACGGGAATCAGCATCCGTGCGGCGCGTGCTATTATTGAAGTGACCGTTGTGACGATCGGCTTTTTGTTAGGCGGGCCGGCAGGGGTTGGTACCGTAGCCTACGCTTTGCTGGTTGGCCCTTCGGTGCAGTGGGGATTCAAGATATTCAAAGTGCAGCCACACAAGCCAGCGCCAGAGGAGGAAGAGGAAGTGATCGCAGGTGTGGAAGGCGGCGCGGAATAAATTTGAAATATTGATCCACTAATCTGCGCTAATCTTTGCGAATAAAAAATTAGCGAGGATTGGCGGATGGTTACTTGTATCAAGGAGAGACTCATGACCGAATCGATTGAAAATATCCCAACAGTTGAATCGCCTATTCAACCTAAAAATAGAAGCACAACGGCGCTGGTACTCTTTTTATTCTTTGCGCTGCCAATGCCGTTTTGTTTGTTCATTTATCATTTCGTTTTATGGTCAACCGAACAGAGCGCAATAACTTCATTGAGTTTGAAGAATCTCGCATGGTCTGGACCCATTGGCTTGGCAGTACAGGGACTTGTCCTATCGCTTGCCGCTGGGTTGTTATGGCGCTTCACAACAGATGACCGCTTCAAGCCTGTGTATGCAGGTTTGTTCGGCGCAGCGTTGATGGTTTTCCCTGCCTTGTTGCTGCGTTTGCTTGGCCCGAACAACGATCAACTTGGTTCGATCATGCAGATCATCATTGCGCTGATTGCGATCTTCGTTGTAACTCGTCTGCGCAAAGGTCAATTGGTTTGGGATGGCGGTGCGCTTCCTTTCGGTTTATTGGTTGCAGGCTTGGGCGTTGTGCCGTTGGCAATTTATGGCTCTTTCGGTTCATTCGGAGATACCTTCCTTAGCCTGCTCGCGGGGTTATCGTTTGGCTTTCTCGCCGCTGTGTTGATGTCTGCCACGACTGAAAATATTTTGATGGACGGCATCGGTGTGGGGGCAGTGCTGGCTTTGCTTGCTTCCGCGTTTGGTTATGACGGTTCGCAGCTTTTACTGCTGGTGCTTGTGCCTGCATTCGGGTGCGCCGTCACGGCTGTTCTTCCTTCGCGAATTGCAGCAGGCACAGCGACGGGCATTCTTGCATTCGCGGCACTCGCATTCTTTGACCCAACCGAACTCACCATTGTCCTCGGTGATATTGCAGGGCTTGCCACAAAAGCTGTGGGCATTGCATTGCTCATCGGGTGGGGGGTAAGTGTCCTCGCGTTGATTCTGCGTCAGTTTTTCGCAGCAGGCTCAAGGTCCAGTGTGAGGCGCGCGCTGGGTTGGGCTGGCGCTGGCGTGATGTGGCTTTCCATCATCGCCATCTTCTTTTTGTTTGGCAATCCCGGAAATTATGGTGACAGGCTTTTCGTCATCTTGAAAGATCAGGCGGATATTTCTGCCGTGGCCGAGATCGAAGACCGCGAGCAAAGATTATCTGTGGCGTATGAGCAATTGACCGAACACGCGAACACAACCCAAGCCGAGATGCGCCAATTCTTTGATTCGGTGGGTGTGGAGTACACGCCATATTATTTGGAAAATGCGATGGAAGTGCAGGGCGGGACGTTGGTGCGACTCTATTTGCTGACCCGCCCCGAAGTGGACCGCGTCATTCCCAGCCCGCGCCTGCGTGCCGCTCCCGAAGATTCTCCTTCACCTGGATATGAGTCTGCAACGGATGGCAGCGTGCAGTGGAATATTTCCATGATCGGCGCAGACAGAGTGTGGGATGAGTTCGGTGTGCAAGGTGAAGGTATTGTTGTTGGGCAATCTGATTCCGGCGTAGATGGAAGTCATCCTGCGATCGCGAATCAATATCGCGGCGCAAACTCTGGCGACGATTACAACTGGTTCGACCCGTGGGATGGAACTACATCCCCGAATGATGAAGGCGGGCATGGCACGCACACGATGGGCACAATTTTGGGAAGCGGTGGAATTGGGGTGGCTCCCAAAGCGCAATGGATCGGCTGTGTGAACCTCGATAGAAATTTGGCGAACCCCGCTTTGTATTTGGATTGTATGCAGTTCATGCTTGCGCCATTTCCTCTGGGCGGCGATCCGCTCTTTGACGGTGACCCGACCAGAGCTGTACATGTGATGAATAATTCATGGGGCTGTCCATCCATTGAAGGCTGCGACCCGAATGCTTTGTTATACGCGGCGAATAACTTGCGTGATGCAGGTATCTTTGTGGTGGTATCCACTGGCAATGATGGCCCTTCGTGTGAGACGGTTGAATCGCCTTTGTCTTTGTACGACTCGGTTTTCTCTGTTGGCGCAATTGACCAGTTCGGCAACATGGCAGATTTCAGCAGCCGCGGCCCTGTCACTGCCGATGGTTCTGGCCGTAACAAGCCTGATATCGTGGCCCCTGGTGTGGATATCATGTCTTCGCTGCCAGAAGGAACCTACGGCTCGAATAGCGGCACTTCGATGGCAGGTCCGCATTTGGTGGGTGTGGTGGCGTTGATCTGGTCAGCACAACCCGATCTGATCGGCGATATTGATGGGACGGAACAACTTATTATTGACACGGCTCAACCTTACACGGGTGATACTTCTACTGGATGTTTTACAGGTGATACTCCCAGCCATGCCTACGGCTATGGTGTTGTAGATGTGTACGAAGCCGTGAAGCAGGCGTTGGAAAAATAATCCTGTTTGTCATCCTGTGAAAATTTAACGCAAAGATACAGAGCCGCAAAAAAGAATTAAACCATCGCATTCTGGAATGTGTTTCTTAAACCCAACTCACCACAGATGAACGCGGATGAACACCGATGTTTGGATAAAAAACATGAAAATACCTATATCCCTTTTATCTGTGTTCATCTGTGGGTAAAAAGCTTTTTAAGAAGCAGCGTCTTGGCGACTTTGCGTTAATGTCTTGGTTGAAACAGTGCAAGACAAAAACCTCTAACCTACTTGGCTTTCGTCAAAGGAAAATATATGAACCGTGCTACAAAGATCACTTTAAGCGTAATTGCCACTCTTCTTATTGCTGCCACTATTGGTTTGTTCGCACGGACTCGCAGTGAAGCGTACGACCTGCTCCATGCCCCAATGGCAGACCGCAACCTGCCCGATGAAACACCTGCCGATTATGGGCTTGAATTTGAAGATGTCACCGTCACCAACCCAGATGGCATGAAACTTGCAGGCTGGTTCATTCCTTCGGAAAATGGTGCGGTCATCATCATGCAGCACGGATACAAATCTACGCGCCGTGAATTGCTCAACGAAGCAGAGATGATGCATCGCCACGGCTATGGCGTGCTGGTCACATCCATCCGCGCACATGATTACAGTGAGGGTGAACTCATCACACTTGGGTACTACGAGACAGATGACATGGAAGCCTGGTATCAATATCTGCTCACTCGCGATGACTTTGACCACGAAAGAATCGGCATCCTTGGCAATTCCTACGGTGGAATGCTGTCTATTCAATATGCCGCATTGAATGAAAACATCAAGGCTGTGGTCGCAAATTCGGCTTTCTCCTCCATGCAGGATACCGTTGCGACGAGCGTTACACATTTCACGGGCTTGCCTGAATTCCCTTTTGTGCCGCTCATTGTCTTTTGGGCTGAAACAGATACAGGTGTCAAAATGGAAGAGATCGATGCTACAAAGTGGATTCCGCAGATCAGCCCGCGTCCTGTCTTTCTCATGCAAGGCGGCAAGGATACAGTTGTCTCACCCAATAGTGGACAACTTCTCTACGACGCGGCAGGCGAGCCGAAAGAATTATGGTACGACCCCGAACTCGGCCACGTGGAATTTGACAAAGAACGCGCTGAAGAATACGAAGCCAGAGTCTCTGCGTTTTTCGATCAATATTTGCTGCAAGTGTCACCCTAA
>CAZHOX010000035.1:5124-13410 GCA_964534345.1 uncultured Anaerolinea sp.
AATTATCCTGACAGGAGGAACCATGAAAAAGAATCATCAAATTGTTGCCGCTGTTCTTTTATTGGCGGTCATCACCTTTGCCTGTTCTGTCCCTTCTGCTGCAACAGAGACGCCAACGCCTGCTCAGGTTGAGCCGCCAGTTTCTCCGTTTATTGGACTGTGGATGAGCGAAACAGAGACATTGGTGTTCACGCAAAAGAATTTGTATCGCGTTCAAGCCAACCCTGAAACGGGGCAGGTCAACGAACAATTTGCGGAGATCATCGTCAATGACTTGCCGACCAGTCATATCACTTTGCGAATTCAGTGGGTGAGGGTCAATGGCGTTTCAGTTGGCTTTGATGCGCCGGTTTATTCTCTCTCGTATAAAGTCAATGGCGACGTTTTGCAAATTGGGCTTGGCACGGAATCGGAATTCACCACCGAGCTTTCCCCCACAATCTATTACAGAAAATAATTTATGTGGATATACCTTCTTCAAGGCATTGGATTCGGCTTCGCCGCCGCTTCACAGCCCGGACCTTTACAAACATACCTGATTACCCAATCTCTCACCCGCGGCTGGAAGCGTGCTCTGCCCACGGCTCTTGCCCCGCTCGTAAGCGATGGACCCATCATTTTGCTCTGCGTCTTGGTGCTCAGCCAGGTACCCGATTGGATGCAAAATATTCTTTACATTGTTGGCGGGCTTTTTGTTTTGTATATCACCTACGGCACGTACAAGGCATGGCGTGATTTCCATGAATATCAAGTGCAGCCGGAAATACCAGACCATCAGAGCATCCTCAAAGCCGCGATGACGAATGCACTCAGCCCGGGCGCGTACATCTTTTGGACTCTGGTGACAGGTCCCATTTTGGTGCGAGGCTGGCGTGAAGCGCCTATTAACGGGGTTGGGTTTCTCCTCGGATTTTACGCCGCCATGATCGCGAGCCTTGCCGCCATCATCATTGTATTTGGAGTGGCTGGTAAATTTGGAAACAAATTCAACCGTGCCTTGTTGGGTATTTCCACCATTGCTTTATTTTGTTTTGGCTTGTATCAACTTTGGCTTGGGTTATTCTAGGAATAGATATTGTCAGAAATAAAGAAAAAATCCATAAAGAACACGAATTTTCACGAAGAAGAGAAAGAAATTCGTGCTCCTTGGTGAACTTCGTGGACAAAAAAGATAATTCCAATAAAGTCTAATAAAGAGGAGAGACAAATACACATGAAGACAAAACTTCTTATCATTGGCGCAGGTCCATTTGGCTTGGGGTTGGCTGCCTATGCCAACGCTCAAGGCATGGATTACATTATCGCAGGGAGACCAATGGAGTTTTGGAAGAACAACATGCCCAACGGCATGTACCTGCGCTCTGCGTCAGATTGGTCTCTCGACCCGACAGGCAAAGCCAGCATCATGAATTATTTGACGAAGCTGGGGAAAACGCCCGCCGAGGTGGAACCCCTCTCTCGTGATTTTTATCTTGAATATTGCCAATGGTTTCAGGAACAGAACGGCATTCAACCCCTGCCGCTTTATGTGACAAAGTTGGAAAAGACAGCCGATCATTTTGTCGCAAACCTTGAAAATGGTGAAGTGATCGAAGCAGAGAATGTGGTTGTGGCAATTGGTATGGGATATTTCAAGAATCAACCTGCTGAGTTGGCTGCACTCCTGCCAAAGGGGAGATACAGCCATACTTGTGATGCAGTGGAGTTTTCTGCTCAAAAAGGAAAGCGGGTGCTTATCCTTGGCGGCAGGCAGAGCGCTTTCGAGTGGGCGGCGCTGCTGAACGATGAAGGCGCGGCAGAGGTCCATTTGGTTCACAGGCATGAGTCACCGAAATTTGCCGAAGCTGATTGGAGTTGGGTTCCGCCGTTGGTGGATCACATGGTCGATGAGCCTGCATGGTTCCGCAATTTGCCGCAAACAGAAAAGGACGCAGTCAGCAAGCGCATGTGGGGTGAGGGACGTTTGAAGGTGGAGCCGTGGCTTGAGAAGCGTGTGATGAAGCCAAACACACAAATTCATGAGAAGGCCAGCCTCGCATCCTGTGTTGAACGTGCCGATGGCGCGTTGGATGTGAAACTCGAAAACGGCGATTCATTTATCGTGGATGATGTCATCCTTGCCACAGGCTACAAAGTGGATTTGAGCCAGATTCCATTTTTGAAAAACAGCAGCCTGCTCGAAACCATCGAAGTGAAAAACGGCTTTCCCATTCTGGACCCGCATTTTCAAACCAGCGCAAAGGGATTGTTTTTCACCAGCATGCCTGCCGGTCAGGATTTCGGTCCTTTCTTTGGTTTCACTGTTTCGGTGCGAACCTCTGCGAAAATTATTGGTAATGTGTTGAAACAAATATAAGGAGATTCAAATGTTAATCGTCCATGTTCATGTCAGCGTCAAATCCCAATTCGTGGAAGACTTCAAAAAAGCCACCGTTGAAAATGCATCCAACAGCATCAAAGAAGCAGGCGTTCTGCGTTTCGATGTCATCCAACAGGAGGATGACCACACGCGTTTCGTTTTGGTGGAAGTCTATAAAAATGCCGAAGCATCAGCCGCGCACAAGGAAACCGCGCATTATGCCAAGTGGCGTGATACCGTTGCCGAGATGATGGCTGAGCCGCGTCAGGGAATCAAGTACACAACTATTTTCCCCGCAGAGTAGCCATGCCTGCTTTTGAATTTGCCACGGCGAATCGGATCATGTTTGGAGCGGGGAAACTGAACGAGTTGGGCAACCAGCTCAAAGGAAGAACGAAGCGTCTGCTGTTGGTGAGGGGAAATTCATCGGACGCGATTCCGCGTGTGAGGGAGATTCTCTCTGCACAGGAAATTCCCTTTGATGAATTTTCGCTTCACGCCGAACCGACAGTGGATACGGCTTCCGAAGGGGTTTCGTTTGCGCTGACACATGGCTGTGACATGGTCATCGGCCTTGGCGGCGGCAGTGTGTTGGACGCGGGCAAGGCGATCGCTGCGCTGGCGACGAACCGTGGCGATGTGTTTGATTATCTTGAAGTGATCGGCAAAGGTCAGCCGTTGACGAATGCCCCGCTGCCTTTCATTGCCATTCCCACCACGGCAGGGACGGGGACTGAAGTGACGCGCAACGCAGTGCTTGGCTCGCCTGCGCATGGAGTGAAGGTGAGTTTGCGCAGCCCGATGATGCTTCCATCGCTTGCGCTTGTTGACCCCGAATTGACGCATTCTTTGCCGAAAGAAATTACTGCCAGTTCCGGCTTGGATGCACTGACGCAATTGATCGAGCCGTTTGTTTCGGTGAAGGCGAACCCGATGACCGATGCGATCTGCCGCGAAGGAATTCGATACGCTGCTAAATCTTTGCGAAAGGCGTATCACAATGGTGCGGATGAATCTGCACGCGAAGGCATGGCATTGGCGAGTTTGTTTGGCGGCATGGCGTTGGCGAACTCTGCGCTTGGAGCCGTGCATGGATTTGCAGGTCCGCTGGGCGGTATGTTGAATGCGCCGCATGGAGCGATCTGCGCAAAATTATTGCCGTTGGTGATGGATGCGAATCTGAAAGCGTTGGAGGCTCGTCAGGCAGGACATGCAGCCATTGAACGGTATGATGAAATTGCTCAAATGCTTACAGGCAGTGAACTTGCTTCAGCACGGGATGGCGTGCAGTGGGTACGTGCGCTGGTTGACGAGTTGAACATCCCGCCGCTTTCGGCGCATGGGATGACAGAGGGGCATATCCCTGAAGCAGTACAGAAGACATTGAATGCGAGCAGTACCAAGGGAAATCCGATCCCGTTGAGTGAAGGGGAGTTGACTGGAATTTTGGAACGAGCCTTTTAAAAAAGTGAAGCCACCATTACGGTGGCTCCACAAATTACTGGTAAAACTCTATGTTTAAGGCAGGAAGGTGTTGATCCATGCCAGTACTTCTTCCGTGTCCACGCGGTTGGAGTAGCCAACGCCAGAGCAGTTGGAGTTGGTCACATATGAGTTGACCGCAAGAACGGTATTTGTACCTGCAAGCAGGTTGGGGCCGCCTGAATCACCGAAACAAGTACCACCTGAGCCGCCGCCGGGGTTAAGGGCAACCTTGATGAATTCATCGCTGTGTACAAAATTGCCAGAGACCAATTCACTGGGCGCGAAGAGGCGGTTTTTTAAGCCTGCCCATACGGGAGGTCCGTTACCGACGATCTGTTCCTGTACGCCATAGCCAACGAGGTCAAGCTGGGTCTTGTTGTCCAATGCATCCACTTGGCCCTCAGCCGGTAGGGCAGCATACTGACTGACTGCGGTTGTCGGAACCGGCTCGCTTAGGATGATGATACCAACATCACCTGCTGCGAAGCCAGGCAGGCCATTTCCACAGCCGATACAAAAGCCGGGGAAGGTGTAGGGTGTTCCATCGTAGGATGTTACACCGCTGAACGGATACTCAGGATTTCCCTGAACGATCTCGTCAAACCAGATGCGGGCAGCATACGTCCCGTCTGTGCAGTGACCAGCCGTTAGAACAACGGTTGGGGTAAGAAGCGAAGCGCTGCAACGGTGCGAAGGCACCTGGTTGCCATTTCCGTCGAGAACATCGAACACGACCAATCCCACATAGGGATGATTGTTACCATCAGGTTGACCGTTTGTGATCGCGCTGGCAAAGCCGATGGTACCAAGTACCAAAACCAGCGCAAGCCCAATGGCTATAGTAATTTTTTTCATTTTTATTTCTCCTTTTGTTGTTGGTCAATTCTTTGCCATTCCCGTTTTGTTATTTGGACGGGGTAGGCGGAAATCAGCAGTAGATGAGCAAATGCATCACCTCCTTTCCAGTGGTTGGTGTAGATAGAAAACATCCAAGGTGCAAAGGAATGAAAGTCTTACATTTGTATAAAACTTTCACTATCCATGTCGCGATGGACACAATGATCTGATTTATTTTTGGACGAGTGGGATGGTTTAATCGATGCTTGGGTGGAAGTTCTTTTGGATATTACATGAGTTGATGGTACATTCGGTAAATAAGCTCAGTCTTAATGTGCCTTAAAGATTTCATGAAGTACTGGTTGATTTCATTAACCCAAAAGTACTATGTGAACAAAATTCTTTACACTTCTCCCGACTGAAGTGTCTGAGTGTAATTTATATGTTTGGATATGATTTAACAGAAAACCCGTCTCACTGCGAGACGGGTTTTCTGTTCGCTAGCCATTGATCACTTTTTTATTTCCCTACAATGCACGCTTCGTATCTTCCAATATTTGGATGACCAATTCATGAAGTTCTTTCAAACGGAAAGGCTTGGTCACATATTCGTCGGCGCCTGCTTCTATGCAGAGTTCGCGGTCTCCGGGCATGGCGAGGGCTGTTAAAGCAATGACAGGCACGGATGCAATTTTCTGGTCAGGCATGGCGCGCAGACGACGGGTTGTTTCCAACCCATCCATTTCTGGCATTTGAATATCCATCAGAATAATATCCGGGCGGATATGGGGAACACGAGTTAGAAAATCTACACCGCTATAAGAAGACACAACATTGAAATTTTTTGCGCTGAGATAATCCACAACGGTTTCGATGTTGATTTCATTATCATCCACGATCATAACGGTGGATGCGGGTTGGTTTACGGTGTGGGTGGGAGCTTCATTTGTTGAAGCTGCTTTTTGAATATTTTCCAGTACAGTACGCAGGTCAGAGACGGCAAAGAATTTGACGAGATACCCATCTACATTGAGTTGAGTTGCCCTCTGTTTTTCATCATCTACTGAGGTGATCACCACAGGAATATGCTGTGTCTCTGGGTTGCTTTTCAATCGGGTGAGCACTTCCCACCCTGAAATATCCGGCAAATTAAGATCGAGGAATACAACATTTGGACGGGTTGCAATTGCGCGTTCGAGAGCTCCTTCACCGGTGGAATGAAGAATGGGGTTGATGCCAAGCGCTTTGCAATAACGTGCCAGGTGACCGGCATCCATTGTTTCATCTTCAACGATCAACGCGTAATGGAATTTTGATTGGAGGGTATTGTCAAACGTTTCTGCTGTGGAATTTTCTGGCAGGCACGGCAGAGCCACTGTAAAGCGGCTGCCTTGCCCGGGAACACTTTGTATTTCAATGCTGCCACCGTGCATTTCAACAAGCCGTTGAACAAGGGTCAACCCCAGGCCGGTGCCGGTCTGCTGCCTTGAAAGGCTGCTATCCAACTGAACGAACGGCTGGAATAATTTCTTAATATCCTCAGACGAGATGCCGATCCCATTATCCCAAACGGAGATATATACAATGTGATTCGTCTCACTTTTAGTAACTTCCAATCCCAATGAACCATTTTCTGGGGTGAACTTCACTGCATTGCTGAGCAGGTTCACCAACACCTGTTTCAAGCGGCGTGCATCTGCATTGATGTTGATGCTGGCAGGGTTCATGGTGAAGTTGACATTTTGGTGTTTCTTCCCCGCCATTCCCTTTGTGAGGTGGATACTGCTTTGACATATATCGCCGAGCGAGCAGGGGAGCATTTCTAATTCAAATTTTCCAGCTTCGATCTTGGAGACATCCAAAATATCATTGATCAGTTCAAGAAGGTGTCGTCCGCTATCTTCAACATGTCCAAGAGTGGATTTTTGTTTCTCGTTCAACGGGCCGTACACATCCAATTGCAGAGCTTCTGAAAGGCCAAGGATACCGTTCAATGGAGTGCGGAGTTCATGGCTCATACTGGCCAGGAATTCATCCTTCATTCGCATGGCACGTGCCAGTTCAAGGTTTGCGTTGCGAAGCGCTTCATCTGCTGCCTTGTGTTCGGTATTGTCCATCACGGTGGTGCGGCTCAAGATGTAATTTTTTTGCTCGTCATAGACGGCGGTTGCATTGAGCAGAACAGGGAGTATTGTGCCATCCTTGCGGATAAATTCCAGATCAAGATCCTTCAGCCTGCCGCTTTGCTTAAACTCAGGGAAATTGATTTTGAAGGCGGCGATGCTTGCAGGTGTTAGTAAATTGAATATAGATTTACCGATCAACTCTTCGCGGCTGTATCCCAACCATTTCAGTTCAGTTTGATTGATCAAGATGATGTTACCCGTTGCATCCAGCGAGTGATAGCCGGCCGGGGAATTTTCGTACAGATCCTGCACTTCCGCTGTGCGCTGTTGAACGCGCTCTTCGAGAGTACGGTTTAATTCCTGCAATTTCTGCTGGGTGGTCTTGAGATCATGAATGTCAGTGGAATTGATCAGCACCTGACTGACATAACCTCCCTCATCATGGATAGGCTGCATGGAGGTTCGATACCAGCGAGGTTCTCCTCTTATCATACTGATGGATTCGAAGACATGACCCTTGTCTTCGCTAATCACTTGCTGTATTTGGTTCATCTGGGTAAGGGCAATTGGCTCGGGGAACAGATCATACATGCTTTTGCCGATCAGTTCTTCGGCAATGCTGCCCAGTTGTTCTGCGGCAATATCGTTTATGTATAAAACTTTGCCTTGCGCATCCATGCTGACAACCACATTATCCAGGCTTTCAATCAAGCCGCGATATTTTTCTTCGCTGGCACGCAGCGCGGACTTGGCCTTGTTTTGCTCAGTGATATCGCGGACAACAGCCAGAACTTCATCTTTACCGCTCGGGGTCATACGGGCTTCATAATCACGCAAGCCAACCTTGGGAATTTCAAGCTTGTACTCAAAGGCTTGCAATGTGCTGGTCTCCAGTGTCTTTTCAATTTCACTTTCGATCAGGTCCGCAAACTCTGCCGAGGAAACATCTCGATTACGTTTGCCGATCAATGGCAGGTCAGATTCTTGAACAGCAAGTTGGCTAATATCTGCCTTGTAATCCATAAAAACACCTTGTCTATCCATGCGGAACATTAGGTCAGGGATGGCCTGTAACATGGCGCGTGCGCGGGCTTCGCTGTCTCTCAATGCGTCCTCAGTTTGTTTCCTTTCCGTAATGTCTTGAATGATAGCCATCATACGAATGGGCGCGCCATCTTCGTTATATGTTATTTTACCGATCTGGTGCAGCCAGCGCTCTCTCCCATCTGCAAGATGAATACGATATTGATAGTTCAAGTCTTTATGTGTCTTGAAGGATGTCTCATCCTGCTGTTGCAAGGCTGCTGTATCTTCTGTGAACATCATGTGCCCAATCGCCTCTTTCGTTAGCGGGGCATCATGCGGCAGACCGAGAATATCGTATAGTTCTTTTGAGCAGATCAATTCTTTATCTCTACCATTCCATTCCATGTGACCAATGCGTCCGATGCGTTGGGCTTCTATCAACAGAGATTCACT
>CAZHOX010000035.1:13510-18538 GCA_964534345.1 uncultured Anaerolinea sp.
TTGTTTGCGCTCATTTAATTCAACCAACAATTGAGAGTAAAGCAAGGCATTTTGTTCGGCTGATGCAATATGTAGTGACAGCGCCTCCAACAGTTTCAATTGATCTTCAGTATAGGCATTCAGATGGTAACTCGCCACCTGAATAATCCCCTTTACCGATCCTCCAGATTTGAGCGGCACGATCATCGCAGACCGTGTAACATCCTCATCTTCTTCCTCTGGTCCTTCCTCTGTAATTTCATTCGTTTCATCTTCCACATAGTAGATGTGTTGCGCTGTTTTCAAGAACGACTGATAATCATTAAGCAGCATGGACTCCCCAGAGCGGATGACCCTGCTTTGGGTACCCTTTCCTTCCTCTTCAAGTGGAATAGCAGGGAAGGGGCTTACATCCAGCCAGTTATTTTGCATCCAATATGCACGACAGGTGATCAACTGGGTATTTGGGTCGAACGCAGAAATGAATAGCGTATCACTTGGTGCGATGATCGCCATAAAATCACAGATCGTTTGATAGATCTCCTTCACATCCAGCGTGCGATTCAACTGCTGGCTCGCCTCATACAACAATCGAAGCTGCTCGCTTTGCTGATGCGTTATCTCCTCTGTTAGTTTTCGATCGGTAATATCTCGAAAGTTGATTACGACCCCGTCCACACTTGGTTCACCGAACATATTCGTATACGTGCTTTCGAGCCAGCGATACGAACCATCCTTGTGCTGGAAACGATAGGCCAGCGTCTGTGATTCTTCCGGAGTGGTTTGTAATTTTTCCCTGAGGTCTGCCAACAAATGCACATCTTGCGGATGGACTTTCTCCCGCGACGGGATGCCAATGAGCTCTTCGGGGACATACCCAAACATACGGTAGGTAGATGGGCTGGCAAATAGAAAAACTCCTTTGAAATCCAACAGCGCAATCCCATCAGGAGCATGTTCGATCAGTGCAGTATTGCGCTTCTCGATCAGGCGGATATCCGTCTCTGCTTTTTTTCGCTCGGTAATATTGCGGGAAACGCCATACACTTCCAATTTTCCGGTCTCAGGGTCCTTTACAAAACGTGTCGTTGACTCTGTCCAAATGGTAGTTCCATCCTTGCAAGGCTGTTCAACCTCATCTATGTAAACCTTTATGATTCCCTGTTCAAAATCAACAAGCCGCTCTGATATTACTCGTGTTAGATATTCCGCGGAAGCGGGTGTTAAACTGGCTGACACATCCTGAGCAAGTACTTCATCCACACTGTACCCGCGCAGTTGTAATACAGATGGACTTAAATAGCTGAATCGTGAGGTTTCAAGATCCATGATCCAGATCACATCAGATATATTTTCTGCCAACAGGCGGTACTTTTCCTCGCTTTCCCGTAATAAAGACTCGGTTTGCAGATGTGCGATCACAGCGCCGATTTCAGCGATGATCGTTTCAATAGCCTGACGGGTAATCTCTGGAACCTGTTTCAAAGCATGGGAGGCAATGTTGATGCAGCCAAGCGTGTGCCCATGGTCAATGATCGGAATGGAAGCAAGAGAACAAAGCCCTTCATCCAGGTACAGCTTCTTGCTTTGCATATCTGCTTCGCCGAAATAGAACATCATGCCTGCAAGAACCATCTGAACATTAGGCGCATCTACTTCGTAATGCGAAACTGCTTGAATAAATTCTTTCCCCAACCCTTGGTGATGTACCAGGTCAAATGACTGTCCATTCGAGTTGAAAAGGTATATCCCACCGCTATCCATACCGGAGACCTCTAATGCTACATCAAGGCAGTGAGGGAGTGCATCTTCCAGACTGGTGGTGGTACTGGTTATCCGCGCCAGATTGCGTTGAGCATGAGTGAGTTCCTCTGCCTGCCTGCGTTCGGTTACATCCTGGGTAAAACCGGGTATTAAACCTTGCATCCCGCCTTCATTTTGTATTGTCTTGGTATGAATCCATTTCATCCCCTTGTTCGTCAAAACCCGATATTCGATATCAAGCAAGTGATGCTGTTCCGCTTGCGCCCAGGCTTTTGTTACATACTCCCTGTCTTGAGGATGGATCAAGTCTTTAATGGCATCCAGTTTGTACCTTCCTTCAGACCATTCTAAAATATGATCATACCCCGGCCCAAGGTCAAGAAACCCTGTTTGAAAGTCTGCCGTCCAGCTTTGTATTTTGGCAATGTTTTGTACTTCCAGCAAAGCCTGTTGATTTTTAAATAACATCTCCTCCATTTGTTTTCGTTCGGTAACATCGTTCATTACGGTCAGTAAGAACTGACGATTCTGAACTTGAAGGTATTCTGCTGAAAAAAAACCATGCCGCAGCTGCCCTGTTTTCGTTTGTACAAGAACATCCTCCCCACGTAAATACCCCTGCTCCTTCATCTTTCCCAGCAGGCTTGCTCTTTGACTCGGGTCAAAAAATAAGTTCAATTCTGTGGCAGTTTTACCAATAACTTCTTCCCTTGTGAATCCCAAAGATTGCAGGAAGGAGCTGTTCACATCAATGTATTTTCCGGTACTGCCATCTGTAATTGCCATCTGTGACGGGCTGGCATGGAAAACATGCATAAACCGTTCTTCATTTTCGCGTGATATATCTGCCGCACGTCTTTGTTCTGTGACATCTCTGGTAATGGACCCAGCGCGATATCCTTTCTCTGTCTTTATCGCAAATGGCGAAATCTGAATGAATTTTCTGCTCCCATCCTTTAGTTGGATCTCCACTTCCCTGATTTTCCCGAGGCCAGGATGCTCCCCTGTTTTAAATGTACTCTGAAAAGCATCCCTGATATATTCAAAGCTTAATCTTGCACGGGTTTCAGGTGTTGATATCTGGTATTGAATCTCCCAATATTTCCGCCCAACAGCTTCTGCCCGCGAAATACCCATAATATTTTCCAGCGCAGAATTCCAGACGATCACATCCCCTTGCTCATCAAGGATGACAATCCCATCATTGGTTTGTTCGATCAAAGTACGATAAAACGCCTCATCCTCCCGCCTATCCTGTTCGGTGTACCTGGAACTGTCTCCAACTGTAGCTTGAGTCGATTGCTCCAACTCGGCGATCCGTTTTTGAGCCGCTTCCAAATCCAGGCTCAACTGCGCCTTGGTTTTTTGCTTTATCATGGGGTTGCCCCCGTACAATATAAATAAGTTTCCATCTTCACCTTGTTGAACGCGGGTAACATTTCCAGCTTTTCACTTTACAATAGATAACGCTTCACTCTGCAATTGTGTATGGGTGGAAACCCCCATAATTGCCACCTCGTACAAGAATGTAAGTTTGAAATTGCAAAAGAAAACCCCGTCTTTATTCTAGACGGGGTTCAGCATTATTCTAGTTACAATTACCAATCACTTTTTTAGGCTCTTTTCCAGTTCCATCACTACGAAGACAAATAACCCCATCGACACGGCTATCATAAGATCGGAGCCGCTCAAAGGTAGTATTTCAAAGAAATTCGCCAGAGTAGGGATGTACATCACCATTAATTGCAGCATAACTACCAATAAAGCCATACCTGCCAATAATGGATTACTCAACATCCCCAACTTGAATAGTGATTCTTTATTGGAGCGGGAAGCCAGTGCCTGAAAGACCTGCATGAACGCCAGCGAGGTGAAGATCATCGTCTGCCATTCGGGGCGGTCTGTGAAGTAATACCAGGAACCAAGTCCCAGCGCGAGCGCACCGATCATTACACCGACCCAAATGGTTTGGAAACCAGCGCCGCGCGAGAACACACCTTCGGTGGGGGAGTAGGGCTTGCGCTTCATCGTATCAGGCTCAGGGTTTTCCACGCCCATGCCGAGGCCGAGCAAACCATCCGTCAAAAGATTCAGCCAGAGCAATTGCAGTGGAAGCAGCGGTAATGGCTTTCCAAGGAACGGCGCGATCAACATCACCAGCACTTTGCCAATATTGCCCGCCACACTAAACCGCACGAACTTGCGGATGTTGTCGTAGATCGTGCGGCCTTCCTGCACAGCCGCAACAATGGTCGCAAAATTGTCGTTGAGCAGAACCAGGTCAGAGGCTTCTTTGGAAACATCCGTACCCGTGATGCCCATCGCCACGCCGATGTCCGCTTTGCGCAGGGCAGGCGCATCATTCACGCCGTCACCAGTCATCGAAACGATGTGACCCTTTTCCTGCAACGCCTGCACGATCTTCAACTTATGCTCTGGGGCCACACGCGCAAAGACGTTCACTTCATCCACAACATTTTTCAATTCATCAAAAGATAGGCTTTCAATTTCAACCCCGGTCAAGGCACGGCCATTATCAGAGATGCCAAGCTGACGTGCAATTTCAATTGCCGTCAGAGGATGGTCACCCGTGATCATCACAGGCCGAATGCCCGCCGCGCGGCAGGTTTCCACTGCATCCTTCACTTCATTGCGCGGCGGGTCGATCATGCCGAACAGGCCAACGATGGTCAGATTCTGTTCAAGGTCAGTTTGCAATATTTCAGGGATGGAATTCATCAGGCGGAATGCAACGCCGAGCACGCGCATGCCTTTCTTTGCCAGCCGATCATTCGCCGCCTCAATTCTGGACCTCCACTCTGCATCCAGTTTCAGAGACTTCCCCTCCATCCAAACATGGCTTGAAACATCGAGCAATCCGTCAATGCTGCCTTTGGTGAAGGCGATGTATCGTTTGTCACCGATCTCCAGACCAGATAACACAGTGGGGTCATATTGCCCCAAGTGATGGACGGTGGTCATGCGTTTTCGCTCTGAGTCAAAAGGAAGTTCGGCGGCACGCGGGAAGGATGAATCCAGCGAGCCTTTCCAGTAGCCCATTTTTGCACCCGCCACAACCAATGCGCCTTCTGTTGGATCGCCGAGAGTGTGGAAGCGGTCATCGCCTGTGTCGATCAGTTTGGCGTCGTTGCAGAGCGCGCCGCCGATCGCTGCCAGCGAAAGAGATGATTGGACTGGCGCACCCAGCCCACGGGTAGCATGAAGCGTCCCGTCTCGTTCCATGTTTTCGGTCAGGTCAAGTGCATGTTCGGCCACATCCAACAC
>CAZHOX010000035.1:18638-20266 GCA_964534345.1 uncultured Anaerolinea sp.
CGCACATTTGGCACAGACATTTTCTTGAGCGCGGCAATGGCCTGCTCGGCGCGGTATTCCTGCACGAAGCCAAGCAGGGCATACAACGCAACGATGGAAAGAATGGCAATCGTATTTTTCGTATCACCAAGCAAGCCCGCCACCACCGCCGCGCCGATGAGAATGAGCACCATCGTGGCGGTGATCTGTTCCCATAAAATCTGGAACGCCGTCCGTCCGCCGCGTTCGATCAATTCATTCGCGCCGTATTTGGTTTTGTTTTCGCTTACTTGTGTTGAGGTCAACCCTGTTTCAGAAGATGATGAAAATTCATCCAGTGCAGACTTTGTTTCGAGTGTGTGCCAGTTCATTTTTTTCCCGTTTCGTAACGTATTTGCAGGTCGGGTTTTAAAACCCGACCTGCTTTTTTACTTAGATACCATTTATACCACTGGCCGCGTGCCGAAGGGCGGAGCGGATCATCAGATATTCGGTGATGTTCTCCGCTGTGACGATGCCCACCAACTGTCCCGCGTGAGTAACTGGCAGGGCAGGAATGCCCGATTCCTGAATTCGCATCAGGGCGACTTCCACCATTTCATATGAATCCACCTCAGGCAGGTTGCTTTTCATAACGGCTGAGACAGCAATGCTCTGCCCATTGCGGGTGAGCGCATTGAGGAAATCGTCACGGGTGACAACACCGACCACGCGCTCATTGTCTATGACGGGGAAATCATGCTGCGAGCCTGCGAGGATCAACTGTCCCATGCGTTCGAGCGTATCCCGCGGCGAGAGGCTTTTGTAATCCGTCAGCATGGCACGCCCAACGGGTATGCCGCTGATGGCATTCTTCATCTGCGTGGCGCTCGATTCTTGTGAAGCGCCGATCCACACAAAGAATGCGATGAACAGTAAAGATGGATTGCCAAACAGACCGATAAAGCCGAACAGCAGCGCCAATCCCTGACCCACACTTGCAGCGATCTGCGTCGCGCGGACGTAATCCATGCGGGTGGCGAGCAGTGCGCGCAGCACACGTCCACCGTCCATGGGAAAGGCGGGGATGAGGTTGAACAGCACGAGCGAAATGTTCACCGTCATCACACGTTCGAGAAAATTGCCCGAGGCTACGGTCAACTCATTAAGTGGAACCAGATTGGAGGTTAAGAAAAGATACGCAAACAATCCGGCAGCGATGACCACGTTCACGGCGGGTCCCATCAAGGCAACCCACAATTCCTCTATCGGCTTCTCGGGCATGCGTTCCAACCGCGCCACACCGCCGATGGGGTAGATGGTAATGTCGCGGGTTTTGATGCCGTACCTGCGGGCTGTTAGCGCGTGCCCGTATTCATGCAAGATCACACACAGAAAAAGCGCGAGGATGAAACCAATGCCCGAAAGCACCTCACCCCAATTTTGATTCTCCAGCCAGTGACTGTAGCCGACCCACCCGATCAAGAGCAGGAAGGTGGCGTGGATGTAAACGTCGATCCCTGCAAAATTTCCTAATTTCCATTGCCATTTCATAAATCATCAACTCCTTTTGAAGTTGACGGCATTGTAATATTAATATATTAGAAAAATGTTATAAATATTCTATCAGGAACTATCAGGATGCAGATCCGCGCCTCTTTCCCCGCCCG
>CAZHOX010000035.1:20366-21723 GCA_964534345.1 uncultured Anaerolinea sp.
ATGCCTGTGCCTTTTTCACCGAGCACACCCACGGAATGAGCCTCGTCAATCATCAGCCAGGCGTTGTATTTTTTGCACAGCTCCACCACTTTGGGCAGGTCAATGATGTCACCGTCCATGCTGAAGACTGAGTCTGCGATGACCATCTTGGCAACATCGGCGGGAGCATTTTTGAGCAAGCCTTCGAGATGCTCCATGTCATTGTGGCGGAAACGGCGGAACTCCGCGCCAGACATCAAACAGCCATCTACAATGGAAGCGTGGTTGATCTTGTCTGAGAAAACGTAATCGCCGCGCCCCATCATGGTGGAAATAACGGTCAGGTTGGCCGCATAGCCAGAGGTGTAGGTGATGGCGGCTTCGGCGTGTTTGAAGTTCGAGATTGTCTCTTCGAGTTCATTGTGGATGGTGAGGGTTCCAGCCAGAGTACGGACGCCGTTGGTGCCTGTGCCGAATTTATCCACGGCTTTTTTGGCAGCTTCGTTAATGCGTGGGTGGCCGACCAGCCCAAGGTAGCTGTAGGAAGCGTACATGCCCATCACACGTCCGCGCACGCGCACTTTGGCTCCACCCATCATCTCTTCCACGGGTTGATTATAAAAATACAGATCATTGCTCTTGAGGTATTGAACGCGGTCGGTCATCGCCTTGATGCGGCGGGTGACGGCGTCATTTGTATTGTGAAAATCCATGTAAAAGCCTCCGAAACAGAATGGCGTAAGTTTAGTCTAGGGGGTGGTTTCTGTCTAGCAGATGGCGGATGGCTGTTAGCTTTTAGCTCTCAGCCTGCTAATTTTCTCAATTCGGCTTCATCGATCACTTTCACGCCGAGAGACTGCGCTTTGTCCAACTTGGAGCCGGGGTTCTCGCCGAGGACAAGGTAGCTGGTTTTCTTGCTCACGCTGTCGATTACCTTGCCGCCGTATGATTCGATAAATTCCTTCACGCCTTCGCGAGAAAGTGTTGGAAGCGTACCAGTCACTACGAAGGTCAATCCGGTGAATGGGCCTTCCTTTTTCTTTTCATCTTTCTTTGCCACAGGCCAAACGCCAGCGGCTTTTAATTTTTTCAACACCTTTTGATTCGCAGGTTGTGCGAACCAATCTACGATGGATTCGGCGATGTTTGGTCCCAGCCCTTCAATGAGTTGAAGTTCTTCCGCGCCAGCTTTCGATAACGCGGATAGATCGCCGAACGCACGTGCCAGATCGCCCGCGGTGACTTCGCCCACACCGTGAATTCCCAACGCGGCGATCAAACGGTTCAGACTCTGCGCCTTTGCCTGCTCCAACGACTTGAGCAGATTCTCCGCCTTTTTATCTGCGAACCCTTCCAATTCAAGCAATTGGTCTTTGGT
>CAZHOX010000036.1:0-12531 GCA_964534345.1 uncultured Anaerolinea sp.
GTTGATTCGCTGCAGGATAACAGAACCCGCTTCCGGCTTAAGCTGGAGGCGGGTTTTTCGTCCCCGCCAACTTTTGCCAACTTTCTCAGCCTGTTGACTATCGTTCCAAAATGGGATTCACGGGAGAATGGGACCAATGAACACATCTGATTCTCCCCACACGGACCAGGTACGCATACTGGTCGTAGATGATCATCCTAATACGGCTGCTACGCTGGCGCGCGCGCTTGCCCAGCTTGGCCCTTCGGTGGATGTGGTTTCTGCCGCGAGCGGCCGGGAGGCCTTGGAAAAGGTAAAGAATAAAGGGGTGGATATTTTATTCACCGATATGATCATGCCAGAAATGACTGGGCTGGAATTGATCGAGAAGATGAAAAACCACCCTGCCGGACGGCCCTCTTACACGTATCTGGTTACGGCGTATGATGTGCCAGGGTTAAAAGTAACAGCACAACGCTTGAAGGTGAACGAAGTGATCGTAAAGCCTGTGCGTCCGGAGCGCATTTGCCAGATCGCTACACAGGCCATGGAAGAAATGAATAATGTCAGCCAGCCTGTTGGGCCGCACATTACCAGCAAGAAAAAATTCAAAATCCTTATTGCTGATGACCGCCCAGATAATGTTACTCTCTTGGTGCGTTATCTTGAATATGAAGGGTACGACCAGGTTAGTGCAAGAGATGGCATGGAAACGCTGGAAAAAGTGCATGATGAAATGCCGGACCTTGTCTTGCTGGATATTAACATGCCGCTTAAGGATGGCTTTGCTGTTTTGAGCGATATTCGTTCAGACCCTGCCACGAGCCATATTCCTGTCATTATTCTTACTGCGGCACGCCTGGACCCTGTTGATGTGCAATCTGGCTTAAACCTTGGGGCCGATGATTATGTAACCAAACCTTTTGAGCGCCATGAATTAATGGCTCGCATTCGCACAAAACTGCGCGTAAAGGAGGCAGAGGATATTATCCGCCGCCGTAATCGCGAGTTGAACCTTCTGCCTGAGATCGGCAGAGAGTTAAGTGCCCGAACAGATATAAGTGATCTTGCAAACATTCTGCTCAAACGGACTGCGGAGACACTGGGGGCTATTCAGGGCAATATGCTGATTCTGCAAAACGGGACAACTCCTCAACAGAATTATCAGGTTTCGCTTTCTCCTGAAGAAGAACAACATCATAAACTTGAAATTCCACGCGGGCTGATCGACCTTATGGAAGCAGAACCTCAGGGCCTTGTGGTAAACAATGCCTTGAATAACCCGCTTTGGCAAGTAGATGAAAATCCGTTTATTGGGTCAGCAGTGGTTGCTCCTCTAAATGGCCGGCATAAATTATTAGGGCTGCTTATTCTGACACATGAGCAGGAATATTATTTCAACACAGATCACCTGCTGCTTTTGCAAGCCATTGCAAGCCAGGCGGCCATTGCAATTGAAAATGCGCGTTTATATACAAATATGGAACAGGAACAAAAGAGGCTTTCCGTTATTCTGCAACATGCAGCAGAAGCCATTTTATTATTTGATGTAAACGGGAAGCTCAGCCTTATGAATCCGGCGGGCGAAAAATTGTTTACCGATTTCAACATGCATCTCAACGAGGCGCTTCCACAAGAAGCTGGGTATGAGACTTTCATCACCTTGTTGAATGAGGCGAGCATGTCGCATCTTCCAAAATCTGGAGAAGTGCAATGGCCCGACCAACGCACATTTGCGACCTTGATCTCCCCCATTGACGACGGCGGGCAGGTAGCCATTCTTCATGATGTTACTCACTTCAAAGATCTTGAAAAGGTCAAAAACGAGTTTATCGCCACGGCATCACATGATCTAAAAAACCCCATCACCACCATTTCCGGGTTCAGCAACCTTCTTGATCAGGTGGGGCCATTAAATAAACAGCAGATCGAATTCGTTAACTACATAAAAGCAGCTTCACTTACGATGACCGAGCTTGTGCAAAACATGATGTCGCTCGCACAAATGGATATGGATGTGCAAAAAAAATATACATCTGTGGATGTGGAGAAACTACTGGAGGAAATGGCCGCTGAATTTACCCCGCAAGCCGAAAAGAAGGAGCAAACACTGAACTTCACGCCTCTTTCCGCGCCCGTACATGTCCATGGTGATCTGTTGCAGTTGCGCCAGCTTTTGCGAAACCTGCTTGGCAATGCCATTAAGTACACAGCAAAAGGCGGGAATATCCAATTGGCCGCAAAAACAGATGCGGCACAAATTTTGGTTAAGGTTCAAGACAACGGTTTTGGCATTCCATCCACAGACCTGCCGTTCATTTTTGACCGGTTCTACCGCGTGCGCGAAGGAAAAGCCAGTGAAGTAGAGGGCAATGGGCTTGGGCTGGCTATCGTGAAATCCATTGTAGAACAGCACAATGGACAGATAAACGTCGAAAGTGAAGTAGGCAAGGGTTCGTGTTTCAGCATTTCATTGCCTATTCTTAATAGCTGATCATTTCTTTACACACAATGCACAAAGAGGAGTATTACATGAAGAAGAGTTACATTCGTACCGCAGGATTTTTTATTATTTTCACAATGATATTCATGAATGGCTGCGGTCAAGCAACTACAACAACGCCTGACAATGTAAACGTGCAATTGAGCTGGTTTCACGGAGTTGAGTATGCCGGGTTTTATGCGGCAATAGAAAATGGCTATTACGCAGAAGAAAATATTAATGTCGCCCTTACTGCTGGTGGCCCTGAGATCAATCCAATTGACGAAGTTGAAAGCGGCAAATCTCAATTTGGTATTACCAGCGGAGATAGCATCATTATCGCCAAAACAAATCAACAAAATTTTGTATCAGTGGCAACTATTTTCAAGGAAAACCCATTAGCGATCACATCCTTGGCAAAAGACAACATCCAAAAACCAGATGATCTGGTTGGTAAAACCATTGGCACCTATTCGCTCGATCTAAGTAACTTTTTCGACCTTCCCTTCCTTGCATTATTGAGCCGAACAGGCCTGGAACGCGATTCAATGAATTACGCCTTGATTGAAGATTTTCAAGGCGCCAATGAGATCAAAGCCGGAAATATGGATGCAATGAGCGGCATGTTCGCTACAGACCAGCAGGTAATGGCAGAAGATGCAGGCGATGAATTGAATTTTATTTATTACAAAGATTATGGCTACGATGTTTACATCAACACCATTTTCACAACAGAAACCTTCAAAAACAGCAATCCTGATCTGGTTCGCAGGTTTATAAAAGCCACAATGAAGGGGTACCAATATGCTCTTGAAAACACTGAAAAAGCAGCAGCTTTGGCCGTTAAATATGATGAAACTTTGGACCTCGCCTACCAGCAGAAAGTAATGAAGGCCCAAGTTCCTTTCATTAATCCCGGCAGCGGTTCAATTGGAACTATGGATGAAACTGTTTGGAACGCAACCCAGGAAATTCTACTGGAATTTAATTTGATCTCAAACCCCATTGACCTAAGCACGATTTACACAAACGAATTTGTCATGCCCTAAATGCAAATTCAGCAAACCTTTTCCAAGCAAATATGTGAGGCGAAAATGTCCAGAAAAAATATATCCATAAGTACATGGCATTGTTCCTGGGCACCGGCTTTAGTCCCTCGGCAATAAATATCGAAACAGTGCACACAAATAAATACATGAAATAAATATCGTCATTTGTAATAAATAGTATTTTTATGAATCAAAAGGTTTATATGGCAAAGCACACCAGAAATTGGCCAAGCCTTGATTGGAGACTGTAATGACCATCCACACTATCCCCAGTAAAAGTAACAGGCTTATCCGCGACAAGCGGGGAGGCTCGGTATCACTCCGCACCCGCTTGTTAATCACTTTTATTTTGCTGGCATCACTACCTGTACTTATAACAGGCATTGTGTCTGGCCTCATCAATGCCCAAGGCTTGAGAAATGCAGCCATTGAACAATTGGCTTCTACCGCCCAACTTAAAGCAACTGAAATTAATTCATGGAAAACCTCCCTCCAAACAAACCTCAGCCTCGTTTGGCAGGGAAAAGATTTTATTAATAACGTTCATGGAATAATAGCCACCCCCTCCGATAGTGACAGTCTGAAGCAATCTATAATCACTAAATTCAACAAATGGAATCAGACCACAGGCTATTTTGACGAATTGTTCATCATGAACAAAGAAGGGGTTGCAATTCTTTCAACAACTCCTGGACAAGAAGGAAAAATATTCCTAACCCAGCCGTTTTTCCGCGAAGGATTAACTGGCAATTACGTTACCCCGCCTGTGTATGACGTGTCCTTATCAAAATATTCAATCCTCTTTTCCCAGCCAATTACCGACGAAAACGGAAATGTCATTGCAGTAATCGCCGGGCGAGCCGACCTGGAAACCTTAAATAAAATCATGTTGGAACGTGCAGGTCTCGGCAATACAGGAGAAACCTATCTGGTTGGTGCAAATTATGCGTTATTAAGTCAACTGCGTTTTGGAGATGCGAACGTCGGTGAAGCATATATCCGTACAACAGGCACAACAAATGCAATTGAAACAAAAGACGCTGGAACAGAACTCTATAATGATTACAGAGATACAGCTGTAATTGGCTCATATCTCTGGATACCGGAATTGGAAATTGTTCTTATCGCTGAACATGACCAAAGTGAAGCTTTGCAACCAGCCAATCAGGCGTTTGCGATCACGCTTGGTTTAATGGCATTGACCGTTGCTATTGCAGTAGGAACGGCATTTTGGGTAACCGGAACAATTGTTACCCCGATCTCCCAGCTTGTAACAATCGCTGGCAGCATCACAGCGGGAAACCTCGATGCGAGAGCACAAGTACAAAAAGAAGATGAGATCGGCCTCCTTGCAAGCACATTCAACGCCATGGCAAGTCGTTTGAAAGAATTGATCGGATCATTGGAACAACGTGTGACAGACCGCACCAAAGCTCTGGCAACCTCATCTGAAGTCAGTCGCCGTATTTCAACCATCCTCAATCGAAAGCAATTGGTATCCGAGGTCGTGGAACAGGTTCAAAATGCATTTGGGTATTACCACACCCAGATTTATTTCTATGATGAAGCTCGTGAAAACTTAGTGATGGCAGGTGGAACTGGGGAAGCCGGCAGAATAATGTTGGAACAATTCCATAAACTTGCCAATGGCCTCGGTTTGGTAGGTCGTGCAGCAAAAAACAATGAGCCAATTCTGGTAACCGATACTACCCAAAATCCAGAATGGTTACCCAACCCTCTCCTGCCTGAAACCAAATCCGAAGCAGCAATTCCCATTTCAATCGGTGATCTGGTGCTGGGCGTGTTGGATGTACAGCAAAATATCGTAGATGGTTTGAAACGCGAGGATATTGATGCACTGTATTCTATTGCAAATCAAGTCGCTGTCGCCGTGCAAAATTCGCAATCCTATACAGAAATCCAGCGCAGTCAGGCGCTTTTGTCTGATGCGCTCAAGGTTGCCCGTCTTGGCAATTGGGAATACGACTTTGAAAATGACCTATTTTCCTTCACTGATGAATTCTATGCAATTTTCCATACCAATGTTGAACAAGTAGGCGGATATAAAATATCTTCCGCCGACTACGCTCGAATTTTTGTGCATCCCGATGATGCAGCGCTTGTAGGTACTGAGATTCAAAAGGTTATTGATTCAAAAGAACGCCACTTCACTACAAAGCTGGAACATCGCATCATTTTTTCAAATGGCGAAACAGGATACATCAATGTAAACATCAACGTGGATCGTGACGCAAATGGAAAGATTGTACGTTGGTATGGCGCAAATCAGGATGTCACTGAGCGGCGAAAACTGGAAGAATTCAACCGCAAACGTGCCGTTCAGCAGGAAGCCATCAACTTGATCACACAAAAAATCCAAAGCACAACCAGTGTAGATGCAGCTTTACAGATCACAGCACGAGAGCTGGGTCATGCGTTGGGTATGAAAGCCACGCTTGTGGAGTTAAATCCCGAAGCAATGGCTGATAAGCCTAAGGGCAATTAATACTCCTGGAGTATGCAAATGAATATAACCTCAACTTCCAATTCCATTCCAGCAAAAAAACGCTTCGACTTCTGGAGCAATCTATCGCTCTCTAGAAAATTATTGATTTCTTTCAGCTTTTTATTCTTCTTTACAGTGGTAATTGCATTCATTACTTTAGCTGGATTGAATAGTGTTACAAACTCTTACGAAGATGCATTGGCACAAGGCATCCAAGTCCGCAGATCATCAGACCAACTGATAGTTAGCCTCCTGCAAGCTCGCCGTGCAGAAAAGAACTTCCTGTTGCGCTGGCAAACTGAAGGATTTGGCACAGCCTATACAAATTATGTACCTACCTTCTTAAAAGAAGTTGCAGCCATGCGCAAAGAAATTGGCACCCTCACCTTGTTCGCAGAAACTGCAGCTACGACTTCAACGGGCGACGTAACCTCAACTGAATATATTAAGAATATCAATTCTCTGACTCTGGCGCTGAACGATTATGTTAAAAGTTTTGACGACATCGTGACCGCCAATCGAAAAAGAGGTTTTGATGAAAACACAGGCTTTCAAGCTGAACTTCGCTCTTCCGCCAGCAAGATCGAAGCCATCATTTTTGAGCATGCCGGTTTGGAACAATTAGGAATTACCTACCTCCAAATTCGCCGAAATGAAAAGGATTACCTGTTACGGGGAGATCAAATATACATTGACAATATCAATAAGCTTATCTCTCAAATGAAAGTTGAAGTTGCTACCGCAGAACAACTTAAACCTACAGAAAAAGGTGAGCTTTTCAACATATTAGATGCCTACAGAACTACCTTCAACGATTTAGTAAAGTTGGATAAAGACATCGCAATTTACAACGACAAGCTTATTAATGCTGCGAGAACAATTGAACCATTGGGCGGAAACCTCGAAGCCCTGGGTGAACAACTCGCCGCTGATGATATTAAAGCGGCCCAAACAAACAGTACACAAACCTTTACTTTCTCTATTATCACGATCCTTCTCTTGTTAGTCATCTCAACGTCACTGGCAATCACCCTCTCACGTCAAATTACAAAACCGATCGTTGAGCTAACCAATACGGCAAAGGATATTTCAGGCGGCAACTTTGATATTCAGGCGCAGGTCAACTCATCAGATGAAGTTGGTACACTGGCACAAACTTTCAACATTATGACATCCCGGTTGGGGCAGGCTTTTGCCGATGTAAATCGCCGCGCCTCAGAACTTGCAACTGTAGCCGAAGTGGGAACAGCCACAGCCACCATTCTCGAAACTGACAAGCTTCTACAAGAAGTAGTGAATTTATCAAAAGAACGATTCAACTTATACCATTCTCATATCTACCTGCTTGATGAGGCGGGTGAAAACCTTGTCTTGGCATCTGGAGCCGGTGAACCAGGCCGCCAAATGAAAGCAAAGGGATTATCCATTCCTCTTCACCGCGAACAATCCCTCGTAGCCCGAGCTGCTCGTGAAAGAACAGGTGTTACCGCCAACGACGTAACCAAGGCCCCAGACTTCCTGCCCAACCCATTATTGCCAGATACACGCTCCGAGCTGGCTGTTCCCATGATCGTCGGTGGAAAAGTGATTGGCGTATTCGATGTGCAGTCTGATCAAATCGGACGCTTCACCGACTCAGATATCAATATTCAAATCACATTGGCGGCACAGGTTGCAACATCCATTCAAAATGTACGCTCGTTCGAACAATCCAAAGCGCAGGCTGACCTGGAATCATTGGTTAACACCATTGGCCAAAAGATCCAACGCTCCACAACGGTCGAAGACACATTACAGATCGCCATTCGTGAACTAGGCCAGGCACTAGGCGCTTCGCGGGTTACAGCAAACATTCAGTCCGGTCGAGATGCTGTAAAAGCAAGCGACAACTAAGGAATACGAGATGAATCAACCTATCCATTCAACCAATAATGAAGTATCTGCCGAAAATGCATTTCGCACAGCAGCGTTCATTTTTGTCGCAAATCTTATTTCTACAGGCGGCTGGCTCTACATCTCTTTGCATTTCGGCGCCTGGCAACTTTACCTGCTAACTGGCTTGTTGGGAGTATTCAGCATATTCGCCGCAGCGGCAATGATTCTCATTCGAAGAGGAAAAATAGAAACAGGCGGTTGGATAATAATCACTGGCGTCCTCATTCTTCTCTTTGTCGGTGCATTTCTAAATTCGGGGGTGGCGTTAACCGCTGGAATTTCTACTATTATTCTTTCCAACCTCATCGCCAATCAAACGCTTACAACAAAATCCAGAAAACAAGCTCTCACTATCAGCATTGCAGCAGGCATCTTAACTGCATTGCTTGATCAATCAAAATCTGAATACCGGCTATTCACGCCTGAGATCCAAAGCATTCTCCCCATCATCTCAGGTTTGGCTGCTTTGCTCCTGATCTTCTTTATCACTCGCCAATCACGGGAAATTGTTAATCGCAGTCTGCGCCTCAAGATTACAGTTTGGACTGGTTTAATTATTACTGGCAGTGCGATTATTCTTATTGGGTACTCTGTGATTACAGGTCGTCAGGCTGCGATCGATTCAGCAACCAAAGAAGCACTGGCTACTACTTCGTCAGAAGCACGATTGATCCGTGCAGATACTGAAATCCCATTAGACACAGCCCGCGCTCTTGCTCATGCATTAACCGCCTTAAAAAGCTCCCCCAACAACACGACTCTTACCCGCGATCAAGTTAATGCCATGCTGCGGCAGGTATTGATTGAAAACCCGACATTTTTGGGAACCTACACCCTTTGGGAACCAAATGCCTTCGACGGTTTGGATGCTGATTTCAAAAACACGAATGCCCACGATGCGACCGGTCGCTTCATTCCTTACTGGGTGCGGGCAGACGATGGAACTGTGAATGTTACTGCGCTGTTAGATTACGAAACCCCTGGAATAGGTGATTGGTATCTGCTGCCGCGTGCGACTAAAAAAGAAGTGACCGTGGCCCCGCTTATTTATCCGATCAATGGCGTCGATACCGTCATGGCATCCTTTATAGTCCCGATCATTTACAACAATGAATTCTACGGCATAGCAGGGGTAGATGCTCCGATTAGTTTTGTACAAGGCATTGTTGACAAGGTTGATCTTTACAACGGCACGGCTGAAGCAGTTTTGTTAACAGAGGACGGTACACTGCTTGGCGTTCGTAATAAGCCTGAGTTGGTTAATCAACCTGCCACTGAGATATTCCCTGATTTTTCCGATCTACAGGCACAGCTGGACGCAGGAGAAGCCTTTATCAGCCCCAGCCCCGACGGCAAGTACCTGCGCGCTTTTTCCCCAGTGGACCTTGGCCTAACCGGAGAACACTGGTCCTTTGTACTGATCATTCCCATTACCGAGATCACAGCTCCGGCAACCGTCACAGCAATTCGTCAAGGACTGATCGGAATTGGATTGGTTTTAATTACATTACTCATCCTCTGGTTCTTGAGTGGTCAACTTGTAAGCCCGTTGCGCGAATTAACAACCGTGGCAAATGCAGTTTCTCAAGGTAATTTAAATATTAGGTCGGAGGTAAAAGCGGCAGATGAAACAGGTGTACTCACCAATGCCTTCAATCTGATGATCACACAATTGCGCGAATCTTTTTCAACATTGGAGCAGCGTGTGGCTGACCGTACCCGTGGCCTTGAGCTGGCCTCTGAAGTGGGTCGTGCGGTATCGCAAGTTCGAGCGCTCGATGTTTTGTTGACGGATGCTGCCGAAGTTATCCGTTCACAGTTCAATCTATATTATGTGCAGGTGTATCTTACAAACCCCAGCCAGACAGCATTGATCCTTCAAGCGGGTACAGGCACAGTCGGCGTAGAATTGCTCAATCGTGCTCATCAATTGCCTTTAAATAATTCATCCATCAACGGGCGTGCAGCCATTGAAAAAAAATCTGTGGTTATCTCAAATACATCAGCCAGTTCTACATTCAGGCCCAACCCACTCCTGCCGGATACGCGCTCTGAAATGGCAGTCCCACTGTTGATCGGCGAAAGAGTGGTGGGTGTGCTGGATATGCAAAGCCGTGAAATTAATCAATTAAACAATGATGAGTTGAGCGCCTTTGAAGCTCTCGCCGGACAGCTAGCCATCGCCATCCAAAACGCCACCTTGCTTACACAAGCAGAACAAGCCCGTGCCGAAGTTGAAGTTCAGGCACGCCGCCAGTCTCGCTCCAACTGGAAGGATTATCTCGATGCAATACACAAGCCTGAAAAAATTGGTTTTGTGTATGAGAAAAATAATATTGCTCCCATAGCAACAGCGGGGCAATCTCAACTTCAGGTCAGTGAGAATTCCGTGAGCGCTCCCATTGAGGTTGTTGGAGAGACATTCGGAAATATCGTTGTGGAATTGGATGGGCAGTCCCCCATCTCACTTACATCTGAACTTGTAAATACGGTGGCTCGTCAGATGGCGCAGCAGATTGAAAATCTACGTTTGTTGGAAAATGCTGAACGTTATCGTTTCGAGGCAGAAGAAGCCTCGCGTCGTGTCACTCATGAAGGTTGGAAAAATTACATTCAGGAAAATTCCGAAAAAGGTATTAGCTATCTTTATGATTTGAACGAAGTTAAAGCTCACCATGGCAATGAACATCAACAACCTGCCGCAGACGGATTGACACTGCCGCTTAAAGTCCGTGAGGAGACTATTGGCAAGCTTGTTGTGCAAGGTGTTGATCATACAAATGAAGAAGCCATGGAGCTTGCCAATACTGTTGCTGAACGCCTCAGCGCACATCTCGAGGGGTTACGGCTTTCCAACCAGACAGAGCAGGCCCTGCTTACAACCCAAAAACTGGCAGAACGCGAGCAGGCGTTGCGCCAGATCACCAGCGCGGTCCGTGGTTCAACCGACCCGGCAACGATCCTGCGCTCTGCTGCGCGTGAGTTGGGTACGATTCTGGGACGCAAGACCATTGTCCGCCTGGCAACTGCCCAAGAAGCGCAAACCAGCCAACAGCAAAACAGCGAAGCGAATAAAAGTGAACCCGTTTTACCCGTAGAATCCCCTGAGTCTACTGGAGGTAAATAATGAGCGATCCAAAAAACAATCCACAAAGTAATGATGGACAGAGTTCAACCGGCTCCTTCCGCTTTGAAAAGCAGATTCTTAATACTTCATCGATTGGCGTGTTGATCACCCGCATCAGCGATGGGACGATCTTATACGCGAACAAAGCGGTAGGCAATTTACTGGGTATTGCTAGTGTGGATACGATCATTGGACAGCCAGTGCCAGACTTTTACTGGGATCCCGCAGATCGCCATAAGCTGCTTGAACTTTTCCGTAATGAAGGGTCTGTAACGAGCCATGAAATACGAGCCCGCAAGGCAAATGGAAATATGATCTGGGCTTCGATTTCGCTTCAATCTTTCCTGTTTGAAGGTGAGCAGACTCTGCTCGCAGAAATTGTTGATAACACGGAACGCAAACTGGCGGAGAATGAGATTAAGACCTCGCAGCAAAAACTTTCGCTGCTGATCGATAGTTCGCCACTGGCAGTTATTGAGTGGAATACGAACTTTGAAGTGGTATCTTGGAATCCTGCTGCGGAGCGTATCTTTGGGTATTCATTTGAAGAGGCCAAGGGCCGCCATGCTGCGGGGTTGATCATACCTGCTGAATATAAAGCAGCGGTTGATGATGTGTGGGCAAACCTGCTGGGGCAAACAGGCGGCACACGCTCCACGAATGGGAATGTCACGAAAGATGGACGTGCTATTACTTGTGAATGGTACAACACTCCATTAGCAGGCTCTGATGGCAAGGTGTTCGGCGTTTCTTCTCTTGTGGAAGATGTAACCGAGCGCAAACTTGCAGAGGATGCGATCAAGGAATCACAGCAGAAACTTTCCCTTTTGATCGACAGTTCTCCTTTGGCAGTTATCGAGTGGAATACAAATTTTGAGGTAGTCTCCTGGAATCCCGCTGCTGAACGCATCTTTGGTTACTCTTTTGAAGAAGCCAAGGGACGCCATGCTGCAGGTCTGATCGTCCCCGCTGAGTACAAGGCAGTCGTTGATGAAGTATGGGCCAACCTGCTGAAGCAAACAGGCGGTACTCGTTCAACAAACGGCAATGTCACTAAAGATGGACGTGCCATCACTTGCGAATGGTATAACACTCCACTGGCAGGGCCGGATGGCAATGTCTTCGGCGTTTCTTCATTGGTGGAAGATGTTACCGTAAGCAGACAGGCGGAGGAAAAGGCCCTTCAATTGCAAAGCGCCATGGAACAAACAGGGGATGGCATTGCTCTGGCTGATTTGAATGGCAATATTGTCTATTCAAACCCTGCCTGGGCTGAAATACATGGCTACACTGTGCATGAAATTCAGGGAAAGCACTTAAGCATTTTCCATACTCAAGAGCAATTGGAGCAGGAAGTCATTCCCTTCAACAACAAAGTGATGGAACTTGGGAAGTATTCCAGCGAGATCGGTCATGCGAGAAAAGATGGCTCAACCTTCCCAACCTTGATGAC
>CAZHOX010000036.1:12631-21477 GCA_964534345.1 uncultured Anaerolinea sp.
CCAGCGAGATCGGTCATGCGAGAAAAGATGGCTCAACCTTCCCAACCTTGATGACAACCGTTGTGCAAAAAGACGAGAATGGCAATCCCGTAGGTCTGATCGGTACGATCCGAGACATTACCGAGAGTAAAAAAGCGGAAGAACTCTTGCAGCAGAGTGAAGCCAATTTGGCCTCTGCATTGCGTGTTGCTCAAATGGGCTATTGGGAATTTGACATTCCCACCCAGATGTTCACATTCAACGATCAGTATTATTCACTGTTGGGCACAACTGCCGAGAAGGCGGGTGGTTATCAAATGAGCGCACAAAAATTCGCCACGGAATACGTTCCAGCGGAGGATGCGGCTATTGTGCAAAGTTCGATCATAAAAGCTCTTGAAGCTACCGACCCGAACTTCCAAACCCAATTTGAAACACGAAATATGCGTGCAGACGGAACACCGATCGCAACAATCGTTTGGTTCCGAATCAGAAAAGATGCACAAGGTCAAACTGTTAAGCTGTATGGTGTGAGTCAGGATATTACCGAACGCAAACGACTGGAACGTGAAGTTCAGGAAGGTTTTGAACGCCGCGGTTATCAAGTACAGGTCAGTACAGAAATCTCTCAGGAAATTGCTTCTGCATCTGAGGTCAATGACCTCTTTGAGCGTGTTGTTACATTAACCAAAGAACGCCTTGGTTATTACCATACCCAGCTATTGCGCTACGATGCAAGTCAAGATGCAGTGGTGCTGGTGAACGGATATGGCGAAACAGGCCAGAAAATGCTTGCACTTGGCCACCGAATGCCTCTTGGAAGCGGTTTGATCGGTACTGCGGCAGAAAACGGTAAAACTGTTCTGCGCCCTATTTTGGCAGATGACCCGGATTGGCAGCCTAACCCACTCCTTTCTGAGACCAAAGGTGAAATTGCCATCCCGATCAAATTCGGGGAGCAAATTCTGGGCGTGCTTGATGTACAAAGCAATAAAGCAGGTGCGCTCACCGAAGACGACCGCCTGTTGCTGGAAGGCTTATGCGGACAGATTGCGGTAGCCATTGAACAGACTCGTCTACGCCAGGAAATGGCCGAACGTCTTGAAGAAGTAAATCGTTTGTATCAAACCATGAGCCGTGAAGGTTGGAAAACCTATCGCGAGAACGAAGATCTACCTGAAGGTTTTGTATTCGACCTGGAAGGGACTCGTCCGGTACATGAAGAGGCTGCGGCAGAAGAAGGTTTCGCCAGCATTCCAATGAGAGTGTTGGGTGGTGAGATCGTTGGCACATTAACCGTTGCGGATGATCCGAAAAACCCCACATCGGCTGAAGAATATGATTTCCTTCAACAGGTTTCAGATCAAATTGCGCTGGCGTTGGAAGGTGCGCGTCTTTCTGCTCAAACACAATTTGCGTTGGCGCAGACAGAAAAACTTGCCGAGATCAGCCTCCGGTTTGCACAGGCATCGAACTTGCAGGAGTTGCTGGCAATCGTCAATCAGGCGCTTGGAATTTCAGTCGTCAACCGTTCGCTGTTGGGCGTTTCCAATTACAGTTCAAATGATGAACTTGAAAGTATCGATATTGTGGCAAACTGGTGGAACGGAATCGGGTCGGAGCCATCTGAAATCGGAAGGCATTACACGCAAGAAACGCTCAATGTGTTGCCGATGCTCAAGAGCAACACCACTATATTTTTCAATGACACCTTCAAGGATGAGCGGATAAACCCATCTACAATGGAGATGTTCGTGCGGCAGAATATTCAAGCCGCAGCGGTGCTTCCTCTGTTCCTCGGTGCGCGGCAGATCGGTGTTCTATTTTTGGAAGCGGAGGAACCACACGAATTCACGTTGGATGAGATCCGATTGTTTGCGGCGCTGGCGCCACAGATCGCGACCGTGCTTGAGAACCGTATTCAATTTGAACGTGCTCAAAAGCAGGCGGAACGCGAAAGTACATTGAACGTCATCAGCCAGAAGATCCAAAGCGCCACCACTGTGGAAGCTGTTCTTCAAATTGCTGCACGTGAGTTGGGACATGCCCTCGGCGCGCCCATGACCGTTGCTCAATTAAGCATGAAAGATAAACAATAAGCGGCGCAGGTTCAGGAGACATTATCCATGCCTTCCGATGACAAATCGCAAAAAAGGGTTGAGAAACTCTTCTCGGATCTGGACCAGATCGCCAGGATGCAGGCTGCCACTTCCAGCGAGAAACGGCCCATAGAAACAGAACCAGCTTCACCCGTCAGGAATGAAGCGCCTGTTCCTTCATCCCTAAATAATAGTTCGGCTGATACAGAATCGCTGCTCTTGCGAATCCGCGATTTGGAATCGCAGTTAAAAGAAAAAGAGAAACAGGCAGCCACCACCGCACCTGCGATTATTTATGAAAAGGAACAGGTTGGCTATGCCTATCGTGATGAGCAGGTTTTTCCTGTTCAGGCGATCCATGACCCGGCTGAAAATTCGGAGAGTGTGATCAAGACTCCGTTGACTGCCAGCGGCGAGATGATCGGTGAAGTGAAGATCGAGCCGCCTGCCAACCGTGCGTGGACAGAGGAAGAGGAAAATCTGGCGAACTCTGTTGCTCAACAGGTTTCGTTACAGATTCAAAATCTGCGGCTGTTGGCTGCAACCGAACGCGCACGCGCGGAGGCTCAGTCGGCGAACCGTCAATTCACCCACCAAAACTGGGAATCTTTTATGGATGGGATTCGCAATAGCGAGCGCATTGGGTATGTGTATGACCAGACCTCTGTTGCCCCATTTGCTGAACCTTCCCCATCTGAACATGACATTCAAGAAACCATCAAGGTGCTTGATGAAAGCGTTGGGAATCTCTTCCTGAAGGAAGACCCAAACCGCCCGTTGACGGAAGAAGACAAGGCTATGATCTCTGCTGTGGCTCGGCAGATTGCACAGCAGGTGGAAAACCTGCGTCTGCTTGCAGATGCCTCCCGCGCTCGTGCCGCAGCAGAAGATGCCACCCGCCGCCTGACCCGCGAAAACTGGCAGTCATTTACCAGCCAACGGGTTGATACACTGGGCTATGCCTACGATACCATTCAGGTATCGCCTCTTGCAACTTCACATCTTCCTAAAAATATCTCCTTTGAACAACCGCTCATGGTGCGCGGTGAAACCATCGGTCAGTTGACGGTGGCTGGTCTGAAGGATATTCCCGATGGCGCCGTGGAATTGGCGAACAACATTGCCCAGCAAGTCAGCTCACACATTGAGAATTTACGTCTTTTTGAATTGAACGAAAGACGCGCCCGTGAGTTGGAAACCGTGGCCGTTGTGAGTACCAAAGCTTCCACCGTGCTCGACCCAGATGAACTACTGCAATCTGTGGTGGATTTGACCAAAGAGCGATTCAATCTTTATCATGCTCACATCTATCTTGCAGATGAATCATGGAATACGCTTCTGCTTGCATCTGGCGCAGGAGATATTGGCAGACAAATGGTGGTAACCGGCCACGCCATTCAAATGGATTTTGTCCGCTCGATCGTGGCTCGCGCAGCCCGCGAACGCACAGCCATCATCGTCAATGACATCACAACCGATGAGGGCTTTCTGACAAATCCGCTGCTGCCCGACACACGCGCAGAAATGGCAATTCCCATCATCGTAGGTGAAAAGGTTCTTGGCGTGTTCGATGTGCAATCAGAAAAGATCGGCCATTTCTCACAAGAAGATGCCAACATCTACAACACGCTGGCCACCCAGGTTGGAATTGCCCTCCAAAACGCCCGCTTGTATAAAGAACAGTCCGCAACAGTGGCGCAATTGCGCGAGTTAGACCGCCTCAAATCATCCTTCCTTGCAAATATGTCTCACGAACTGCGCACCCCGCTCAACTCCATTCTTGGCTTTGCCGATGTGATGCTCGAAGAACTGGATGGTCCCCTCACCCCCTACATGGACAATGACCTGCGGCTCATCCAAAAGAACGGGCAGCACCTGCTGCACCTCATCAACGACGTGCTCGACATGGCAAAGATCGAATCAGGCAAACTCAATCTCATCATTGAAAAGTTCAACCTGCACGAGATCATGGAAGATGTCAGCAGCATCACATCCTCCCTTGCGCACGAAAAGGATATCGCCCTATCTATTGACGCTGACTCAGATCGCGAAGTGGAAATCAGCGCCGACCGCAACCGCCTGCGCCAGGTAATGATCAACCTTGTCAACAACGCCATGAAATTTACCGAGCAAGGTAAAATAAGAATACACATTGCACGTGAAGAAAACAGCGTACTCATCAGCGTCAAAGACACAGGCATTGGTATCCCCCCCTCGCAGTTGGAAACCGTCTTCCAGGAATTTACCCAGGTAGATTCTTCCACCACACGCAAAGTTGGCGGCACCGGCCTCGGTCTGCCCATCAGCCGCCGCCTGATCGAAATGCACGGCGGGCGCCTCTGGGCCGAAAGCACAGGCATTGAAGGAGAAGGCTCCACATTCTACGTTTTCCTGCCCATCGAAGCCAAAGTAACAGACTCTGAACCCGTAACGAGAAAAAACTAACATGGCAAAACCGACCTTCCTGCAATGCGCCGTTTGCGGCGAAAAGCAGCCATACGAACCTTTTGTGCCTGCCACCTGCAAACATTGTCAATCCCAATGGCTTGAAGCACACTACGATTACGAAACCTTCAAGCGCGAAATTCTGCGCGGCATCCCCAACCGCCCCAACAACCTATGGCGCTATCAGGATGTCTTACCGCTCGACAATCCCTCCGCTTTAGATCTCTACCCCGCTGGTGGAACACCCCTCTGGCTATCGCAGCGCTTCGCTCTTAATCTGGGGCATGGTTCTGTTTACATCAAAGACGAGCGCTACGGCCCAACATCTTCCTTCAAAGACAGGCAGGCCGCAGTAGCCGTTGCCGCCATGAACGAGAACGGAATCCGTGAAGCCGTCATCGCCTCCACAGGCAATGCGGCAGTGGCCTACGCCGCCGCCTGCGCCCGCGCCGGAATCAAACTCTGGGTATTCATGACCAGCCTCGTTCCCCAGGAGAAACTGCGTGAGGCCGCCCTCTTTGGCGCTGAAGTGATTCGCGTCAGCGGCAATTACGACCAAACCAAACAGATCGCCAGTCAATTCGCACAACGCAAAAACCTGCTTTTAGACCGCGGAGCAAGTTCAGTCCCAGCCCGTGAATCGATGAAGACCATTGCCTATGAGATCGTGGAGCAAATGGGCTGGCGCGCACCAGATTGGTACATTCAGGCCGTCAGCGGCGGCCTCGGTCCGCTGGGTGTGTATCAGGGATTCAAAGAACTATTTGATATGGGTCTGATCGATAAAGTTCCCAAGCTCGCCATCATTCAAGCAGAAGGCTGCTCACCGATGGTGAAAGCTTTCAAAGCTGGTAAAGACGTTGCCGAGCCTGTCATCCCCGACACGCGTATCATCATCCTCTCCACGGGAGACCCCGGGAAGTCCTACACGTATTTATGGAACCTCACCCAGAAATATGGCGGCGTGATGGAATCTGTGACAGACCTGGAAGCCTACTCAGCCATGCGCACACTTGCCAAAAGCGAGGGAATGGCCGTTGAACCAGCAACCTCTGTCGCCTTCGCAGGATTCGAGAAGTTATCCAGAGAAGGAAAGATCGGCAAAGATGAGCGAGTTGTTATCAACTGCACCGGGCACACCTTCCCCGTTGAAAAACATGTCCTTGGCGATCAATGGGCAGTGGATGTTCACCTCAGCAAGGATCAATCTGCTGCTCCGCGTGAAGGTCTGCAAGCCGCCCTCGAAAACCTGGATGAAAAGACCACCGCAGTTCTATTAATTGACGACAATGACGACGATGCGCTTTTGATCCGCAGGTTGTTGGAAGGCAGAAAAAATTATCGAATGCACCATGCCAAAGATGGCTGGGAAGGCCTCGCCATGGCGCGTCAATTATTACCCGATCTCATCGTCAGCGACCTGACCATGCCTGGCATCGATGGGTTTGGGTTGGTTGAAGAATTAAAGATGGACCCGCGCACAAAAGATATTCCTGTTGTTGTCGTCAGCGCAAAGGACATCACAAAAGAAGAACGCAGCCGTCTCAACGGAAATATTGAAGCGTTGTACCAAAAAGGCTCATTGCCCACACGCAAATTTGTGGATCAAGTCATCCACGTGATCGAAGATAAAAACGAAACCAAAAGTGGATCTTAAGGAGAAAGCTGTATGGGAAATAATGTCTTATACATTGAAGATAACCCGGACAACATGACACTTGTTAAACGCGCGCTCGAATCGCGCGGGTATGTATTGCTCGAAGCTCCAGATGGCTTGACTGGGGTGTCTGTTGCCGAACGAAATGACATAGATCTGATATTGCTTGACATCAACCTGCCCGATATTGATGGATACGAAGTAGCCCGAAGAGTTCGATCCAGTTCGAAACACAGTCTGGCGTATGTACCCATTATTGCCATTACCGCCAATGCTTTAAAGGGAGATGCGGAAAAAGCGCTATCTGCCGGCTGCGATGTGTACATGTCCAAGCCGATCAATATCCGTGAATTGTGGGCACGTGTTGAGGCCTTTGTGCCAGCACCTGGCCCAAAGTAAGGATATGCAGAATCAAAAACAGGATGACTAAGTCATCCTGTTTTTGATTTAAAAACGCCTGATCTTCACAAAGTTTAGAAATCGATCACTGTTGGTTTTAGACCCAATTCATCGATCAGTCCGTTCAATTCCGCATCGCTCAACCTGCGGTTTTTGCCTGCGTAGGCGGTGAGCATGGCTTCGTTCATGTTCGTGCCGAAAGAACGGCCATCGAATCTCGGTGTGGTGGTGATGACCCGTTTCACGCCGCGTTCTTTGAGCAGGGCAATATTATCTTCGGTAGTGGTATTCGTTACGATAGTTTTGCCGGATAAATTCAATGGCATATATTTCCGCATAAAAAGAAAATCGCCTGCGATCAGATCTGATTCTTCAAAGTATTTTGTGTACTTCGGCTCATGCTCTGCGCCATCACTGCCATAGAAGATCATGCTCATGGGAAAGTAACTGACGATAGGCAGCATGACTCTGGCAACTCGTTTGAAGGCTGGGATTCCATAAATGGGGATGGGAACTCCCAACGCGACCATCAGATCACCGAAGACGGTTCTTTCTGCGACCTCGGCAACTGCTTCGGCCAATCCGGCTCGATCCGCCGCTACAGGAACAAATGCCTGTTTGAAATGTACATCTCCCAGTTGAGATGCAGCCAACTGAAACACGCGTCGCTCAAGAGTGTGCTTGAGTCCGCGTCCGTCACAAAGTGGAGTCTGTTTGACGCCAGAGACAAGCTTGAGCGGGGCATGAAGCGGGTATTCTCTTTCATCCAAGCGGAGATACAGGTCAATACCTCCAACACCAAAGGCATCTATTTTGCCATCCAAATCCAGATACATTTGACGGGCTTTTTCAATATCGCCATCCGTGCCGATGCGCTCGACAAGAATCTCCTGCCCGTTGAGGTTGACCTTCACGCTTTTATCTCGCTTTGAACTTCCAAGGCTGATGCTGACTGCGCGTTTCATAGAATCATCCTTTCAAAAAGAGCATCCCGCTTTGAATGCCACGGGATGCTCTTTCAATTATTTCACCTGAAATGTTGGTATCGTACCATTTGTAAGGATCAGGTTGGGGAACACTCCTTCTGGAGTGTAGACAAACTTGTCCGAATCTTTGATCGCGCTTGCATTTGCTAATGCGATCTGCAACATAATATATTCAGGATGGCTGGCGTACATTTCGGCAAGGGCAAGTTCCTTTGCAATATCCACTCGCGCCTGTTCATCTGCGACTTGTTGTTGTGCTTTTGTGAGTTCCAATTGCGCCTGGGCATTGACAGTCTCCTGTTCAATAACAGCCAGTTCGGCAGCCAATTGCTGTTGTTTCAGTTCCTGAAGAATGGCCTGTTGACGCGCCTCTTCCTGCAACTTTGATTGTTCAACACGAATACGGCCCTCTTCCACAGCTTGTTGAGCAACGGCTTCCTGCTTGGCTTTTTCAGCATCCTGCTTTGCCTTCTCTGTAGCCAGACGGCTTTGCACAATGGCATCCAACCCTGCCTGCACTTCTGGTGAAATGGTGATCTGCGGCACTGCCACATTGCGGACTTCCAGTCCCAGCGGTTCTGCAAGGCCGCTCAATTCATCGTCGATGCATGCCCGCAGATCATCACGGCCTGAGCCAATCACTGCTTCATCAAATTTTTTGTCACCAACGCAAACCTTCATGGCTTGCAAAGTAAAAGCTGTCATACGCTGTTGAAGCGATTCGTCATTCAAATAAATGTTTCGATAGCGCGAATAATTGGAGGTGACAATATCTGCTTCGCGTGGACGAAATACATCCGCTGTTACTTCCAAGCCAATACGCTGTTTATCGATTGTGATCAATTCTGGATCATCTACTGTGATGGCAACAGCACTGGTCGTGATCTTGACCAAATCTACGAACAGGCCAAAATCATAGGCAATACCTGGCTGCAACACACCCTGAATTTCACCAGCTTCAATTGTTACACCAACCTGATCATTCTCAATCACTTCAAAATACCAAAATGATTTACTAAAGTTTGCAATGAGAGCAAAGACTATCAATCCCACTACCAACCCTATTAACCAACGTGGAATAAGAGAAAAGATGGATGGTCTTGGTTCTCTTGGCTCCGAAGGTGATGTTGAATTTTGTTTTTGAGCATTTGGGTTTTTCATTTTTTGCCTCCTGTATTTATAAATTATAAGGGATTTACTCCATGCCTACAAAGGGATTGTATATTTTTTCGTATCCAACTGTCGTTTCAGAACCATGACCGGAAAGCAGACGGGTTTCAT
>CAZHOX010000037.1:0-2360 GCA_964534345.1 uncultured Anaerolinea sp.
AAAACAATGACAGAAAAAAATATACTGCCGTGGGTCGAAGTGAACGAAATGATGAATGACGAATACCGCCAGATCGTGGTTGCGGATGCGCTCAGTCAACTGCCAAAGGCTTCTGCCGAACTTCGTCAATTTGCGACAAATATTCTCAAGAAGAGTATTCAAGTGAACGGGTTTCGTTCCTTCCAAAGCATCCCGCCGCAGATCGCAAAAATTCAGGTGGCAAAGGAATTCAAGGTCAATGACCTGCTCGCCGCGGCGGTCATCTGTCTATGGGCTGAAAAGCAGCACGAGATCATCGAGTCCCTTGCCAGGGCGGCGCAAGAGGCCAATATCCCGGTCAAACAGGCTTGGGGTTGGCAGGAAGCGCGGGATGGTTTCGTGCAAGGGGAAGATACACCGGAACTGGATCAACTAGCCAGCACACTATCTGCACAGAAGGCGAAGCCCGAATCAGACCATTATATTTTGGCCGCTTTGTGGTTGAGCAACAGCATTTCTACAGAATAAGCACTTACCACCCTCCTCCGGCAATTGGCTCACACCAAAAGCCGGAGGACTCTATAAGCGGGGAATATGAGACGGGGGACAATAGGTCATTTGTCACTGGATGAGCAGAAATTGAAGTTGTATTATGGGGGGCAATCTCAAGGTATCCATGAAACCCAGTGCAGAAAACCCACCCAAAAAAATACAACCCTCAAAGAAAAAGGAACAGCCCAACGTTGTTCCTGCCGCCCAGATCAAGGGTGATGTGCAAGATTCAAACATCGTCATTGGCAACAACAACATCATAGATAATTCAACAACCACCCACAATGAGACGAACATCAGCAATGTCATCCACACGGCAAAGCCGTGGCAATTTGCTGGCTATACCGTACTGGTCATTCTTTTCATTGGGCTGCTTGCACTGGGGATAAATTACTTTTATCTTCGCTACGACCGCACCATTGCCAGCGGAAAGTTGAATGTGCTGATCATCCCCTTTGTGGAAGAAAAACCCTGGGGCTACACCAACAGCAGCCTGGGCTGGAGCATTGCCCAAATATTTTCAGATGGAATGCAAGAGTCCTTTGAAAGCACAGGGATCGCCGCAGATATAAAAGTCCTCGGCCCGGCAGATAAAGTTCCCAAGCTTCACGCCTTCAGTGAAGCCCAATTGGGGCAGGCCGCTGAAACCATTTCCGAAAAGATCAATGGGCAGATCGTGATCTACGGCGTCATCAAAGAAGATGAATACGGCGACTCCATTGTGCAGGTAAAGTTCTACATCTCCCCCACCAATTTTGGCGAAGCGCAAGAATTGATCTCCGATTCAATGATCGGCGAATTATCCCTCGGTTCCTTCCGGCTGACGGGGGATACCGTCAACGGTGCAGACTTGCTCGCCCAAAACGAAGAACTGCGTAACCGGCTGGAGGTCTTCTCATCCATCATCAACTTCCTCGGCGCATACATCGGCGAAGATTTTGAACGCGCACAGGAGTACATTACACTGGCTGGCACGCCGCAACTGTGGAGCAACACGAACGGGCTGGAAGTGCTCTCCCTGTTGAATGGAAATATGGAAATTCGCCATGTCCGTGTAATGATGGTGAACAAAGACCTCGAAGGCACACAACACTCCCTTGAAGCCGCAAGGCATTATTTCAACAAAGCATTGGATATTTCAACCCAAAATGGAAACGGCGATTATGTCCGCGCCTATCTTGGGCTGGCTGGCGCGGAGAGCCTCGCCGCCATTGCAGAAGCCAACATCCGTGGAGATGTCTCGCTGATCGACACGAACGCGCTGGAACGCTCGCAGCAATATCTCAATGAAGCCGAGTCAGCAGCCTATCAACCAGCCACTGCCGATGTATCTGCCAAAGTGAATTATTCCAGAGCGCAGATCGCACTGGCGTATCTGGCAAAAACTGGCAGCGCGGAATCTCAGGCAGAAGCCGAAAAATATTACAACCTGGTCGTGGAAGAATACACCCAGACGGATAATGCAAGAATAGCGGAGTTCGCCGCACTTTCCTATTCCGGGTTGGGACACATCGCCTCTCTCTCCGGTCAGGCTGATTCAGCCATTGAGCAATTTCTATCCGCTCAGAAGATATCCTCCAACCCAAGCCTGAAAGTGCAGTGTCTCGTCAATGTAGGTGATATCCACTTTGCAAACAAGGAATACGATAAAGCGCTCAAATATTATCAAGATGCCCTCCTGCGAAAGAACGAACTGGAAAAGGCAATTTCCAGCGAACGAATAATGGAGATCGAACAACGGATCAAGTTCATCAAAGACGGAGAATCTCTATGAAAAGGGCAATGCGTTTATTCCTCACTCTATTTATTGTTATCCTCATCGGTTGCAG
>CAZHOX010000037.1:2460-3540 GCA_964534345.1 uncultured Anaerolinea sp.
AACGTGGAAAGAACCCCAACAAAAAACAAAGCAAACTCAACCAGCGTAACCAAAACTCCGGCGGCATCCACCAGCAGCAGCGGAGGAGGAAGCGCAAAAGGTTCTTCAGCGCCCACCGCCAGCAGCATTCCGGTCAATTTCTATATCCCGCAAAATGACCCCGTCCCCAGCGGAATTATCGAGCAGCTATCCTGGGGAGGCAAAGGCGGCGGCCCAGATGATCCATCTGGAGATCAGGTATGCGGTTGGTGTAATGCAGAGTTGGGCTACGATTCAATTACGCTCACCGGCTTCAACCCGTCACAAAAGTTGGAGGCGCTGCTCTACCGAACCTCAGAACCAGATGCCTGCGCAACCGATACCGGCGAATACGTCACCACCCTCAACATTCAAGCAGACCCCTCCGGGGATTTTTCCGCCACACTGACAGGCTCAGTGGACGATCTCATCCTCGTATCCATTCGTGATTATTACACCGGACAGGAAATTTGGAAGAATTTTTATTCACCATACGGGGATTGGTTCATCTGCTCTGTTCCTGATTCATGCCCAGGAGCGCCGCCCCAACGGTTGAAGGTCAACAACATGGCGTATGTCTGCACCTCTGCCGATTCTGTCAAACTCCGCGAAGGGCCGGGCAGGAGTTACGCCACGCTCAAGTCGCTTGTGCCGGGTGCAGATGTCAAAATCATTAGCGGGCCAAGCTGCGCAGATAACTGGTCGTGGTGGAAGGTCAAAACTGAATCTGGCTTTATTGGGTGGATGTCAGAAGGCGGAGACAGCACGGATACATATTTCCTGTGCCCGCGTAATTAGTCACTCCCCGCCTCTGCGGTGAATATTCCTTATCCATTTCTGACGTTATAATTATAGAGTTCGTGAGAAGCATTCAACCAACAAGGAGAAAAAAATGGCATACACATTGGATACCACCGTCGGCGACATTATGAAAGATACGCACGCATTGGAAATTCTGGAGAAACACGTCCCGGGCATTTCCAAGAATCCCATGATCGGAATGGCAAAAGGCTTCACCCTCAAACAGATCCTTGCCCTGCCGCAAGCCAAAGAGTTTGGGCT
>CAZHOX010000037.1:3640-6719 GCA_964534345.1 uncultured Anaerolinea sp.
TCATGCAGGGAAATGATATGCTCCACGATCTTCAATCCCAGCCCAAAGCCGAGGCGCGGGTCATCTTTATCTTCAAGGATGGTCTCAAAAGGCTCAAAGACCTTTTCCTGGTCTTCTTCCGCAATGCCAATCCCTGTATCTCTAACCTCAAAAAGGATCTGGTTGTGCTCGTTCACCACTGATACGGTTACAGATCCACGCTCAGTAAATTTCACAGCGTTATGAATATAGTTCAACAACGCCTGAGACAATCGCAGCGGGTCGCCTTCAATGGTCGGCAGATTCTCAGGGATATCCTCTTCAATGGTTATGCTGCCCTTTTGCTCCGCCAGTTCATCTGCAATCGTCATCACGCCATCCAGCAGGGCATAAATATCCACTTCCTGCAAATCCAACTCCATACGGTCCGTGACGGTTTCGGCATAGTCCATAAAATCATTCACCTGAAGAACCAGCGGCGCTAGAGCGGCTTGAATGTATTCGATCGGCGAATCCTTCACGCCAACATAATCTTCCAATTCTTCAATGCGGTACAGGTCGTTCACCTTCGTCTGCAACTCGGCCAACCCCTTGTGCAGCGTGGTGGACATTTTATATAAAAATTCCTTACTGTTATCAGTGTCAGTCATGGTTTCCTCCTAATCAAGTGTGGGGCAAAATTCGCATTATCATTATTTTACGGAGCAGGCCAGAGCAGCTTTACCGGGTCTGAATAGCCATGTTTCCCCGCCGAATACAAAAGTCCGCTGGAGGGTTCAGCACACCCCTTCTGGTCTTCCACGATCAGGCTGGTATTATCCAACACTCCAAGCGTTATGAACTTCAAAGCGGCATCGCGGCACACCCAGGCCTCCAAAATGAATTGTGGGCTGCGGGCATTCTCGCGATCTCCCAATGCCAACAGGTTGGCATCTTCCCAAATGATATTCACAAAATTATCTGAGCGCGAAATTCGTACGTTCGCCGGTGGCAAATAATCCGGCCAGTACGGAATATCATATTTATCACCGGGGTAATAAACCTCAAGGCTGGCAATATCGCCGCTCAAGTTCATCGACTTCGCATCCACCCAGCATTTGGTCACGCCGCCGGTATTAGATTCAAAGTTCACAAACAGCCATTCGCTGTTCACATCTTTCCCAACTACAGTCACAGGATTATTTCGGATCAAGCCCGTCAACCCAATGTATGGGCCAGGGCCATAGCGGCAATTCAACCGATCCACACCCACCCTGCCGGTGAGGATGGCAAACGTAGGTGTGATGGTCACCGTGGGAGTCTCTGTGACGGTTGCTGTGGGCGTCTCAGAAGCGGGGACGGGTGTCTCTGTATTTATTGCAACAGGAGACGGAGTACTCGTCTCTTTCGTCGGGACGGTTGTTTCTGTCTCTGTGGCATTCACCGCCACTGGAACAGGAGCAGGCGTAGCCGGCAAACTCGCTGGTGCAGGCCTGAACACAAAGAACGCTGCCACAACAAGAGCAAGAACCACACCCGCCGCCACAAATGGGTTGACCTTCAACGGCTGTTTTACTGCTGGCTTTTCAGGCACGACACCCGTAATGATGATATTCAAATTATGCTGTGTATAAGCTGCCCCTTCCACATCCCCCAGCTTCTCTCGGATGGATAACGCCTTCTCCAGCAATTCCTTCGCCGCAGATTTATTCCCCAATCCAAATTCACGCGTGCCAAGCTGGTGCAGCGTCTTTGCTTCGAGAGCAAGGTCTTTTGTGGCCGCCGCCGCAGACTGAAGATTTTTCAACACAGAAGCCCACGAGTCCCATAACCCATTTAGTGTGAGATACGGGTCAAGCGCAGAGCCAAGAGACTTCACTGCCGCCCAGTTTTTCTGTGAAACTGCCCATGCCAGCAAGCCGAGCAAGTTACCCAGTTCATCTTTGATAAAGCTGAAATCCTTCCAGCGTTCTTTCACCTCTGCCAGAAGGTATTCCAATAAACGGAGTTGATATTTTCCGAGCTCGTTCTCTTTTTTGAGTCTCTCGCGCAGCCCCGGCATCAACCGCAAGCGCGGACTGTTCGCCTGTAAGACTTCCAAGCCTTCCAGACTCTCGCTCACTTTTTTACCGCCACACACACTTTCCATCCATGCACGGTCAATGGAAATGCCCGGTGCGGCGGCAGTTTGCAGCAACATTTCGCGCTCATCGTCACTGACCACCGAAAGCATCAAAGCAAACGATGACTCAAGCGCGGCTTTGTTCTTGTCTTTTTCTTTGGATTTATAAGACTTCAATCTCTCCAACGCAAACGGCACCGTGATCCTGCCGTCTCGAAGAACATTCGCAACGGTGATCAATGCCGCCGGAAGGTTATTCAGCAGCTTGGCGATCTCGGTAAATGTTTCTGGTTCGTTCACCCCACTGCGGTCCGCAAGCAGGGACAAGGCTTCCTCCACGCCAAGCGGCAGCAGAGATAAAGTCTCATAATCATCGGAACGCAAGACGGCATCCGAAGAGATCATGATCGGCGCATTTGGGAAAAGGTCTAATAATTTGGAAAGATCTGGTGTCGAAAGGGTGATCTGGTTGAGAAAAACCAAAGGCTGGGTGTTGCTCAAATAGGTCCGACCCGTTGTCAGGTCAGTTTTGAGGCGGGGTTCTGATTCAAACAAGGCATCGAAGAGGCGCTGAGTCAGGTCATCCACACTCAGCAGTTCACCGGCATCATCCACGCCTTCGAGGAAAAGCACGCCATCTGGCTGGGATGTGGCGATCTTTCCATTGGCGGCTTGCTTGGCAAGAGATGCCTTACCCAACCCATCTGCACCTTGAATCAACACAGGAGATTTGGAGGAAATCCAATCCTCTAATTTGGCAAGTTCATTCTTGCGCCCTACAAACGCTCGCGGCTTGCGAGGAGGCTTGGGAGCAGCATCGCGTTTCTTTACGCGAGGCGCCGCCTCTTTATATACAATGGTTCCATGGTTGGAATTGACAACAAAGTTATTGTCTCCAATAACAACACTGCCTTCAACATTTCCGCTAATATCGATATTCCCAGAGTTTGCGTTAGCCATGAAAGAAGTATACAGAAATTAGAGGCACGTGACAAGCCC
>CAZHOX010000037.1:6819-8687 GCA_964534345.1 uncultured Anaerolinea sp.
AGTTTGCGTTAGCCATGAAAGAAGTATACAGAAATTAGAGGCACGTGACAAGCCCTTTGGATTGAAGAATAATTTCAAAAGAAACTATTCTTGAAAACCTGTTTTATACAATTCGTAATACATGCCCTGCTTTGCAAGCAATTCGGCGTGTGTTCCTTCTTCCGCGATCTTTCCGCCTTCAATGACCACGATACGGTCTGCACTGGTAATGGTGGAAAGGCGATGAGCAATGACGAAGGAAGTACGTCCTTTCAATAGCTTTATCAAGGCGCGTTGAATGATCTGCTCTGTTTGAATATCCACAGAAGATGTTGCTTCATCCAAAATAAGAATGCGCGGGTCGGCCAGCAGTGCGCGCGCAAAAGAGATCAACTGGCGCTGCCCCACACTCAGAGTTGCCCCGCCTTCTTCCACTGAAGTTTCGTAGCCATTCTTCAAGCCGAGGATAAAGTCATGCGCGCCGACAGCCTGCGCTGCGGCGATCACATCGTCATCGCTTGCATCCAAACGACCGAATAAAATATTTTCCTTCACGCTGCCGTTGAACAGGAACGGGTCTTGCAGCACCATGCCCATCTGTCGGCGCAGAGATTGCTGAGTCACCTCACGCAGGTCCACACCGTCCACGCGCAAGCAGCCATCCGTTGGGTCATGGAAGCGAGTGAGCAATTTGACGATGGTGGTCTTGCCTGCACCCGTCTCGCCCACCAAGGCGATCGTCTCACCGGCTTTTACATCCAGATTGATTTGATCGAGGACAAGAGTGGGGTCGTCGGAGTAATGGAAAGAGACTTGTTCGAATCGCACCGCGCCGACAATGGATTCCATTTCTCTGGCATTCGCCGCATCTTGAACATCCACGGGGGTGTTGAGCAGTTCCAAAATGCGCTCACCACCCGCCATTGTGGATTGAAGCGTATCGAAGCGGCGGCTCAGGTCACGGATGGGTTCAAAGAAACGATCTACATACAGCACAAAAGCGATCAACACCCCTGGCGTAATTGATTCTCCCAACACAGCCGTTCCACCCACATACACCACCAGTGAAGTTGCAACCGCCCCAAGAATTTCCACCACAGGCGTGAAAACAGAGGCGACCTTGGCTGCATCCAAACTTGTTTCGTAAAAATAGCGGTTGACATATTCCTTGAACGTCTTGTAATTGCGCTGCTGACGGGAAAAAGCCTGCACCACGCGCACACCGTTCACGCTCTCTGCAAGCACCGAATTTGTCCATGAAACAGCAGCACGCACCTTGCGATAATTTTTGCGCGCAATGGAACGGAAGGCTATCGTTGCCAACACCATGAACGGCAGAACCGCAAACGTCAGCATGGATAATTTCACATTCAACGCGATCATCGCGATCAATGTGCCGACGATCCCCAGCAGGTTGCGCACGATCGCCAGCACCGCCCAGGTGATGAACTCGCGCAGCGTCCCCACGTCATTGATTACACGTGTAATCACACGCCCAACGCTGTAACGGTTGTAAAAACTCAGCGAGAGCTTTTGCAAATGTGCGAACATTGCCATGCGTACATCGTACAGCACATGCTGCCCCACACGAGACATGATGCGCACGCGCCAATAATTCAGCCCCAATTGGAAGAGTGACACGCCGAAAAAGATGAGCACGGTCTGCCGAAGAGAAACGATGTTATTAACAGCAATTCCATCGTCAATTGCCAGTTTCACAAAATATGGACCGGAAACCGAAGCCGCTGTCACAAGGATCATAAAGAACAATGCCAGCAGCATCTGCCCGGAGTATGGCTTTACGAAACGCAAAAGTCCGCGCGCCACTTTGGGGTCGTACATCTTATCGAGGATTTCCTCGGATTGAGTAATGAAAGCGGGAGGGATGA
>CAZHOX010000037.1:8787-21463 GCA_964534345.1 uncultured Anaerolinea sp.
TCGTACATCTTATCGAGGATTTCCTCGGATTGAGTAATGAAAGCGGGAGGGATGATTTTGGTTGCCATGTTAGTTATCCGACCTTCTTTGCATCAATGTGTTCTCATGCTTTTCACTTTCGGGGTTGGCGCTATCGGCCTCTTTCGCTGTTTCCAGTTCATCTTCTTCTATGAATTTTGCCTGCCCCACCAATTGCAGGTCATGGATCTCTTTGTACAAGCCGCCTTCTTTCAACAACTCGTCATGCGTGCCGCGCTGAACGATGCGACCTTTATCCATCACAACGATCATATCTGCGCGCCGCACGGTGGATAAGCGATGGGCGATCACAAACGTGGTTCTGCCTTCCATCAATTTATCCAATGCCGCTTGAATGAGCTTTTCAGTTTGCGTATCCACACTTGAAAGAGAGTCGTCCAGAATCAAAATTCGCGGATTCATCAGCAGCGCCCGAGCAATCGCCACCCGCTGACGCTGCCCGCCGGAAAGAGTTACGCCGCGCTCCCCAACCACAGTTTCATAGCCGTTTGGAAATCCCTCAATGAATTCATGTGCCTGCGCCGCCTTGGCCGCCTCAATGACCTCTTCCATCGTCGCATCCGGCCTGCCATAGGCGATATTATTTTTTATCGAATCAGAAAATAACAGGGAGGTTTGCAGAACAATCCCGATCTGATTTCTCAGCACAGCCAGATCAATCTCGCGGATGTCGTGCCCATCTGCCAGCACTGCCCCTTCGCTGACATCATAAAAGCGCGGAATGAGATTTACGAAGGATGTTTTTCCCGAGCCAGTAGGGCCGATCAACGCGATCAAACGGTTCGGTTCGACCTTCAAGCTGATTCCGTCCAATGAGGCATTTTTCTCGTTTTGATATTTCAAACCCACTTGCCGGAATTCGATCTCGCCGCGCAGGGTTTCCAGCTTTATGGCCCCATCTTTTGAGGTAATCGCCGGAGCCACATCCAAAACTTCTAATACACGCTGTGCTCCCGCAGCCGCCTCACCGCCCGCATTGACGAGTCCCGTCAACGCCTGAGCAGGTTCGGCCATCATCAAAATATAAGCATTGAAAGCCACAATTGCACCGATGGTGAGAGTCCCTTCAATCACCATCTGCCCGCCAAACCAGAGAATCAACATGGTGGAAATCAAGGTCAGCCAGTTTGTGGTTGGCATGATCTTCGCCCACTCATCGATCACTTTCACCCAGGTGGTGAAAACTTGCTTGTTGGCTTTTTCAAAGCGCTCGGTCTCGTAATTTTCACGAGCAAAAGCCCGCACCACCTGCACACCTGTCACATTTTCCTGCAAGCGGTTGGACACTTCACCAACAGCAGTATCCACTGCAAAGAATAATTTCCCGATCTTTGTCCCAAAGCTGGAGGTCATCAATATCAATGGAATGATCGGCAGCAGAGAAATGATCGCCAGCGTTGGGTTCACGGAGAACATCACGAACAGAATACCAAAAGACAAAAATACAAATCGCACCAGCTCGGCAATCGATGAACCGGCGAATCTTTCAATGGAACGTACATCCTCAATACAGCGTGAGATCAATTGTCCGCTTTGGGCATGGTCGTGATAGGAAAATGGCAGGTATTGAATGTGGTCATACAAACGGTTGCGCAGGTCATAGCCCACATTGACCGCGATCCATTCAGAAATGTAACGGTTGGCTAAATTCAACAGTGCAGAACCAAGCCCCAGCGCAAACAAAAGAAGCGCAGAACGGATCAGGTCATTCGTCCTGCCGCCAACCAGTCCATCATCGATCACAGATTGGAGGATGCGCGGCACGAGCAGGTTGAGACCGGTCAATGTCAATAACATAACAAGCGAAGCGGCCACCTGCCAAATATAAGGTTTGAGAAAAGTGGAGATGCGAAGTAGATTTTTCATAAACGGGGAATTTAGGATACCACAAAAAAAGAAGCAGAAATATACCTCTGCTCATCTTTTTTATCCGGTCTTACTGAAAATAAAATCGGGCTGATGCGCATCAGCCCGATCTCAACGATGTACAGAAATATTTATACATCCACCGCGAGGCAGGTAAGGGTTTGCTCCACGCCAGGGATGGGTTGAATTTCGAGAGCAGTGATCGCGCCGAGTTTTGCAATATCTGCCGCTTCCACTACAGCCACCCCATCATAGGGACCAAAGGTCATGTGAGCTTCCACAACGCCATTTATTTTGCGAAGTTGAGCAACAACATCTTTGACATCACCAGCACGAATCTTGATCATGATATACGCCTTCATATCTACTCCTTTTGGTTAGTCTTTTTTATTTCGCAGGAATACGACCCAATAAATGGCGGCGACAAGAATGGCTCCGCCAATAATATTGCCAATGGTAACAGGAATTAAGTTGTTTACAAAAAACGCTTTCCAGGTGAGCGCCTCAAGGTTTGGGACTCTTTCAGCGACCTTCGCCACATACTGCGGATCAAATCCCTTCACAAACAATGCGTATGAAATAAAGTACATGTTGGCAATGCTGTGCTCAAGGCCTGCGGCCACAAAAGCCGTGATCGGAAAGATGATACAAATGACCTTGTCGAGTGTGGTGCGGGCGCTGTAGGTCATCCAAACTGCAAGGCAAACCAATGCATTACATAAAATACCCAGTGCAATTGCCTGAACAAACCCAAATTCGCATTTTGCAACAGCGATCCGCAAGGCTGTAATTCCAACAGCATCCGCCCCAAATGTATATTGTTTGGTGAAAAACATTAAGATGGCGGTGGAAACCGAACCGACAAAGTTGCCAAAATATACGATCCCCCAATTTCGCAAGAGCGCACGCCCAGTCACCTTGCCGCTCGCCCACGCCATAACAATGAGATTGTTGCCCGTGAATAATTCCGCCCCGCCAACGACCACCAAAATCAAGCCGAGGCTGAATGCCAGCCCCGTCAGCATACGCGTTACGCCAAATGGCAGTCCCGTGGAAAACGCTGCGCTCCCATCTGCAGCGGTGATTGCCATGCCGCCCGCTGCTACGGTTGTGGAAAAGATCGCCCCCAATGAAATGAACGCACCAGCAAGGATCGAAAGCATAAACATGGTAAAAGCGGGCATTTCTGCTTTTCGCACGCCCAGATATTCGGCACGGGTAGCCATCTCAGCAGGCAACAGAGAATCGATTCGAATCTCACTCATGCACACCTCCATTCCATTTTTGACATTTACAAGTCAACTATAAGCATAGCAAAGTGGGCTGAAAGAAAGAAGATGGTTTGTAACCAAATAGCAGTGATATTAATCCAATGCTTTCGCGGGCTTATTCCTTCCAAGCCATGAGCCAATACCGGCGGCAAGCAATGCAACCAACACAATGATCCCAACCACCATCCCGCTGCTTTGACGTGAAGCAGGCGCCACTGGCACAGGGGTTGAGGTTGCAGTGGCTGTCGGCGAAGCAGGAAGTGTAGGCGTGGAAGTTGGAATTCCCAAAGTGGCTGTCGCTTCTGGTGGTGTGGGAGTGGCCGTATCTGGCACAGGACGGAACACCAATATTGTTTGGCCTTCAAATATCTCATCAGTTGCAAAGCCGTTCAAGAGTTTGATCTGCTCAACCGTAGTGCCGTATGCCAGCGCAATACTCCACAACCCTTCGTTCTTTTTTACAACATGATATATCTCGCCGTTTTCCTTGGGGGTGCTGAGTGAAACGACAATTGCCGGGGTTCCAAACCCGCCTGCGGTGGCGATCACAAATTCCAATGCCGCCGGAGTGGCTGTTGGCCCAGCCAACGTTGGAGTTATTGCTGCGGAAGTAACAAAAGCCGTGGCTGGCAGCGCATCGCCTTTCAGGCCGGCCACAAGAACATAATAAGTGATGCCAGTGGCAGTGGCTTCTCCAACTCCAACATCTTCATATGTCTGCGAGAGCATTGTTTCCAAGTTAACGGCATCACTCTTCCAAAAAGTGACGATCCCCTTTGCGGATAAACTTGCGCCAGAATGAATATTCTCGGCGAAGTACCCACCTGTTGAGAGGTCTCCCGCTACCGAATATCCGGCAGCAATGGCACGTTGATACGGACGGGTTCCATCCTCGCTGAAATGAGTGATGATGCCTTTCTTTGCCAAATAGTCTGCATGAGATTGGGCAACTTTCATCAAAATGGAATCCACCTTATATGGAGGAAGCTCATTCGTGGCGCGCAACGCATTAACCTCATCAATGAGTTCCTGCGTTGCAGGGTTCGGAGAAAAATGTTCGGGCTGGGCAATCACCTGCTCGGACGGAAACAGGCTCACGATTAAAGCAAGAAGCGGAATCAACATCCAATAAGAAAATCTTTTCATGGTCGCAAAATTATACCTTCGGATACTTTGTACCTTTCCAAAAAAATAAAGTCTAGGTAAAATTATATATAATATATAATTTTAGGAGATAGTTCTCATGCCAGGCTTTACCCCGGGTCGCCGCTATCAACCGCCTTTCATGCCGTTCAAACGCCAGCCGTTCAAAAAACGAGTGCTCGCAAAAATTGAGCTCGCTGTGAAAGGGCCGCTGTTTGGGTGCCGCATGTGTGGCAACTGTCTTCTGCAAGAAACGGCATTCATCTGCCCAATGGAATGCCCAAAGGGGTTACGCAACGGGCCATGCGGCGGCTCTACCCCAGAAAAATGTTACGTGGACGAATCTCGCCCTTGCATTTGGTACAAGATCTATGAGCGGTCGTTCAAACTTGGCCGTGAGGCTTTATTGCTGGAAGTTCTGCCGCCCATGGATTGGGAAAAAACAGGGACGGAAGCCTGGAGCGATGTTTTTGTGCAAGCAAAAAAAGTTGGGGTGAAACAAATTGCAGCGGCTCTTTCTTCGGGTGAAGCTGGTTCTGTTTCGAAAACAATGGATTCTATCTTTCGGCCTGTTCGCCAGCCTGAATGGTGGCAGGGTGATGCAGCGTATCATGCGCCAAAATATGTTCAACCTGTTTCTGAACTCGAAAGCAGACTCAAAGCAGGTGAGTTCGTTGTCGCTGCCGAAGTAACACCTCCCCTCTCTACAAACACCGACAAATTAAAACAAAGCATCGAATTGCTCAAGCCATACGTGGCCGCGATCAACTTCACAGACAGCCCATCTGCGATCCCGCGCATGTCGTCCCTAGCGTGCAGCAAGCTTGCATTGGATTTGGGAGCAGAACCTGTGATGCAGATCACCGGACGAGACAATACCCGCGTCGGGCTGCAATCCAGCGTGATGGGTGCGGCTGCATTGGGTGTGCGGAATATTCTCTGCCTGACAGGCGACAGCATGGTTCTAGGCCCCAGCCCGCGCGGACGTATGGATGTTGTGGATTTGGATGGAATTCAAATGTTATGGGTTCTGCGGCGGCTGCGAGACGAAGGCAAATATCTGGACGGGCGCGAGATCAAGGCTCCTCCACAATATTTTCTTGGCGCAGCGGCCTCTCCCTTTGCTTCCAATATGAAATTTCAGGCTTTGCGTGAGCAAAAGAAAGTTAATGCAGGGGCGCAATTCTTTCAGACCAATGTGGTCTTTGATGCAGATGCAATTGACGAATGGCTGAACGAAATGGCGAAACGAGATATTTTGGATAAGGTCTATATCATGATTGGGCTAACTCCACTCAAAAGCTATAAAACCGCCGCCTATATGAATGACAAAATCCCTGGCGTGTTCATCCCAGAAAAAATTCTCAAACGAATGGAAGCCGCAAAAGAAAAAGGCAACGAGCAGGAGGAAGGTGTGCAGATCACCCTGGAATTGATCGAGAAGATCAAGTCAAAACAGGGCGTGCATGGCATTCACTTAATGGCAGTTGGCTGGGAAGAGATCGTTCCCCGCATTGTGAAAGAGGGATTGGGGCGTTAAAGTTCTCAGGCAACAAAAGCATTCAACTTTCACACAAGGCTTCCAGAAAATTGACTTCAATTCTCTGGAAGCCTTGTGCATTATTTCCACCCAAGAGTACCAGCAGCACAGGCCAGATTGAATATACCGTTATAATCGTTCCACAATCTGAAAGGAATGAGCATGAAGAAATATATTATTCTTCCATTTATCGCAATCATTATCATTGGTTGCCAAACAGCAATTACGCCACAAGGCGACCCGGAACAAATTCAATTACTTTCAAACGCTGCTACACAACTCGCGCTTACTGGTTCTGCCATACAGACGGCCACACAAGCCGTAGAACAAACAGCGACACAAAACGCATTTAACCTATTAAATCCTCTGACACCAACCCCAACAGCGATAGACATAAATAACGAAACAGCAAACATTCTATTTCGGGATGATTTTGATAAGCTGCTTAAGACAGGTTGGCAGTGGACAAATGAAATTCCTGAAAACTGGAGTCTGACCGAAAAGCCCGGAGATTTGCAGATCAATGTTATTGGTGGATATGTAAATCTGCAAAATGCCGCCAATATGTTAACTATTGCAGCTCCTCAGGGAGATTTTTATATCGAAACTGCTCTTCTATTTGACCCTGATACTGACAATCAATTTGCCGGCCTGATCATGTATGAATCAGACAATGAATACATACAAACTGGCGTTTCCTTTTGCAGCCCCATTAATGGATGCATAGGAAAAGGCCTTTATATAGATATTTATCAGGAAGGGAACCTGCTCCTGCCTCGTACTGCAATTGATTTCACACAAAACCGCCTTGCCATACGAATGGTCCACACGACAGGCAAAATTATTTTCTTTGCAAGTCTGGATAGTAAAGTATGGTATCGCATATCGGATTTCGAGACAGATATTAACGTAAAACGAGTTGGAATAATTACCGGCCAAAGTGTTGCCGAACTCCCCCAGCCAGCGCTTTTTGAATACTTTGAAATTGGAACGTTCAAATAGTTCCCTCCTAAAAATGCCGATCTCATCTTTTGAAATTCGATTATGCCTGTCTTGCCGGCTGCGATTCCCTGTTGCCGGAGAGCATTCCTTCAACGGAAGATGCCCGCACTGCCTTGGAGAAACAGAAGTTGTGTTGAGAAATAAAATCGATACAGAAGGGTCTTCTGCCAAGGCGGAAGGATTCGCGCAGCAACCTCACCTGGCTGTGCTTCTGGACAATATCCGCTCAGGGTGGAATGTGGGTTCCATCTTGCGGAGCGCGGACGGCTTCGGGTTTGATCATGCTTATTTATGTGGAATCAGCCCCACCCCCAGGAATGAAGCGGTGACAAAGACTTCGCTTGGCGCGGAGGACTTTGTCACCTGGTCTGAACATAAAAACGCGGTTGAATTAGTCGAGAAGCTAAAGCAGGAAGGGTGGAAAATTTATGCGCTTGAGGAAACAAAAAAAGCGACTGATATCCGAAAATTAAAATCAAAATCGAAAGAAAAGGCTGTATTAATCCTCGGCAGTGAAGTAACCGGCGTAGACCCGGGCCTGCTCGCACTGGCAGATGAGGTCATCACTATTCCCATGCGTGGAGGAAAACGGTCCTTCAATGTTTCGGTTGCGTTTGCGGTCGCGGCGTATGCGCTTCGGTATGGAACAACGCGAAAAGCTACTCCTCCAGGATCGAAGACAAAGCCTCGAACCACTTCTGCGCGATGATGTCGTACCCAGCCTGATTTGGGTGATTGCCATCATCATACAAGGTAGCGGGGTTAATGAAAATATCTGTTGAATAAAAATCAACGGTCAAGGCGCCGTATTTTTCCGCTTTCTGTGTGATCGTCTCGTTATAGCGCTGTACTTGAACAGACATACGGTTCAGTTCATCTGCGGTGATGGCGGTAAAGGCCTCACCTTTTATAGCAACCGGCCGTTTGGATTGATCGTCCAGCAGGGCGATGATCACTTGCGCCCCCTCGGTGCGTAACGCTGAAAGGATGGTATCAAGATTGGCAGAGAATCGTTGAAGGTCTTGAGTCTCTGCTTCATCGTTTATATCTCCGCCGTATTCATATAAATACCAAAGATCATTGCTGCCTATCCAAACAAAGACAACCGAAACACGACCCTGCTTATTGGTAGAACGTACTGCATCCACCGCGCGTTGCAACTGGCCAATATATCCCTGATCGCCATTAATCAATGCATCTGAACTCCAGCCAGATTGGCCAAAATTTGTGATCGTAGAGCCAGGCCGGACGGCGTTCACCATTTCCAACATACGCCCTGGGTAGCCGCGCCCTGTTTCGTCTCCATCGCCTTGTGTCAGGCTATCGCCGAGAGCGATCATACTGATTGGGCCATCTGGAAGCGTTGAGGCCGGCAGATATACCATTGTTGGGGTTAAGGTTGGCGGAATTGGGGTGGCTGTGACTACAGGCGTTTCTGTTACAAAGGTTGGCAGGGCAATCTCCAGCGTTGGGCCGGGCGTCCAATCTGCTGGGATTTGCTGTAAACAGGCAGATAGTAAGAATGCGATCAAAATATAGGCGCGTTTCATTTTTACATCACTCCATCTCTTAATACCCTTGGCTGAATTTTCCGTTGATATTTGCCCTGTTCCAATTCAAACCCCATGCGCTTCAGGTAGGATTCATGGCGCGAACTGCCGGGCGCAGAGAGCAATTGCTTGATGCCTTTTTGCCAGAAATAATCTGCACTTTCATCGAAGATGAATCTACCGGCGCGAAAATCACGGTAGCCGGGGATGACAAAGTCCAGAAAAATTTGCGCTGTATCATCCGTTTGCTTGACAATGACCAGACCAACAGGGACCATGTTGCGCAGAATAAAAATCACCATTTGGTCTTCACCGGGTTTGAACAAATAAGTGGGAATAAGTTCTGATATCTCCCTGCGATAAAACTCAAGAAATCGCATCAGGTAGGCGCTATCTGGTCGAATCTCCATTAAGGTGAAGTAGTCTCTTTGCTGTAACATTCGCCAAAGATTATAGGCATTGACAGCCAAGGTTAGAGTATTCAGCAATGCAATTGGCAAAGCGCCAATCAACAAGCCATAGGTAATGAAGAATAAGGCGCCGATCATGTTGATGATGCGCAGGCGCTGTAATGATTTCATTGTAAGGGAGAGGGCCACCAGCAAAGACCCCGCATAGCCGATCATTTCATAGACAAAAGATAATTCCATTATTTTTACTTCCTATTACAAGTTTTCAAGCGGGGCATTATACCCCTTTTGCCAGTTGGCATTTTATTTGTTTGTACAACCTTTTTCCTCTTCCCTGCAACTTTATAACACAGTCAGCGTACATTGACATGTAAAAAGGAGTAAAAAATGACAACACAAAGACAAGTATTAAGACGATCAAAAAATAATAGGATGATCGCTGGCGTATGCGGCGGATTGGCTGAGTTTTTTGGGATCAGTTCCTTCTGGTTCCGCCTCGCGTTTTTCATTGCATTCATTCCAGGCGGTGTGCCGGGAGTGTTGATCTACCTCATTGCCATGATCATGATTCCTTCTGAATAAGTTCTTTGCTGTGCTTCATTCCGCTTGCTGTAAACAAACAGACCTTTGCGTGAGGGTCTGTTTGTTTTTTACCTGCTATGGTCGCAAGAGATTTGCCCAAATTAGATCAGTCACCTGCTTGCGATTAGATTTGGTTATTGTTTGAAGATTTCAAATATAACTCTTCCACTTTTTTTCTTGCCCAGGGAGTGCGGCGTAAAAACTTTAGGCTGGATTTGATGCTTGGGTTGCTGGTAAAGCAGTTGATCGGGATACGCTTGCCCATTTCTTCCCAGCCATACTCTTCCACAAGGCGGACTAGAATCATTTCAAGTGTGATACCGTGCAAAGGATTATTGGGTTGTTCATTTGTCATGGTTTTATCCATTCTTATAATTTATTTTCTTCATGAATATTATATTCTCATCATTTCCTCCCATGAATCAAAATCTGGGAAATCCCAAACTCAGGATTTCCCAGATTTTGATTCATACTTTATATCTTTTACGATCCATCTAATGAAGAATTCGCATCAACGTCAATTCCTTAACCAATAGAAGCAGGGACCTTGGCATGGTGGTATCCGTGGCATGAACCGTATGATATGAAATACCATCATCGATGGTAATCGTGTATTGAAATTCATCTACAGACGAACTTCCCGCAAGATCTTCCGGAATGTTGAAAAAATCCGCATCATCTACCATCTTCTCCAGGCGTTGCGCGTCATATTCATTCAAGCTATCAAGGTTCAAGTCAAGGTGCAATTCGTTGCCAATGACACCCCCAGATCGCTCAAACGTAATCGTTGTCATTCTATCTCCTTTCAGGACAATCAAATCTGCGCGCGAAGATCCACAGGCTGGTATGCGATCTCGTTGAATTGGATTGTTTGTCTGTTGGGGAGGCTGCGCACAGTAAGCTGAACGCATATTCAATATAAAGTAAATCCGTTCTTTTTTCAATCCCACTCTGGTTTACTTAATCATTAAAAACAACTAAAGTCAATGAGGGAATTCTCGAATTAATAGCGTTTCATTAGAATTTTGGCTTTTTTAACAAAGCACTATTAACGAGGTCATACAATAAATACATGGGGAGTTAATGCAAAACAATAATAGCGCATGGAGTTTGTTATTAGAATCGATCCCATGAGCTAGGTCACAAAAGGAGATCCATATGAACGTAATAATTAACCACGATGTGATGGTCGGCAAATGGAAACAGGTCCGAGGCATGGTAAAGCAATGGTGGGGAAAACTAACAGACAATGATCTGAACCGTATTAGCGGCCGTTATGAGGAACTTGTAGGCCTGATACAGGAACGATACGGCCACACAAGAGATCAAGCCGAAAAAGAAGTGGCAAGGTTTATGGAACAATTAAAGCTGAAGTAAATTAAGTCTGGGAATGATTTTGTATCATTCCCAGATAATATAAATAAAAATATCAACACCAAACCTAAATCACATAAGAAAGGAGCGCAAAAATGACCTTAATAGATTTCCTTGTCTTAGGAGTAGTGGCCGCCGTTTGTGGATTTATTGGTCAGGCACTAGTTGGATACTCAGTTGGAGGTTGTCTGGTTTCGGCGTTTGTAGGCTACATTGGTGCATTGATCGGGATGTGGGTTGCACGCCAATTCGGTCTGCCAGAGTTGATCGCAATTTCCATTGGCGGAGAGACATTTCCAGTGGTATGGTCAATCATCGGCTCGGCATTGCTCGTTGCGGGCCTATCCATGATTCGGCGACTATGATCGATGATTTTAAGGCTTGGGTTCCAACCCAATTAGCTGTGAGACAGTAACCAGTGTAAGTCCTTTATTCTGCAAATATTCAATAATTGACGGCAATGCTTCGGCGGTGTGCCAGCCGCGCCCATTGGCGTGCATAATAACAATGGAACCCTTTCGCGCAGTCCGCTGAACTTCAGTGAGGATGGTCGCTGCATCGAAGGCTGGGTCGGGGTCGCCTGAGACCGAGTCCCATTGAATGGCGTGCAAGCCATGTTCTGCAACTACTTGTAAGCCAAGAGCATTGTATGTGCCGGAAGGAAACCGAAAGAGGCGGGAATGCCGGCCCGTAAGTTTGAATAGCTCATCTTCTGTCATCACAATTTCGCGATCCATCTCTTCGGGGGATAATGTCTCAAAGTTGGGATGACTCCAGGAATGATTGCCCAGTTCAAAGGTCGGGTTGGAGGCGAGGGCTTTTGTCTCTTCGGGGTGGGTCCGCATCCAGTCACCTCCCATGAAAAATGTGGCTGGGACTCCATATCGCGTGAGCACGTCCACAATGGCGGCATCATAACCTGCCGGGTATTGCGGGTCCTGACAAAGATCGAAGGTGAGTGCAATATATGGCTCAACCCAATCGCCGCTGGTGATGAGGACTGCGGGCAGGGTTGGGGTTGGCAGAGGCGCCGGTGTGTATGTTGCTGTTGGGGTTACAAAAGCTATCAGGCTTGGGGATGGTGTGACAGTGGGCGGTACTGGCGCAGAGATGCAGGCAGCCATCAAAAAGGCAAGCAACAGGATGCTGCTATTTTTTATTTTTTGTTTACACAAAGAGCGGCTCCATTTTGAGGCGTTCTGTTAATTCATTCATCTGCTCGTCGGTGGGACAGTTTTCAAAGCGATGGGCGGCATCCAGTGTGCGAGGCAGAATGCTGATATCACCCGCCGTGTTGAGAAAGGTCTGCGGGTTTCCCAGAACCCAATGCACGGCCAGGTCAATATCAGCTTGCTCTTCCAGCGGACGATACCATGTGGTGCGGTTTTTCTGCACATCGTTCCACGGAGAGCGGGTAATGCCTTTGATGGTTTGCACGGCAATATTGCGCTCTTTGCAAACCGCCAGCACCTTGTTGAAGTTTTCTGCGTAGCGCGGATTTTGCATCATCACATGGTTGTAGGGCAGAAGCACAGCATCAAAGTCAAATTGTTCAAGCGAACGCAAATGAAATTCAGGGACAGGCACACCATGCCCAGTGACGCCAATGAAACGCGCCAGACCTTCATCTCGCGCTTGAGACACAGCCTCGATGACTCCATCCGGTGAAAAGGCTGTCGTCCAATCAGGTTCTTCATGCAAGGCGTGGATCTGGATCATGTCCACTTGATCGACATGAAGCAGTTCCAATGAGCGGCAGATTTGCTCATATGCGCCTCTTTTCGTGCGTTGGTCTGTTTTTGTCGCGAGGAAAAATGGTTTGCCGTTTCGCTGAATCCAATTCCCTAGAACCTGTTCAGCTTTCCCGTAGCTTGCAGCGGTATCCACATGGTTGATTCC
>CAZHOX010000038.1:0-14684 GCA_964534345.1 uncultured Anaerolinea sp.
GCCCTTTGTGTTTAAAGTAAAAAAGATATCTTCTTCTTTAAGGCAAATCTACGCAGTTCCCGCTGTTCAACTGGATCGAGTGATTAGAGTTGGCAACTATCGCGCACATTTGTGTTGCATTTGCTGGGCGGCTGGATACAATATATTGAGTAAAAGGCGGGTCGCCATAGGAGCCCCAAGTCAATTTCCACGGGCCGGAACCTGGTGAGCCTGCTTGTTCCTGAGGAATATTGTTGAAGTATATATGAACATGTAGATTCAAGTCTTCCGGGAAGTTATTTACTTCGTAATCCACTACGTAAATACTGCCTTCCACTCGAATATCTGTGATGACTACGTAGGGTCCATCTGGGGTGGCGGTGGCAACAGGGGTCTCGGTAAAGCTCGGAGTTGCGGTTTCTGCAGGGAGAGCTGTCTCTTCAGGGAGTGTTGTTGCAGTGGGTGCGTCTGTGTTAGCTGCCAACACGGCTGGTTCTTCTGTTACTGTGCTGGCTAGTCCGCCTGCTCCAATAAAGCGGCTGATCAGATATATCCCGCTTAAGGCTATACACCCAAGCCCAATTAAGCTCACGGCAATAATGGGTAAAGATAATCCCTTTTTTTGGGGCTGTGCTCCTGCTGAAGGAACTTTAGGTAATGGTGCAGGTGTTGATACCGAGCTTTCGATTCTAGTACCGCTTCCACTGCCTGATCTGCCAACATCTTTATATGGGTCGCGTTCTACAACTGTTCCCTGTGGAGGTGAGAAAGGTGCACTCTCCACAACGGTCCCTTTGGCTGGAGCAGGCTGCTCAAACATGGTAGCTGCGGGATTCCCGGAAGGTAGCGGAGATTCTTCAAACATAGTTGCTGCAGCGGGTGCCCCTGAGTTGATCCGCTTTAGAACATTGCGTAGTGCAGAAGCCATTTGGGCGGCAGTCTGATATCTTTGATTCGGATCTTTTGCAAGAGCCTTGTTGATCAATTCAACCAGATCGGCCGGCACATCGGGATTAAGCCTTCGCGGATCTGGCACCGGATCGTTGATGTGCATCATCATCAATGTCATGGCAGAATCAGCTTGAAACGGCGGTTTCCCGCTCACCATCTCGAAAAGGGTTACACCCAACGAATAGATATCTGTGCGCCGGTCTGGCGGTTCACCCTTGATCTGTTCAGGCGACATATACATGGCCGTACCTACCACAGCTCCGGTAGCTGTGTGCCGTTGCCCGCCAACGATCTTGGCAATACCGAAATCCATCAAAATAGCCTGACCGAGTACATTTAACATCAGATTGGCAGGTTTAATATCGCGATGGATCATGCCTCGTTGATGAGCATAATCCACTGCATCGCAGATATCGGCCATATACTCAACCGCTTTCGATATTGATAATCGGCGGCCCTCATCGTTTAGCCGCTTGAGGTGGTCTTGAATAGTCTCCCCCGGCACGAACTCCAAGACCATATAATAGATATCATCATCTTTATTGAAGTCATAGACCTGAATAATGCCATGATGACGTAATTGCGCCACTGCGGCAGCCTCTTCTTCAAACCGTTGAACGAAATCCGGGTTACTGGACAGATGTGGATGGATCATCTTAATCGCGACGACTCGCTTCAAATTGGGATCTGTCGCTTTATATACCGCCGACATGCCTCCCTGCCCCAGCATTTCATCGATCAAATATCGGTTGCTTAATTTTTTGCCGGTCCATTTAGATATAGCCATTATCTACTCCAGATGTCTTCAAAGAATCGATCCAAAATTAACTGGTTACTGAATTAACCATAACCAGGCGTTGTCAAACTGACAGGTGGCCTTGGCTCCTGCGCGGCTCAATGCCACCAGAGCCATAAAACCGCGATCAAAAGTAGTATCGGCATTTTGAAGAGCATTCCTTCTAGCATTGTATTCAGCCTTTACCTGTCTTACTTCATCATCGAACTGCGCTTTCTTTAGCAGGTAGGCAGCCATCAACTCGGCATTCGATGTATCTTCCGGCGGTTTAGGCTCAGGCGGAAGAACCAATTTAGGCTCCGCACTTGGATCTACATCTCCGATCAAAGTTCCATTGGTATAGATCCAGAAATGGTTCCCGCGCCCAACAACTGTCAAACGGTTGGTCGCCCCATTCTGCCAGTCGAAGGAAGGGTCGACTTCGCCAGCGTAAATATCCTGCCCGGTCACGATCTCCCCGTTTGCCATGGTGAGAAATATAAAATGTCCACTTGCTACTCGCGAAATGGTTGCCAAATACGTATTCATCGCATCTTCATTTCCGTCTGAGCGCATGACAAAACCGCAGCTTGACTCACTGCCTATGGCATCCCAGGTAATATCAGCAGAAATCACAAAATCCTGTGCCAGCGTGGAAATATAATAATTAACATAGTCAAACTGCATGAAGCCTTGGACTTCCATACTCACGGGCGGGTGGATCCATGCCACTTGACCTGAATTCGGGTCGACATCATAGGTGGGCAACTCTCCGAGAATCGGTGCAACTGCAGAAGCTGTTGCAGCCTGATCTTCGGGACTCAGATTTAATTGAGCCGCCTGCGTTCCTAACAGAGAAGCAGCAGCAGTTGCTTCAACTTGTGCAGTTTGGGCAATCGCTGCGGGATCCAGGTTTTGAGCTGCTGCAGCAGCAGTGCCTGTCGCGCGCACCCCATCGCTGATGGCTTGGAGCGTACTTTCCTTTGCGGGGTTCCCTCCGCCAACCCCACAAGCTAATGAGACGAAGACTAGCAAGGAGAATAAGAACAATTTTCTTTTTCTCATACGGACCTAAATCACATCTTTTCGTTTTTGCAGGTAAAGAATTGCCACAAAAAGAATTAAACAAATACCGATTTGTACGAACCATGCAAAAGTGATCTTGGCAATATAAGCCACGGAATCATTCTTGTCGACATAAAAGATTCCAGCCGCATCGTAGAAAGTCTTCACAATGCCTTCTGCCGGAGCAATTGCCACTTGCAACTGAACAAGGGCGGTCTCGTAGGCAACTCTTTCGGATTGATAAACTTCTACCCTTGCCTGATAATCTTCGATCTCTCTCTTGTAATTTTCCTGAATTGCAGTTGCATCCTTCTCCCATATTTGAAGTTTGGCAAAATAATCAGCCATGGCAACGTTATCAGACTGATCCTGTGGTTGAACAGGACGTTCAGGAATTACAGGCTCAGGAGGCGGATTGCCAAGAGGTTCAGGCTTAGGGGGCAAGGGACCATCCAGGGCAGTCACACGGAATTTACCAAGGCCCGGGTGATTACATGAGATCCCATCGAGCATATTGACGCCCATACATTTACAGTTATTTGCCGTCTTATCATCCAGCGTCATGGCACTGCGCACATCGGGCGGCAGTTGCCAGCAGAGATCAGATGCAACGTCTGAGCCTGGCCCTGTAATGCTCATCATGGCTTCCAACGCCCAGCGGGTGGATGTCGGCGCACTTACAAAGCTTGGCACCGGAATCAATGCGCCGCCCAGAACAATCTGTGGCAGCATTAACATGATGACGATCAGTGGGGCAGAACTGGCACTTGGAGCAAGTGCTGACGCAAAGAGTCCGAGCATCATCCCTGCCAGAGTTGCCAGCATCATAGTGATATAGATCTGAATAAACTCCAACGCTCCACCTGGCATTTTAAAAGCCAGATAATGAACAATGGTATATGCCGCAGCTTGATAGAAAGCAAGCAAAGCGGCAACCCATATCTTTGAAAGAACGTATGGGAGAATTTGTAAATTGACCAGTCTCTCGCGTTTGTATACTTCCTGTTCCTTGACGATCTCACGCATCTGGGAAATCCCGCCAACCATCACGCCATAGATCGTTAGCAGAAAAAGAGTGATGATGACCTGGGTCATATCGCCTTCATAAAAATCAAAAGGATTTCGACCCATTACGAGCGATAGCACAACATCCAACAGGCTCACCAGCGGCGCAGTTGCCAGCATCAACCCCAAGGCAAAGCGGTCACGCGTCAAAATTTTAATGTTGCGAGCCGAAAGAATAAGGAATTGCCTTATTGAAGAAACCTTCCTAGTGCTGCTTGTTTTGCGCAGCGCTTGGTCAGGCTGGGGCACTGTTACTGAGTTCTGCGAGGAGATCTTGCTGGCAAGCGGCTTGGCAACATAATCCTGATAATGTCTGCTTTCACGATAGCGCTTCGCCCAATCTTCTGGCTTCCCTTTGCTCGAGTCGTCCAGAATGGCATAAATTTCATCGAACTCGATCTTGCTAGCCCTTCGATCTCGTTCCGAGCGATATTGATCAAAGTAAGCCAGCGCCTCATCCGGTGGACCAAACCATGCCAGATAACCGCCTCTTGCAAGGAAGATGACCTTATCAGCCAGCATGACATTCTTGGTGGCGTGTGTGATTAGGATGATCGTGCGCCCTTGATCAGCCAGGCGGCGCATTAACTGCATCAGAGCGGTCTCTGTTCCAGGGTCAAGACCAGAGGTAGGCTCATCGAGGAAGAACAAGCCCGGCTTGGTGAGCAGCTCAACGCCAATAGAGACGCGCTTTTGTTGTCCACCGCTGAGGCCGCTGATTTGAACATCTTTTCGATGCGTGAGATCCAGGTCTGCAAGAACTTCCATCACCCGCTTATGCCGTTCTTCAGGTGATGTGTCAGAGGGCATCCGCAATTGAGCCGCGTAATCGAGAGCCTGATAAATGGTCAACTCCATGTGGATGATATCTTTTTGAGGCACGAAGCCGATCTCATTTCGGATCGCGTCGAAATGGGCGTAGATATCAATATCGTTGACATAAACTTTTGATGGAGGTGTCGCTGGGCGATACCCTGCAACTGCATCTACAAATGTGGATTTTCCCCCGCCGCTTTGCCCAACGACCACGATAAACTCTCTGGGCTTGAAGGAAACAGAAATATTCTGAAGAATATTCAGATCAGAGCGGACCCATTTATTCAGGCTGACCACGTCCACTCTTAAACCGTTGCTGTCATCGAATTTCGCAAGTTGATCCTTGCCCATAACGAAACGGAACTGCCCAACGCTAATGGTATCTCGAGATTTCAACCACATGGGGCCTTCAATACGTTCACCGTTGACAAAGGTTCCGTTGGAGCTGCGTAGATCCTCCACGCGGTAACGCTGCCCTACACGTTCAACCTGGGCATGAAAGCGCGACACGCTTGGGGAGTTAAGTACAACATCGTTGGTTGGATCGCGCCCGATCTGAATAAGGTTTTTTTCGCCAAAAATGATATCTCGCTCAATATCCTGCAGCGCTTCGCTGGGCGAGCTATAAGTGATCGTGACCATCACGCCAGGATCTAAACTGCCGATCCTGAATTGGTCTCCATCCTTCAAAATGCGCGGAACATCCAGAGAACGTCCTTCAAAAAGGATTGGGTTTCTGGCGTTCGGTTCAAGCGTTAATTGATACTTGCCATTTATCCGCTCAAGGCGTGCATGCCGCCCAGATACAATTTGTGAAGGGATGACAATGTCATTGTCGTCCAATCTTCCGAGTGTAAGGCTGGGGCTTGTTAAAGTATAGGTTGTCGAATTTCCACCTGCAATAGTAACGACCAGTTGAGGCGGTGCAGCATTCTTTGGCAGTGATAAGCGTGGGTCTTCACCGATCATGGTTTGTACACTGCCGCTGAGCGCTGAGGACTTGATACCGACGACGGTCTCCTGGGCGACTACAACTGCTTTGGGTTTGGGTGCTTCATAGAGCAATGTGATGACTTGCCCCAACCGAATCTTGTCCCCCGACCTCAGTGGACGAGGTCCGTTCAATTTCTGGCCATTTACAAATGTACCGTTACTACTCCCCAGATCTTCCAGAACATAACCATCTTCGTTGCGCGTTATTCTCGCATGACGGCGCGATACGGCAGACGAGGGAATGGTCAGGTCAACATTATCTTCACGACCAATGGTAATTTCTGATTTTGTAAGTTCGAATTCCCTGGAAGGCGAAGAGTTTTGGTCATTAAGCAGAGTTAACTTGAAGCTGTCTGATTGAGTCACGGTCTGTTCCTTATTTAATGGATATGCAGTCGTGTTTCCGGACCAACGCTATACATTATGAACATTCCCACTGTGTGAAACAAAAAAATAATATCAAACAGAAATAAGACTAATAAGATAAATTATACCTTTTTGAGAGAATCAATGTCAAGTTACCTTGGTACGGGGCAGGGCAATCATCATTACACTGAGGAAAACTCTAAAAATCTCTGTGCGCCCTGTGGTCTCTGTGGTGATCGTAACTCATCCTTTGAGCCGCTCTCGCACTTTGCAAAACCCTTTTGAATAACCACTTTTGTGTTATAAATCAAAATAAATTCGGACCAATTAGGTTGAAATACTCTATGAAGCAAATTTCAGACCCGGTCTACACATCCCAATCCTCACAGCATACGCTGCTAGATATTTTACGAATGCGGTCAGAGGAACATCCTGAAAAACTTGCTTATCGATTCATTCAGGATAACGACTTAGATATCGTCACAATTACTTATGGCGAGTTAGATCGTCGCGCGCGTGCCATTGGGGCATGGCTTGAAAGTTTTGGCGCCAGCGGGGAACGTGCCTTGCTTCTCTACCCTTCAGGTTTGGACTATATCGCAGCCTTCATGGGCTGTTTATATGCAGGCGTTACTGCCGTCCCTGCGTATCCACCGCGACTCAACCGCCCGGTGCCGCGCATCCAATCCATTGTGGATGATTCCCACGCTTCATTTGCACTCACTACATCAAATATCTTTCACAATATCGAACAACGCTTTGAGCACGCACCAGATTTGCAGGCGTTACACTGGTTAGACACTGACCATGTTCCAGCGGGGTTGGAGGCGTCCTGGCATCGTCCACAGATTTCACTGGATACCCTGGCATTTCTTCAATACACATCTGGTTCCACCAGCCAGCCAAAAGGGGTCATGTTGAGTCACGGCAACCTCTTACACAACCTCAAAGCGATTCAACACGGCTTCCATATTGACTCGAGTGTTTTAGGCGTTTTCTGGCTGCCAAGCTATCACGATATGGGGTTGATCGGCGGCATTTTGGAGCCCATGTTTTTAGGTGGTGCAACCACGTTGATGTCTCCCGCATCTTTTTTACAACGTCCCGTGCGTTGGCTGGAAGCCATCAGCCGCTACCAAGGCAACACGTGTGGAGCACCCAACTTTGCATACGACTTGTGTGTTGAAAGAGTGACTCCTGAACAAATGGAAACGCTGGACTTAAGCTCCTGGACACTGGCTTTTTGCGGAGCCGAGCCCATTCGGCCTGAAACGATGGAGCGCTTCGCACGTACCTTTGCAGGGTGCGGCTTCCGAAGAACATCTTTCTACCCTTGTTTTGGCATGGCAGAAAGTACGCTGATCGTATCCGGCGGTGACGGTCCATCTGAAGTACGCACATTTACTGTGGATCGAAAATCTCTGGAGAGCGACCATGTGGTTCCCGCATCTGCAAATGATGCAGGTTCAACGACCATGGTTAGCTGCGGCCCATCAATCATCGACCAGAAAATCGTGATCGTTAACCCTGCAACGCTGAACCATTGTGATTCAAATGAAGTGGGTGAAATCTGGGTCTCTGGTCCTAGTGTGGCACAGGGCTATTGGGGGTTGAAAGAGGAAACACGCAATACGTTTCAAGGGTATGTAGCCGACACTGGCGAAGGTCCCTTTCTACGCACAGGAGATCTTGGCTTTCTACACGATGGTGAACTATACGTCACGGGCCGCATAAAAGACCTGATCATTATTCATGGAAGCAATCATTACCCTCAAGACATCGAGTTAACCGTAGCATCTTCTCACCCTGCCTTACAGCCAGCAGGAGGAGCAGCGTTTTCAGTGACAGAGAATGGGAAAGAGCAATTGGTCATTGTTCAGGAGGTCACACGCCAAAGCCGTAAAGCAGATGTTAAAGAATTGGCATCTGCCATTCGTCAGGCTGTGGCTGAAAAACATGACCTGCAAGTCTTTGCCATTGTTCTGGTCAAGCCAATGAGCATCCCCAAGACATCCAGCGGAAAGATCCAACGCCGCGCCTGCAAATCTGCATTCCTCGAAAATACTCTTGAAGTTGTCGGAACATGGAATACCAAATCCGATCTGTTGGATCGAGCGGTTGTGTCAAAGCCTGAGAAATCCATTCCTGCAACCGAACAGATAACTTCCAGAGAAACAATTCAATCCTGGCTGGTCACTCGCATCGCTTCAATGCTGGAAGTTGATTCTTCTTCCATTGATCCACGCCAGCCGTTCACCTATTACGGGTTGGGTTCTGTTCAAGCGGTCAGCCTCACGGGTGACCTTGAAGTCTTTCTAAACCGTACCCTTTCCCCAACACTCGCATGGGATCATCCAAGCATTGAATTGCTGGCTGAACATTTAGCAAATGAACCTCAAACCGTCAAATATCCAAAGGCGTCACCTGTCCCCATCCAACCTTCCCCAGAGTTCACAAGAGAACCAATCGCGATCATTGGGTTGAGCTGTCGGTTCCCGCAGGCAGATAGCCCGCAGGCATTTTGGGAATTGCTACGCAATGGCGTGGATGCCATCAGCGAAATTCCATCAGACCGCTGGAATGTGGATGAGTATTTTTCATCTGACCCTGCGGCTTCAGGCAAAGTCATATCTCGGTGGGGTGGCTTCCTCAATAATATAGACCAGTTCGACCCGCACTTCTTTGGCATTTCCCCACGCGAAGCCGCCCGCATGGATCCGCAACAACGCCTCCTTCTGGAAGTAACTTGGGAAGCGTTGGAGAATGCTTTTATCCCGCCTCAATCATTAGCCGGGACACGTACCGGGGTATTTGTTGGCATCAGCAGTTCCGATTACTCGCGCTTGCAATTTGAAGATATCGAAAGAATTGACGCGTATGCAGGCACGGGAAATGCTCATAGCATTGCGGCAAATCGTCTGTCTTACATTCTTGACCTACGCGGGCCTAGCATGGCTGTAGATACAGCTTGCTCCTCGTCTTTAGTAGCGACACATGTAGCGTGTCAGAGTCTCCGAAGCGGCGAAACAGATTTGGGCGTAGTAGGAGGCGTGAATCTCATCCTTACGCCAGAGTTGAATATCACATTCTCGCAGGCACGCATGTTGGCTCCCGATGGACGCTGCAAAACATTTGATGCAAGCGCAGACGGATATGTGCGCGGCGAAGGCTGCGGGGTCATCATTCTAAAACGATTGTCCGATGCCATGCGTGATGGAGATAATGTTCTGGCATTGATCCGCGGCTCGGCAGTGAATCAAGATGGCCGCAGCAACGGGTTGACGGCTCCGAACGGACTGGCTCAACAGGATGTCATTCGACAGGCGCTGAAAAATGCAGATGTCGCTCCGCACCAGATCAATTATGTAGAAACCCATGGCACTGGCACACCGTTGGGAGACCCCATTGAGATCGCTTCATTGCAAGCCGTGCTGGATGACGGTCAAACCAAAAGCAAAGTTCTGGTGGGTTCTGCTAAAACAAATATCGGCCACTTGGAATCGGCAGCAGGAATTGCCGGGTTGATCAAGTCTGTGCTTGCCATGCAGAACGAAGCCATACCACCGCACCTGCACTTAAAAGAGATAAACCCATATCTTTCTTTGGAAGACTCCCGCCTTGAAATTGGGACCTATCTGCGCCCATGGAAACGCCGCGATCAACCGCGCTTTGCAGGTGTGAGCTCCTTTGGCTTCGGCGGCACGAATGCACACATCATCCTTTCAGATGCGCCGCCAGCCTCTAAACAAGAACCACAGGAATTGGACCGCCCGCGGCACATCCTCGCTTTATCTGCGAAGACTGAAAATGCGCTCCAAAAACTAACACAGCTCACAAGCAATTATCTCAATCACACAAACCAACCCCTTGTAGATATTGCCCACACAGCCAATTCAAGCCGTTCACATTTTGAACATCGCCTCGCTATTCAAGCTGGTTCTACGAATGAATTAAACATCGCATTACAGTCTTTCGCATCAAATTCACAGATACCTTCCCTATATACTGGTCATGCGAACCCTAGCACTCCACCGAAGATCGCCTTCTTATTTACCGGGCAAGGGTCGCAATACCCAGACATGGGGCGCGGACTTTACGAAACCCAGCCTGTCTTCCGCGCTGCACTTGATCAGTGTGCCAAGATCCTGGAACCCATTTTGGATCGTCCTTTATTGGATGTTATCTTTTCGTCAAATGAAGCCAGTCAAAACGAGTTGCTCCATCAAACCACTTATACTCAGCCGGCACTTTTTTCTTTTGAATATGCACTGGCAACACTGTGGCAATCCTGGGGTATTAAGCCATACGCGGTTCTCGGCCACAGCGTTGGCGAATATGTTGCTGCTTGTATAGCAAATGTCTTTAGCCTCAAAGATGGGTTACGCCTCATCGCTGAACGCGCACGCCTGATGGGCGCCCTGCCTCATAATGGCACAATGGCCGCAGTATTCACTGAGGCATCACGCATTGCAGCTATTCTGAAGCCTTATCAAGAACGAGTCTCCATCGCCGCCGTGAATGGACCTGAAAATACGGTTATCTCCGGTGAAACATCCACTGTGCAAACTGTTTTGGATGAACTCAGCAAACTGGGGATTTCATCCAAACCTTTAACGGTTTCACATGCTTTCCATTCACCTCTGATGGATTCAATTCTGGATGAATTCGAATCTATTGCACATCGGATGGAATTCAATACGCCTCGCATCTCTCTTAGCTCGAACCTGTTCGGCGGTATCCTGAAAGCGGATCAAACCCCGGGCGCAGACTACTGGCGGAAGCATATCCGCTCAGAAGTGAGATTCTCAGAAGGCATGCAAGCCCTTGCCACTCTTGGAATAGATGCCTTCATTGAAATAGGACCCAGTCCGGTTTTATTAGGCATGGGGCGGAACTGCCTGCCGGAATCCAAAGCTGTATGGCTGCCTTCTCTTCGGCCAGGACAGGACAATTGGCAGGTGATCTTGGACAGCCTTGCGAAACTCTATGTTCAGGGCGCCGAAGTTGACTGGGCAGGCTTTGACCGCGAATACACACATCATAAAGTTTCCCTGCCCAACTATCCATTTGACCGTCAACGGTATTGGCTTGAACCCACTGAGAAGAAGACCTCCATTACCAAAATGGATATTCCTGCTCCTGTCCTTGCCGAAAGCTCCCATCATGAAGAAAAGCCAATCATCCCAAACACTGGCGCTGGCTCGCACATCAAAGTTGCTCATCAACCTCAAGGCATGTTGCCTCAAACAGACCTGCATCAAGTGGCGCTTCTATCTGTCGAGCCAGCCCAACGCCAAAAGACTGTGGAGGAGTTCATCCAAAAACAAGCCGCACGTGTGCTTGGAATGGATGCAGCACGCTTGAGTCTCACACAACCTCTGGATACATTGGGGCTGGATTCGTTGATGGCAATGGAAATAAAGAATTCATTGGAATCGAAACTGGGCATACAGGTACCGGTCTCAACCTTGCTTCAAGGACCGACTATCTCCGGGCTTGCGAGCCAGGCTTTGGAACATCTTGGAGAACCCATCCATAATGCTCTCATTCCATCCATTTCAGCCACAAGCACAGATGGCTCCCACCCACTTACATACAACCAGCAAGCCATGTGGTTCCTTGACCAATTAATGCCTGCAGGGGTTTCCTTCAATGTTTCCGGGGCCGTTCGCTTTCTCGGCGACCTCGACAGCAATGCACTGAAGCGGGCTTTCGCAAATCTGATGGCACGTCACGCCGTATTGCGGACAACATTTCACATGGTGGCAGGTCAACCCATGCAGAGGGTTCACGAGTCGCTTCCGCTTCCACTCGAAGAAGTGAATGCGACCTCGTGGACTGGAGAAAATCTTCAGTCTCAGCTTGAAGATTATGCATTCCGTTCCTTTGACCTTGAGAACGAACCAGCATTCCGTGTTGTGCTTTTGCAACGATCTGCAGAAGAAACGATCTTGTTGGTCGCTGTCCACCACGTCATCACCGATTTCTGGTCAATGACCCTGCTGGCTTCTGAAGTAATGGCATTCTATACCGCAGAAAGAAGGGGAGTATCTCCAGCCTTGCCAACTCTGCGAACATCATATCTGGATTTTGCGCACTGGCGAAATAAAACCTTAGCTGGGCCTGAAGGTGAACGTCACTGGGAATACTGGAGTAAACAACTTGCCGGTGAGTTGCCGGTTCTCAATCTTCCAACAGACCGGACCCGCAAGTCAGTTCAAACCTATCGTGGTGAAACACAGCATTTGCAGATAAATGCCGAAGTTACGCAAAAGCTCAAGGAACTGGCAGGCGCAAACAACGCAACTCTTTACATGACGCTACTGGCTGCCTTTCAAACCCTTTTACATCGTTACAGTGGACAATCTGACCTGTTGGTTGGCTCTGCAATTGCTGGAAGGACACACCCCGACCTCGCCGGCGTGATGGGATATTTTGTGAACCCGGTTGGTATCCGTACATCTTTCTCGGAAGGCATCAGCTTCTCAACGCTGCTTGAGCAGGTGCGTCAAACGGTTTTGGATGCTCTTGACCATCAGGATTTCCCCCCTGCACTCATCGCAGAAAGACTGCATATCCCGCACCGTGATGCGAGTCGTCCGCCATTATTTGAGACCACCTTCATCTATGAGAAGGCACACCTTGAGAGTGTGCATGGTTTGAATTCTTTTGCCCTCGGAATACCCGGCACTCGCATCGAAATGGATGGAGTGACTCTCGAATCGATGAGCCTCTTACATCAACCTTCGCAATTCGACCTCACCCTGATGATGGCAGAGACTGGCGACGAATTATCCTCGGCATTCATCTACAATGCCGACCTGTTCAACGCAGCCACCATTCAGCGAATGGCGAAACAATTCAGCACATTATTGCATACTATTGTTTCTGACCCGCATAAACCCGTATCTGCTTATTCATTATTGAGTGATACCGAACGCCAGCAAATTCTTGTGGATTGGAATCAAACACAGGCGGACTATCCGCGTGATCTTGGCATTCACGATCTGATCCAGAAACAGGTTCGCAGCACGCCTGATGCAATAGCCGTGCAATTTGAGGATACGAGCCTAACCTATAAAGAATTGGATGAACGCGCAGATCAAGTTGCCAAAGTGCTAGCATCTCAGGGAGCAGGAGCGGGGACGCTTGTTGGCATCTTTGTGAAACGATCTCTTGATATGTTGATCGGGATGCTCGGTGTTCTCAAGGCGGGCGGCGCATATCTGCCATTGGATCCGTCCTTCCCAAGTGAACGCCTCGCTTTTATGATGGCTGATTCAGAAGCGCCATTTATCCTTACTCATTCGAGTTTGTTATCAGAGATTCCTGAGAGCAAAGCCAAAGTGATCTGCCTTGATGATTTAGGGCAAACAATACGAGCCAGTGAAGCAGGTATTGCCGTCAAGCCAGATGACCTTGCTTATATCATTTACACGTCTGGGTCAACTGGAAGACCAAAAGGGGTACAAATTCATCATCAAGCCGTGGTGAATTTCCTCTGTTCCATGCGTAAGAGTTTAGACATTCGATCTGATGATGTTCTTTTTGCTGTCACCACACTATCGTTTGACATTGCCGGGCTGGAACTCTTTCTGCCATTAACCGTTGGCGCGCGAATCTTGATCGCAAGCCCGGAGATCCTCGCAGACGGTTCATTACTTGCGGATGCGATCACTCAGTCACCTGCTACATTTATGCAAGCCACACCAGCAAGTTGGAGATTGCTGCTTGAAGCAGGCTGGGAAGGCAAGAATGGTCTCAAAATTCTATGCGGTGGAGAAGCATTAACAGGAGACTTGAAAGAACAACTCCTGAAACGCGGTTCGCAGCTGTGGAATCTATATGGCCCCACCGAAACGACAATTTGGTCGACGATGTATCAAGTCACTTCGAATGGCACCCAAGATGATTCGAGTGCGGTTCCGATAGGCAGACCCATTGCCAATACACAAATTTACATTCTTGATTCCAACATGCAACCCGTCCCGATCGGCGTGGTGGGCGATCTTTTTATCGGTGGAGATGGCGTCAGCCGCGGTTATTTGCACCGCCCCGAGTTGACTGCTGAGCGTTTCATCGTTAGTCCATTTGATTCTTCATCCATGATCTATAAAACCGGCGACCTTGCCCGCTATCGTTTTGACGGGAATATCGAGTTCTTTGGGCGCAGTGACCAGCAGGTGAAAGTGCGTGGTTATCGCATTGAGACTGGCGAGATCGAGGCGGTGTTGTCAGAACATGTCTCGGTGCAGCAGGCTGTCGTTGTGGCATGGAAGGAAAAATCGTCAGATGCGAGTCTGGCTGCTTACGTGGTACCCGCTTCGGGTGAGAAAGAAGCGGATGCTGGTTCATTGCGTGAATTCCTGCGAACTAAACTTCCAGAGTACATGGTTCCATCCATTTTTATCATCTTGGATTCTTTGCCATTAACTCCGAATGGGAAGGTGGATCGAAAGGCGCTGCCTGTAATATCGCAGGGTTTGATGGTTTCGCGTGAAGATTATGTCGCGCCGCGCACACCGGATGAACAAGCCATTGCCGAGATATGCGCTGAAGTACTCAACCTCGAACGGGTTGGCATTCACGATAATTTCTTCGATCTTGGCGGGACCTCGCTGATCGCTACGCGGTTGATTTTCCAATTGCAGGAACACTTTCAAGTTAAGCTGCC